>CAJUBT010000014.1:2610-38207 GCA_910584815.1 uncultured Christensenella sp. | reverse complement strand
TCTCTATTTTTGTTTAAAGATAAATAAACAGTTAGCACAGATATATCAGCAGGCGATACGCCACTAATTCTGCTTGCTTGCCCTAGCGAAAGAGGTTTGAATTTATTTAGTTTTTGCTGAGCCTCTAATCTAAGCCCTTTTATTTGAGAGTAATCTAAATCTGCTGAAAGTTTTATGCTCTCATTCTTTTTGGCTTGGGAAATTAAATAGTCTTGCCTTTTTAAATAACCTTCATACTTAACTTCAGTTTCAACATATTTTAAAACTGCATCTGGTATGCCTTTAAAAAAGCCAAGTTCGTTTTTAACCATATCAATAGAAATATTGCTACGCTTAAGCATTTCTTTTATAACGCAAGAAGTGTTTGTAAAATTTTCGTCGTGGCTTTCCAAAAAGGCTTTGGCAATTTTGCTATTAACACTTTTTAAAATTTCTTTATTTACTTTATCTATTTGTTTTAGTTTTTTAGAAAATATTTTAAATCTTTCTTCCGTTACAAGCCCAACCCTTTTGCCAATTGGTGTTAAACGAATATCGGCATTGTCTTGCCTTAATTTAAGGCGATATTCTGCACGGCTAGTCATCATTCTATAAGGCTCATTTGTTCCTTTAGTAACAAGGTCATCTATTAAAACGCCTATGTATGCTTCATCTCTACCCAAAATTAAAGGTTCTTTATTCTGCAAAAAGTTACTTGCGTTTATACCTGCAATAATGCCTTGGGCACCTGCTTCTTCATAACCACTTGTCCCGTTAATTTGCCCAGCAAAGAACAAGCCCTTAATATGTTTAGCCTCTAATGTTGGAAGCAAGGCAAGAGAGTTTATGCAATCGTATTCAATAGCATAGGCGTTTCTTAAAATTTTAACATTTTGGAAACCCTCCACGCTTTTATACATTTCTTCCTGAACGCTTGCTGGCATTGAAGAACTAAACCCTTGAACATAAATTTCGCTACCATATTTATCTTCAGGTTCCAAAAATATTTGGTGCCTTAGTTTGTCGGCAAACCTTACAACTTTATCTTCCATAGAAGGGCAATACCTTGGTCCAACCCCTTTTATTGCACCCGAATACATTGGCGCCCTATGTAAATTGTTTCTTATAATTTCGTGCGTTTTTTCGTTAGTATAACCAAGATAACAAACACAGGTATTTTTAGGCTGCTTTTTGGTTAAATAAGAAAAAGTTTGAATGTTATTATCACCTTGCTGAACTTCAAACTTACTATAATCTATTGAACTACTTAAAACTCTAGCAGGAGTGCCTGTTTTAAACCTTAAAATTTCAAAACCAAGTTTTTCTAAACTTTTGCTTAAACCTGTGGCATTTACAAAACCATTAGGCCCTTGATTTTTAGTGTATTCACCAATAATAATTCTACTGTCAAGATAAACCCCTGTGCAAACAACAATGGTTTTACAATTAATTGTTTCATCAAAATTAGTTTTAACGCCAATAACCTTGTTATCTTGCGTTAAGATGTCAACAACCTCACATTGTTTAACAGTTAGGTTTTCTTGGCTTTCGATGGTGTTTTTCATTGTAGAATGATAGGCGTGCTTATCTACTTGTGCACGCAAACTATGAACAGCAACCCCCTTGCCACTGTTAAGCATTCTAAGTTGCAAAATGTTTTTATCAGTGTTAACACCCATCTCGCCACCTAGGGCATCTATTTCACTTGCAAGTTGCCCTTTTGCTGTTCCACCAATGGAAGGATTGCAAGCAAGAAAAGCAATGCTATCTAAATTTAAAGTTGTAAGCAAGGTTTTATTGTTAAGCCTTGCAAGTGCCAGTGCGGCTTCACAGCCCGCGTGGCCACTTCCAATTACAACCGCATCAAAATAATTATCCATTTTATTTCTTCTTTTTTTGTTTTAGAATTTAGTTAATAATTTTTGTTTTATATATTTTAAAAAACTGAATTTAAATAATTTAATTTTTTAAATTTAAAAGAAATTTTACATTATAAATTAAATAAAATTTTAATTTAAAAATTGCTACATTTCAGTGTTTTACTGCTAAAAACTAAGTTCAGACACTTCGCAATTTTTCATATCTGTTATAACAAGTTCATCGGTGCTAATGTCTTTCCCTGCAAGACAAAACTGAAAATATTTTAAAATTCCCCCGTGGGCAACAACCAACACTTTTTTATTTTTATAAATTTCAATATCGCTTAAAAAAGCAGAGACTCTTTTAAAAACATCCACTTCTGTTTCGCCATTATATTTATGAGGGTCTTTAAAAAAATCATCATACACAGCCTGGCTATTTTTTTGCCCTTCTAATGTTCCTTTTGAAACTTCCATAAGCCTTGCATCGAAAACTGGATTAAGATTTTTATGATATTTTTGAATAGCCTCTAATGTTTGCCTACAGCGAATTAATGGTGAACAATAAACATAATCGAATTCATACGTTTTTAACTTTTCTGCAAGTTGTTTTACTTGCATTAAGCCCGTTTTATTTAAAGATGTGTCTAATTGCCCTTGTGAAACTTTAAACAAATTAAAATCTGTTTCTCCGTGGCGAACATAATAAATCATTTGCTCTTACTCCTTTGCGATTTGTTAATTTCTATTAAAACCTAAATAGTTATAAAACTATTTTCCCAAACAAAATTTAGAAAAAATTTTATCTATAATACATTCGTTTGCTGTGTTGCCTGTAATTTCTCCAAGTTTTTCCCAAATAGTTTTAATGTCTAAAGAAATGCAATCTAGGGTGGTGTATAAAATATTGTTTTTTAAAGCTAGTAATAAATCTCTAACTTGTTTTAAAACTTCAATATGCCTTGAATTTGTTAAAACAATTTTGCTAGAAACATTTTCCGTTTCAAGTGATAAATTATATATTTTTTCTTTTAACTGTTCTGTATTTAGTTTTTGTTTTGCACTAATTTTAATGCTTTCGCCTTTATAATTAATTTTATCTGGTAAATCGCACTTGTTAAGCACCACAATTGTTTTTTTGTTGCGTGTTAAAATTATGTTTTCCCTGTCTTGTTCTGTAAGTGGGTTAGAACTATCTAAAACTAAAAGAACAATGTCGCTATTCTCTAGTGTTTCTCGTGCTTTAATAATGCCTATGTTTTCAATTTCATCGGTAGTTTTTCTAATGCCTGCAGTATCAAAAAAGTTGAACATAAAACCCTTATATTCAATGCTACCTGTAACAATATCTCTTGTTGTGCCTTCAACATTAGTAACAATTGCTTGTTCGTAACCAAGCATTGCATTTAATAAACTACTTTTGCCAACATTCGTTTTTCCAACAATTGCAACACTAACACCTTTTTTTATAAACCTGCCCGTGTTTTCGGTTAACAATAAGTTATCAACCTCATTTAAAACAACTTTTATTCTTTTTAAAATATTTTCCTTGGTTTCATATTCTATGTCGTGCTCTGGGTAATCTAAGTTAACTTCAATTTCGCTTAACACATCAGTTAAATTCTCTTGTAGGGAATTTACCATTTTAAACAAATTGCCTTTAGTTAATTCGTTACTTGCTTTTAATTGGTTTTCGGTTTCGGCATTAATTGTGTCTATAACGCCTTCTGCTTGGTCTAACGACATTTTACCATTTAAAAACGCACGCTTAGAAAATTCTCCTGCTTCGGCAAGCCTTGCTCCGCACTCAATGCATTTAGCAATAACTTTTTCAGCAACAAGCAAACCTCCGTGGCATTGAAATTCAACAACATCTTCACCCGTATAGGAAAGAGGGGCTTTAAAATAAACACAAAAGCCTAAATCTTCTAAATTATTTAACAATTTAATTTTGCCTAAGTACATATAATTTGGTTTTGGGTTTTCAAAATTTTTACATAAAAAAACTTGTTTAGCAACAGCCAAACTATTTTCACCACTTATTCTAATAACGCTTACACCACTTTTACCTTGAGGTGTAGCACTTGCAATAATTGTATCTAACATAACATAAATATTATAGCATAAACTTTAAAATTTTTCATCAATTTTTTTAAAATTTCCTAAAATTTTTTACACCTATAAAAATGCTAATTTCCGCTAATTTAAAGAAGTATGTTAGTTTTTCTTTCAAAAATTTTCTGTTGCTGATTTGCTTTTTTTAAAACATTTTTGTTCTTAACTTTTGTACAAATCTTTATTTAGTTTTTTGTTAAATTTAAACTAAATTATTTTAAATAAAGCAACCAATTCTAAGTTTTTAAATTTAAACCTCAAAAATAAAAAATATAATTTTAATTTATTTATAATTTTTCTATAAAAAAAGAACCAATTAAAACTAATTGGTTCTTTAAAAATTAATTTTCCTGTGTTGGAATTATAATTAAATATCTGTTAGGTTCTTCACCTTCGCTTTTTGTTGTTACACCCTCAAAGGTTTGCAAATAAGAATGGATGATTTTTCTTTCATAAGCACTCATTCTTTCTAATTTAATTGGCTTATTAATTTTAACAGCTTTATTTGCCATTCTTTCTGCTAGACTTGTTAAAGAAATTTCTCTTCTATTTTTATAGTTTTCAACATCAAAGTAAAATCTTGTTTCGCGGTAGCCAGCATTTCTTAACACATTGCTTAAAACATCTTGTATAGCGTTAAGGGTTTCGCCTCTTTTACCAATTAAGGTGCTAACATTATTCCCACTAGCGTTAAAGGTTACGCCTGTTTCAAGTTCAACAGCACTAACTTCAGCCTCAACATTCATTTTTTCAAACAAACCTTTTAAAAAGCTTGTGCCAAGTTCAATAGCGGTTTTACCTTCAACTTTAAATTCTTTATTTTGTTTTACCTTTTCAGGTTCTACTTTCTTTTCCTCTAAAGTTTCAGCCTTTTTTGCCTTTTTTTCTGGCTTTGGTTTTTCTTCTTGTTCTTTTTTAATCTCAACCTCTTCTTTTGCTGTTTGCTTTAGTTCTTCTTCTTTTTGCCTTTCTTCAACCTCTTTATCTAGCAACAATTCAACAGTTGCTTTTTTAAAAAGACCACCTTCATCTATAATTTTTATATCAACTTCTTCCTGAGTGGCATTCAAAGCTTTTAAACCTTCTTCTATTGCCTTTTGAACATTTTTAGCCGATACTCTAATTTTTTTCATTGTTTTATCCTTTTAAAAAAATTTATAAAAAATTTTTTTTATCTCCTATAATCAACTTTAATTTCTTCGCTATGTTTTTTCTCCCTAACATCTTCTATTTTATTGCAAATTAGGGTAGATAATGGGGTTATAAGAGTTGTCATAATTGAGTTTGTAATAATATATATTGCAAAAATAGAACTAGATGAAAGTGTAAAAATAAGCATTGTAATAGGCATTATAAACATAAGAATTTTAGTAAACCCTGGTTGTTGCATTTTAACTTTTTCACCATTCTTATTTTTTGGTTTAGAACTCCATCTCATAACAAATTGAGATAGTAAACTAACTGCAACAACAATTATAGACAAAATATAATAACCATTTGTTTGGTTTGTATTGTTATAATTTTTAAGCAGTTTACCCATAACCAAATTATATTCTGCTTCGCTTACACTACTATCTCCAGCAGAAGCTTTATAATCGTTATAACTTGCAATTTCGCTAACAGTTGCTTTATCTGGTCGCCAAATATTTTTAATCCATAAAAAACTATCTTTAATTTCAGGATAATATTCCGCAACTTTTATTTGTGCAATTTCTTGCAAAGAAGCTTTATCGTCTTGCAAAACTTTTTCTGCATATGCCTTTTTTTCTTCATCGGTAGTTAAACTTGTGTTGTTTTGAACTTCATCGCTAGCAATAATTTCATCAATTTTTGTTTTTTCTGCATTAGTTACAGCATTATTCTTTTCTTCCGCTGTTAACTGATGGTAAGCATCTAAATCATCAATGCTTAAATATTCTTGAATATAGTCTTTTTCAAAACTATTATAATAAACCGTTTGCAACTCTTGATATTGGTTTTTTATGTTAAACCCTGCAATAGATTGCAAAGAACTCCACAATGTTAAAAACACCGAAAGAGTTATGCCCATATAAACAACCATAACAATGCAAGAGCCAGTAGGCTTTACATTATGCCTTTTATATAACTCATTCTGCTTTTGGTATAAAAGAGTTTGGTTTTGCCCATATCTTTTTTTAAGTTTTTCCAGTTCTGGTTGGAGTTTTGCTTGCGCCCTTGTTTGTTTGTTTGTGAAATATCGTTGAAGAAAGTCTACAGGGCTTAAAACAAGTTTTAAAACGATTGTGAAAAGAATAATTGTCCACGCATAAGAGCCAACATCAAAAAGCTTTATAATGTTAGCCCAAAAATTACCGTCTGGCCAAACAGAACCCAGCAAATTTATAAAATCCATTTTATATTTCCTTTAATATTTGGTTTAATTGGGTCCCAACCACCTTGTGTAAAGGGTGTGCATCTAAAAAGCCTTTTAAGGCCCAAATAACAACCCTTAATAACGCCATATTCTCTTAGCGCTTGCAAGAAATATTCCGAGCAAGTGGGCGTAAATTTACATATGTGTGGTAAAAGTGGAGAAATACACCATTTGTAAAAATACAAAAGTGCGTATAAAACCATTTTAAAAGGAAAGAGTATAATATTTAAAAGGACTATAAAAAAATCCTTAACTTTCATTCTTTTGCTTTAACCCTGCTTTTTTAAGTAAATAAAAAATATTATCAGTTACCTGATTAAAATCTAAATTTTCACTGCCTGGTCTTGCAACAAAAACATAGTTATTGGTTGGAAAACAATTTAGGTTTTTTCTAACAACTTCGCACATAAGGCGTTTAACCCTATGCCTAACCACGCTATTACCAACTTTATTGCTAACACTAAAACCAATTTTTTTGTCTGTTAACTTTGTGCTTGTTATAAACAAAGTGTAATACTTACTAAAAAACGCATTGCCCTTTTTATAGATATAATTAAACTCTTTCTTTTTTCTTAATCTATTTTTTTTATCTAACATTGTGCTTTAAGCGGATAATTTTTTTCTACCGCGGTTTCTGCGTCTTTTTAAAACTTTTCTTCCATTTTTGGTAGCCATTCTTTTTCTAAACCCGTGTACTTTAGACCTGCTTCTTTTGTTTGGTTGATATGTTCCCTTTTCCATAAAATCCTCCTGTAAAAAATAAATAGTAATTTTTCTTTGTATGTACTTTTTGCAAGCCTATCAAATTTTATGAATTAAGGGTCGAACTTTTTATTGCCACCAATATTAAACTTGCTATCAGCATTTTAAGGCATTTTGCCCGACTTGTCAATCTGTTTTTTTAAAAAATATTTGTATACCTTGCACTAAAAATATTGTTTAAATTTAGTTGCATTATTTTTTTATTGTGCTATGTAAGCAACAAACCGACTCTTTCAACAATGCTTTTGAAACGCTACATTCCGCTAAAATAAAGGAAAGTAGCCTTTAGCACTAGTTAAAAAACCTTATTACAGAACACTAGGGCGGAAGAAATTTTTAGATTTAAAAGTAAAATAAAAAACATTATTACTTTGTTTTTATTTCGACCAAACCTTCCAATTAAATTTATAAACTATATTATTATTTTTACTTATAATATAGTAAAAAACTTAGCAAAAAATTATAATATGTTTTTTAAATAAAAATAAAACCTTTTGGTTGTTAAAAAATTAAAATATATTTAAATAATTTTTACTTTACCAAACTAATTTTTTTAAAAAAATATACCCCTTAAATATAATAATAAATTAATAATATTAGATTATATTTAATTAATTGTATTTTTAAGTGAAAAATAAAATATAAAAAATATTATTTTAAAAGTTGTAAACAAAAAGTTAAGAAAATGTGGATAAATAAAAAGTGTTTTATAAATAATTTAGAAGAATTTTTTTAAAAATAAGTTTTATTAAAGACAAACAACAATTCAAAAACTATTTTACCTTTAAACTAAAAAGTTTTCCACTAACTGTGCCAAATTTGTGTATAGTTTTTTTTAAAAACCTGCAGCATAACAATAAAAAACTGCACTAAAAAAGCGCAGCTTTATTTTTTTAAAAAATTTTATTGGTTAATAATTCTTACAGGTAAAATTAAATACAAGTATTCATCACTATCACTTGGGGTGATAATACAAGGGCTAGAAGCAATGTTAAAACTAATTTTAACAGCTTCATCAGTAATTGTTCTTAAACATTCACTAAAGTAACGAGAATTAAAAGCAATTGTTAAATCGTTACCCTTTAATGAAATGCCAATATTTTCCTTAATGTTTCCAATATCACTTGTTGAACTTAAAGTTAAAACTTTTTCCTTAATGTCAAATCTAACTAAATTATTTCTGTCAACTCTAGATAAAACCGATGTTCTTTCAATAGCTTCTTCAAAAACATTTTTGTTTATAATTAAAGAAGAAGAAAAATCTTTTGGAATAATTTGCTTATAGTTAATAAAATCGCCTTCAATTAGCCTTGTAACAATTTTTGTGTTATCAAATTCAACCATCAAGAAATTTTTCTTAATAAAAATATTAATTAATTCATCGCTATCTTCAAGGAACTTGCAAATTTCAGTTAAACTCTTTGCTGGAACAACAATACTGGTTTCTATTGTAGATTCTACTAATGGTTTTTTAACAAAAGCAAGCCTATAACCATCTAAGCCAATAGAATTTATGTTATTATTTGTAATTTCAAAACAGCAACCCTTTAAAATTGGTCTAGTATCATCAAGTGCAGTGGAAAAAATTGATTTGTTTATAAGTGCTTTAAAATCTTTTTGCTTAATTGTAAAATAATCACCATCTTCAATAATGTTAAGGTTTGGAAATTCTAAAACATCATAGCATTGAACAAAACTCTCACTATCAGTATATGTAATTTTTAATCTATTGTCACAAAGTTCTAACTCAATTTTTTCATTAGTAAGTTTTTTAATAAATTCTGAGAAAAATTTTCCAGGTATAACAGCTTCGCCACCAACTTTAACATCTGCCTTAATTGTTTTTTCTATGGCAAGTTCTAAATCTGTTGCAGATAATTTTAATCTATCTTCTTCTACACTAAGTTTTATTCCTTCTAACACAGGGTTTGTTGTTTTATTTGAAATTGCTTTAATTACTTGTGCAGTTGCAATACTAAGGTCTAAGCCATCGCACACTACTTTCATTTATATTCTCCTTATTTTAAAATTATTATTGTTATTAAGCATCTTGATTTGTGGAAATCTTTCTTTCACCGCAATATATTGTGTTTTTTAGTTTTTTTAAATTAACAAAAACACAACAATTTGTTGTGGATAGAATTTTTATCCACTCTTTTTTAATGTTGATAACCCATTTATTTGAGATTTTCTTAAATACTTTACCACAAAAACAAACATTAGTAAAGTACCATTTTTTCTTTGCTAAAAAAATTAATATATAAATAAAAATTAATAAATTTTTAAATAAATTAATTTTATAATTAAAATAATTTTTATTAAATATAATTAAATAATTACTTAAATAATTTTATTTTATTAAAAAATTAATTTAATTATTTTTTTAATTATTACTAAATTATTAATTAAATTATAATTTAATATTAAACTAAGAAACTTACGAAAGTAAGTATTTTAATATTAAATTAATAATATTATAGGCTGTTGAAATGTGGAAAACTTTTAGTTAACACAATATTTTGTGTTTTTAACTTAAAAAACATTCAAATTCTCGCAGATGTTGTGTTAATATTTATAAACATTAAGTGGAAAAGTGGTTTAATTCCACTTAATTATCGCTTTTTATCATAGCAATTAGGTCTTCAACATTGGTTTTAAGAGATTTATCTACCTTAATATTTTGTGCAATTTTGTCTCTAGCGTGCATAATTGTTGTGTGATCTCTTCCTCCAAAGGCATTTCCAATGGTCATAAGTGGAACATCAATTAGTTCTGTAATAAGGTAAATACAAATTTGCCTTGGGTCTACAATTTCTTTATTTTTCTTTTTGCCAACAAGGTCAACTTTTTTAACCTTGTAATAATTGCAAACAACATCCATAATTTTGTCTATTGTTAAATTTTGTGCCTGAGAAGAGGTTATATCTCTTAATGCTTCTTCTGCCTCTAGCATAGTTGCATTGTTTTTGCCAATTAAAATGGATAAAGACACAACTTTATTCAAATTTCCTTCAAGTTCTCGTATGTTTGTGTCTATTTTTTCAGCAAGATATTCTAAAACATCACTATCTACAGTGTAATTTTCAATTTCAACCTTTTTTTGTAAAATTGCAAGCCTAGTTTCAAAATCTGGTTTTTGAATGTCTTGAATAAGCCCCCCTGCAAACCTAGACCTTAGCCTTTCTTCAAGGGCCTCTATATTTCTAGGGTGTTTGTCGCTAGCAAGAATAATTTGCTTGTTGTTTTGATAAAGGTCGTTAAATGTGTGGAAGAATTCTTCTTGTGTTCCTGTTTTGTTGGAAATAAACTGAATGTCATCAACCATTAAAACATCAACTTCGCGATACCTTTGCCTAAAAGCTTCAATGTTTTTTTCTTTTAAAGCTTTTGTAAAAGCATTCATAAACTGCTCGCAAGTAACATACAAAAGTTTAATGGTTTTGTTGTTTTTTCTAATGTAGTTGCCAATGGCGTGAAGTAGGTGAGTTTTACCTAAACCAACACCACCATAAATAAACAGAGGGTTAAAATTTTTACCAGGATTTTTTGAAACATTAATTGCTGCAGAATAAACAATTTGGTTGCTTTTGCCAACAACAAAATTTTCAAAAGTATATTTTTCGTTAAGTTTGTTTTTTTCATTTAAAACTTGTTCTGTTTCAAGAATTTTTTCCGCTTCCTTAACATCTTCAAGAAAACTATCTTTTTCTGTTGGGTCAAGAACAATAATGTCATCAACATTGTCAAAATGATTTTGTACTGTAGAAAGAAGTTTTTCCTTATGTAGTTTAAGCAACTGTTTTTTTGTTGTTGCTGTTGATGCAAGTAAAACAAGCCTGTTGTTTTCCACTTTAATTGGTTCTAAAGTTTCTATATATAAATCGTAACTAACTGCAGTTACAAGGTTTTCCATATCCTTTAAAACTTCATTCCATTTTGTTAAAAAATTATCCATTTAAGCCCCCTTTAAATTATATTAATATATTACTATAATATATATAATTTGTCAAGGTAAGCGTTTTAGTAGTTTAATGTAACAAATATTTTAAAAATAGCTTTTTATTTTAACTAAATTACATTGAAATTTAATAATTTATATTTTTAAAAATAGTCTTTTTTGAAATGTAAAAATTTTTGTTTTTTATATTAAATTTTTAAATTTTTATTAAATTATCTAAAAAACAGCCTGTTTTTGTGTAAAATAGGCTGTTTTTACTGCATTTTTTTAATAATTTTAATTAAAAAAAATTTACAATACAATTTTATGTGTTTTTAAATAATATTTTTAGTAGTAAAAATTTTTTAAAATATTTTAAGTTTTAGTATAAATAACATTAATGTTTTTTATTTAAACTTTCTATATTGTTTAAACTAATAAACGGTTTTATAAAGAACTAATATAAAAAATAATTAACAAAACAAAACCAAAATGCTAAGTGGTAAAATAAACAAAAATATGTAAAACATTTTTACAATAAATTTAAAAGAAAAACCTTTTGAAAAATAACCATAGCATTGAAATTGAAAAATATAAATTACCATTTTATTTTTTTGGTAACTAAAAAGTTTTTAATTTTAACTAAAGTTTGTTTTTTATGTAAAACATAAATTTTAAAAACTAAAATTAATAACTTGTAAATTAAATATTTTTTTATAAAACAAAAACTTGCTAAATTTTAGAGCTAAAACATTTTTTTAAAATATCTTTCTTTTTAATATAAATAAGCAAGAAGTATGATATAATTTTACCGAGGTGAAAAATGGCTGATATTAAAGGAATAATTTTAGATGTTGATGGTGTTATAGTAGGAGAAAAAATTGGTTTTAATTCTCCTTGGCCACATAGTGATGTAATAAGCAAACTAAAGGAAATAAGAAAAAAAGGAATACCCATTAGCCTATGCACAGCAAAACCTTATTTTTCTATCGAAAAAATAATTAGGGATGCAAACCTTGATAATTACCACATAGCGGATGGTGGTGCTGTTATAATTAATCCTGTTACAAATAAAATTGTAAAGCAATATATTTTAAACAAAAATTTGGTAAAAAAGATTCTGCAAACTTATATAGAAAACAATGTTTATGTGGAAATATATACTGTTAATAATTATTACATTCAAAAATCACAAGAAAATTTTATAACATCTAAACACAACCATATTTTACAACATAAGCCTGTTAAGTTAGAGGATATTGTAAAAGAAAGTGAGAAACTTGACATAACTAAAATTATGCCCATTGCAATTAATGAAAACGCAGATAAAATTAGGCTTACGGAAATGTTTGAAAATTTAAACACAGGTTTAACATTAAGTTGGGGCATTCACCCTATTGCAAATCCGTTGCGATTTGGCATAATAACAGCAAAAGATATTTCTAAAAAACAAGGTGCAATTGAAATTTCTAAAAATATAAATGTTCCATTAGAAAATATTTTAGCAGTGGGAGATAGCACTAGTGATTGGCAGTTTATAGACCTTTGTGGTTTTGGTGCCGCAATGGGTAATGCAACACAAAAACTTAAGGAGCTTGTTTCTTCAAAAGCAAGCGAGCACTTCTATATTGGCAAAAATGTAGATGAAAATGGTGTTATTGAAATTTTAAATTATTTTATTAAGTAAACCAATTTGAACTTGTGTCTATACAAAAATTAATTTTAAATTACTATTAACTTTAATAACAAAAAATACCTTATCTTTTTGATAAAGTATTTTTTTATTAGTTTTTAAAGTTTAAATTTTTTAGATTTTTTTAAAAAAACATAAAATATTTTTTTAAAATTTAACTTTGATTTACTTAAAAAGTTTATAAATTTATAACTAAAAAAAAGTTAAAAATGTTAGTTTTAGGTTATTAATTTATAACTAAAAACTTTTTTTATTATATTTTAACCTTAAAAAATATTTATGAAAATAAAATTAAAATTAAAAATTTTGGTTAAAATTTGTTAATAATTTTAAAAAATAGCCTTAAATTTGCCCTCTTTTTATGCTTTTTTACCTAAAAATTAAATTAATTTTAAAGTACACTGAAAATTTTTCATAAATATATTTTCATAAATTTTTTTATAAACATAAAAATCTTTGCTAAATTTTTGCTAAAATAGTTTAAAAATTATAGTTTTTTATATGTAAAAAAACAAGCAAACCCAGCATAAAGAAAATTTTTTTATTGCTTTTTTAACTTTTAAAAATAATTTTTAATGAATTCATTTAAGTTTTTTATGTTCAATTATAAAAAAATTACTTACAATTTTATTTCTTTTAGGCACTAAAAAAGTAACGCTTAAAATGCAATTTTCTTATTATATATATAATATATATATCTTATATATAATAACATAAATATATAGGGCTAATTTTTCGGGTTAAAATGTTACATTTAAAACTTATAAAATTAAGGCATAAAATGCCTGTTTTAAAATATCAAATTATATTAAACCTTAGTTGAATTAATAAAATTTTTAGTTTTTAATATTAATTTTTATATTGTTTAATTTTTTATGTAACTTTTTACAATATAATTTAATTATAAAATCACTATATTTAAGTATAAAATTAACTCTTTTTAAAATCTGTTCATCTATAAATAATTATAGTCAGAACCACTTTTTTAAAAGTTTTAAAAATAATCTTTTAAATTTTTTTTGGTTGTGGTATATTTAATTTATGTATATTCAATCTGTAAAACTAGAAAACTTTAGAAATTATTCATCTTGTGAAGTTGTTTTAAAACCTCATCTTAATGTTTTTAGCGGTTCCAATGCTCAGGGTAAAACAAACTTTCTTGAAAGTATTTATTTATCTAGCATAGGTAAATCACCTAAAACAACAAAAGAAAAAGAGTTAATTTTGTGGGGGAAAGACCGCGCTAAAATAAATATAAAAGTTAAAAAACAATATAGAGAAGAAACAATAGAAACAACTTTAAACACAAACATAAATAAATCAATTAAAATTAATGGTTTAAATATAAGAAAAATTGGCGATTTGATAGGTGAAATGCCAGTTGTTTATTTTTCACCAGAGGAAATAGGGCTTGTGAAAGATGGTCCAGCTGATAGAAGAAGGTTTATGGACATAGATATTAGCCAAATTAATAAGAATTATTTTTACCTTTTATGCAGATATGAAAAGGTGCTTCAAGAGCGAAATAAACTGCTAAAAGAAACCAAAAACTTTGATGCTTTAAAGGAAACAATTGAACTTTGGGATGAACAATTAGCAGATATTGCAAGCAAAATAATCTATTTTCGGCTTGATTTTATTGAGAAGATAAAAACCCCCGCTAAGACTGTTCACGCAAATATAACCGCAAATAAAGAGTTTCTGGAAGTGTGCTATCAAGGAATTAACCTAAAAAGCACAAAAGAGATAAAAGAAAAACTACTTTTAAGCTATAAAAACACTTTGCGAAAAGATTACGATTTTGGCTACACAACGATTGGCCCTCATAGAGATGATATTGCCATTAATATTAACGGTATAGATGTAAGAAACTTTGGCTCCCAAGGGCAACAAAGGCTTGCCACATTATCGCTTAAAATTGCTGAACTTGTGTTGTTTGAAAAGGTGCTTGGAGAAAAACCTATTTTATTACTGGATGATGTTTTAAGCGAGCTAGACCCAAAAAGATGTAAAAACCTTTTAAACGAAATTAAGGACTATCAAACCATTTTAACCACAACAAAGTTTTCCAGAAAATTAGATGAAGAAAGTGCAATTTTTAATGTTAAAAATGCGGTTATTACCGAAAAACTTTAAAAAATCTATTTGTTTTTTGTTTTAGTTATGTTATATTATATATAACAATTATTATATTAATATATTGTAAAGCAAATTGCTATTTATAATTTTAAATAGCAAAGGTAAATTTTTTATAAAGGAAGCAAAATCGATATGCCTATTAAAAAAGATAATAAAGAAGTTAAAGATGTTTCAGAGGAAACCTTAACCAAAACCACAAAATATACGGAAGAAGACATTCAAGTTTTAGATGGTTTGGAACCTGTTAGAAAACGCCCAGGTATGTATATTGGCTCTACAGATGAAAGAGGTCTTCACCACCTTGTTATAGAAATTGTTGATAACAGTATTGATGAAGCCATTGCTGGTCACTGTAGCGAAATTAATGTTTCAATTAATGCCGATGGCAGTGTTACTGTTAAAGATAATGGTAGAGGTATTCCAACAGGCATACATAAAAAGGAAAACAAAAGCGCTGTTGAAGTTGTTTTAACAAAACTTCACGCTGGCGGCAAGTTTGGTGGCAGCGGCTACAAAATTTCTGGTGGTTTACACGGCGTTGGTTTATCCTGCGTTAATGCTTTAAGCAAATATTTAAGAGTTGATGTTTTTCAAAACAAACAGCACTTTGTTCAAGAATATCACAGAGGTTTACCAGAATACCCACTAAAAGTTGTTGAAGAAACAACCGATAGAGGCACAACTGTAACTTTCTTGCCAGATGATGAAATTTTTGAAACAACCGATTTTAATTACGAAAATTTAAAAGCTCGTTTCAGAGAAATAGCCTTTTTAAATAAAGGGCTAATTATAACCCTTGAAGATAAAAGGGCTGGTAGAGAAAAAAGTGATGAATTTGTTTTTAAAGGTGGCATAGTTGAGTTTGTTGAGTATTTAAACAAAAGCAGAAACACCCTTTTCCCACAACCTTTTTATGTAAATAAAGTTAACAAAACTAACGAAGTTGAAATTGCTTTCCAATATAACGATGGTTACACCGAAATTGTTAACGCTTATGCAAACAACATAAACACCGAAGAAGGTGGAACCCACCTTGTTGGTTTTAGAAACTCTATAACAAAAGTTATAATTGATTACGCACAAAAAAATAAACTTTTAAAGGCAAGCGAAAAACTGACTGGAGAAGATTGCCGCGAAGGCTTAACTGCTGTTATAAGCGTTAAATTACAAGACCCTCAATTTGAAGGTCAAACTAAAACAAAACTTGGCAATAGCGAAATGCGTGTTATTGTTGAAAAAGTTTTAACTGATAGTTTTAGTGATTATTTAGAAGAAAACCCAAACATAGCAAAAGAACTTATTTTAAAATCTATAACCGCAAAAAGAGCAAGAGAAGCTGCTCGTAATGCAAGAGAACTTACAAGAAGAAAAAGCGTTTTAGAAAACACAACTCTTCCAGGTAAACTTGCTGATTGCACTGAAAAAGACTCCTCGAAATGCGAAATTTACATTGTTGAAGGTGACAGTGCTGGCGGAACAGCAAAACAAGGCAGAGATAGGCGCTTTCAAGCAATTTTACCACTTAGAGGTAAAATTTTGAATGTTGAAAAAGCCCGTCTTGCAAGAGTTCTTGAAAATGAAGAAATAAAATCAATGATAACCGCCTTCGGTTGCGGAATTAATGCCGAATTTAACGAAGAAAAATTGCGTTATGATAAAATTATTTGTATGACCGATGCTGATGTTGATGGCAGCCATATTAGAATTTTACTTTTAACTTTCTTCTACAGATTTATGCGCCCACTTGTTGAAAAAGGTCACGTATATATTGCACAACCACCACTTTATAAAATAGCTCGCGGTAAGGAAGTTACTTATTTTTATAGTGATGATGAACTTAATGCTGAACTTGACAGAATTGGTAACAAAAACATTGAAATTCAACGCTATAAAGGTCTTGGTGAAATGACTAGCGAACAATTATGGGAAACCACAATGAGCCCAGAACATCGCACCCTTTTACAAGTTAAAATGGAAGATGCTGTTGAGGCAGATGAAGTGTTTAACACCCTTATGGGAGAAAACCCAGAACTTAGAAGAGAGTTTATTGAACAAAACGCAACCATTGTTAAGGAACTTGATGTATAGTTATGAAAAAAGATAAAAAAGAACTTGTAGTAACAAACGAAAATGAAGCCGCTAACTTTGAAGAAAAACCATTAGAAACGAATACGATGGAAGCAGAAATAAGAAGTTTAAAACAAGACATTAGAGCAATTCAAATTAGAAACAAAAAAGTGGAACTAGATAAGAAATGGGAAACTTCTATAACCAGAAAAATTTGCATTTGTCTTATGACCTATCTTATTGTTTTAATTTATTCTTTGTTAATTAGAAACCTAACCACAGTTGCCATAATTTTCACATCGTTTGTTCCAGTAATAGGTTTTACACTATCAACGCTTTCTTTAAAATTCATAAGAAAAATTTGGGAGAAAAAAATTAAAAATGATTGACCTAGATAACTTACAAAAGGAAATTTATCAAAACAAATTAGATAAAGGCTTTGATGCAAGTGATAGCAGAGAAAACATTTACAGAACTTTTTGCCATATTCACGGAGAAGTTGCCGAAGCTTTTGATGCTTACTATAAAGGACTAGATAATTTTAATGAAGAACTTGCCGACATTTGCATTTACATTCTTGGTTTGTGTGAAATTAAAGGCATTAGTTTAGAGCAAGAAATTTTAAAGAAACTTGATAAAAATAAAAAAAGAACTTACGAAAAAGTAAATGGAGTTTTAGTTAAAGGTAAAGGGGTTAAGTAAAGTTTTTTATATTAACTCAATTAAAAACCATTAAATTTATGTTTTAAAATTAAGTAAAAATGCTTTTATTAAATGCGTTAGTTTAAAATAGTTTTGAGGGTTTTAAAATTAAAGTTTTTTAACTACTAAACCCACACAAGAGGGGAGAAAAAGCAATTGGAACAAGATTATACCGAATTTTATAACAAGTTTTTAGAAGCGTGGGGGTATGATGCTCAAAGCAATGTGTGCATTGAAGAAATGAGTGAACTAACAAAAGCTTTATGCAAGTATGCAAGGTTTGGAAAAGAAAACGCCCCACAGGAAGTTAAAAACAATGTTATAGAAGAAATTGCCGATGTTTTAAATATGGTTGAACAAATGCAAGCCTACTTTGGAGAGGCAGAAGTTACAAAAATCAGGCAGCAAAAAATGGCAAGAACTCTTAATAAATTAAATAATTTATAAGCTTTTTAACTTTTTAAAATTTTAACTAATAAACCCTTTTTTTAAATACATAAACAAACAATAAAAAATGAACTATATTTCTGCAAAAACAAACAATTAAAACACAAAATTTTTTAAATTAAAAACCACAACAAAAAAATGTTACATAATAAAACGCCAAAATATGCTAGTAAAATAAGAAGAGATGTTCTTATTTACAAATACAATTCTTATAGGGGAATAAAATGAAAAAACAAGATTATTCAAATGAATTAGACCAAATTGTTGATAACACAAAATATGTTAAAGTTCAACTTAACGAAGAAATGAAAAAGTCTTTCATTTCCTATGCTATGGCAGTTAATGTTAGCCGTGCTATTCCAGATGTTAGAGATGGACTTAAACCTGTTCACCGTAGAATACTTTATTCTATGGGCGAATTAAATTTGTCCTTTGAAAAACCATTTAGAAAATGCGCCCGTATTGTTGGTGATGTTTTAGGTAAATATCACCCACACGGAGACAGTGCCGTTTATGAGGCTCTTGTTAGGCTTGCACAAGACTTTTCTATCAACGAACCACTTGTTGCTGGTCAAGGTAACTTTGGTAGTATAGATGGTGACCCACCAGCTGCACAGCGTTACACTGAAGCAAAACTTTCTCGTATTGCTGGCGAAATGTTAAGAGACATTGATAAAGAAACTGTAGATTTTTACCCTAACTTTGATGGTACTCTTTTACAGCCAACTGTTTTGCCTTCACGCTTTCCAAACTTACTTGTAAATGGTTCCGATGGTATTGCTGTTGGTATGGCAACAAATATTCCCCCTCACAACCTTGGCGAAGTTATAGATGGCGTTTTAGCACTTATAGAAAATCCAGATATTGAAGTTGATGACCTTATAAAAATTATTCCTGCACCAGATTATCCAACAAAAGGTTTAATTATGGGTAGGCAAGGCATAAGAAATGCCTATAAAACAGGGCGTGGAAACATTGTTTTAAGGGCAAGAACTGAAATTGAGGAAGAAGATAAACGCACCCGCATTATTATTACAGAATTACCATATCAAGTTAACAAAGCAAAACTTATTGAACAAATTGCAACCCTTGTTAAAGATAAAAGAGTTGAAGGCATTAGCGACATTAAAGAAGAAAGTGACAGAACAGGTATGCGTATTGTTATTGAAATTAAGAAAGATGCAAACGCACAAGTTGTTCTTAATATGCTTTACAAACACACCCCATTGCAACAAGGTCAGGGCATTATTTTCTTAGCCCTTGTAGATGGCGAACCAAAAATTTTAAACTTAAAACAAATGCTTTATTATTACCTTGTTCACCAAAAAGAAATTATAACAAGAAGAACAAGATACGAGCTTGAAAAAGCACAAGAAAAAGCACACATTTTAGAAGGTCTTGCAATAGCACTTGCTAATGTAGATGAAGTTGTTAAAATTATTAAAAAGAGTGAAGACAAAGTTGATGCCTGCACTAAATTAAGAGAAAAATTTTTGTTGAGCGAAAAACAAGCAACTGCAATTTTGGAAATGCGTTTGCAACGTTTAACTAGTTTAGAAGTTAAAAAAATTAAAGAAGAATTAGATGGGCTTCGTTTATTAATTGCCGAATATAAAGCAATTTTAAAAAGCGAACGCAGAGTGCTTGATATTGTTAAAAACGAATTAACAGAAATTAAAGAAAAATATGCAAAACCTCGTCAAAGCGAAATTAGCATTGACTTTGATGATATAGACATTGAAGATTTAATTGAAAAAGAAGATGTTGTTATTTCTCTTACTCACTTTGGCTATGTTAAGCGTTTACCAGTAACCGAGTATAAAGCTCAACGCCGTGGTGGTGTTGGTGTTAATGCCCACAAAACAAAGGAAGAAGACTTTGTTGAAAAAATGTTTATAGCAAACACTCACGATGACCTTTTATTCTTTACAAGTAAAGGCAGAGTGTTCACTAAAAAAGCCTACACAATTCCAGAAGCACAAAAAAGTGCTAAAGGTAGGGCAATTATTAACTTGCTACATTTAACCGATAACGAAAGCGTTAAAGAAATTATGCGCTTTGACCCTAACCTTAAAGGCTATTTAATAATGGCAACCAAAAAAGGCTTAATTAAAAAGACTTCTATTGAAGAATTTAAACATATTAACAAAAATGGTAAAATTGCAATTAAATTGTTAGATGATGATGCCTTAATTGGTGTTGAAACCACAAACGGTAGAGATGAAATTATTGTTGCAAGCCACGAAGGTAAGTGCATAAGGTTCAGCGAAGAAAATGTTCGTAAAATGGGCAGAAACTCTCAAGGTGTTAAGAGTATGACCCTTACCAAGAAAGACTATGTTGTTGATATGAGTGTTATTAAAAAAGGCTATCAAATTTTAACCATATCTTCAAATGGCTATGGCAAGCGTAGCGACCCTAACGATTATCGCTTACAATCTAGGGGTGGCAAAGGCATAAAAGCTGGTATATTTAACGAAAAAACTGGTAAACTTGTTAACTTAAAACAAGTTAAAATGGACCAAGATGTTATTTTAATTTCTGATAACGGAACCATTATTAGAATGACTGCCGAACAAATAAGCAAAATTGGCAGAAATACACAAGGCGTTAAAATTATGAGATTAAGAGATAAAAACTATAAAGTTGTTTGTGCTTCTATAACCGAACACGAAGAACCAGAAGAAAGCGAAGAATAATTTTAAACTCTTTTAAAAACATTTCTAAGAAACATTTTAATTAGTTTTAAATTTAAATTTTAAAAATATTTTTCATATAAAAATTTATATAATAAATTTTAAAAAACCTAACCTAAAATTAAGGGCTAGGTTTTTTTATTTTGTTAATTTTTTTATAAAATAAAAAAGCTTATAACACCTATAATTTAATTATAATAAAACCGAAATTTTTTAAAGTGTTATTTAAAGTTTTCTGGGTTAATAATTCTAATTCTATTACCTCTTTCTTTCGCAAACTTAATGGTGTTGCCAGTGCCACTTGGTTTGCCATTATAGCACGCAATACATACGCAACAGTTTTCAACCATAAATTTGTTGCGTTTGTTCATACAATCAGTGGTATATTCCTTTTGCAAAACAAGCACTTTATTGCAAAAATGCAAAATTGTTCTATATCTTTCTTGTTGGCTTTGCTTCCACTTAATTTCTTGGTTTAAACAAGGCACAATGGCAACTATTTTAATGTTGTGTGTTTTTCTTAATTCAAGCAAAATTTCGGTTGCAAGCATATCAAAACCTTCTGCCATACCTGTTAAAAAGGTTTTAATTCCAAATTTTATTGCTCCTTCAAAAATCTTTTTAACTTCCAATTTAAATCTTATGCAATTTTCTTTACTTTCATCATAACCCCAAGGCAATAATTTTGGCCTATGCCCTGTTAAACAAGCAGTGGTAGATTTCATTATAAATCCACCATAAAATGATTGATTTTAGGTTAGTATATGTCAGATAAATCATATTGTCAATCTTTCAGTGTATGAAATTTATGATTAATTACATAAATAAGGTCAATCAATGTAGGTAGTTTATGCTTTGAATAGGTTAAACTAAAAATGTAAAAAATATGGTGATAAATATGGAAAATCGACTTTATGAAGATATTTTAAATAGAATGGGCTTTTTTATGGACAAAGCAAATCTATCTGCAAGACAAACAAGTTTGCGGTTGGGTTATAGTGAGCAATTTATGAAAAGGATTTTTAATAAAAGTGTTGAATTAAAAGTATCAACCTTTTTAGATTTTTTAGAATTGGTAGATATAACTCCACAAGATTTCTTTTATCTTGGAAAAAATTTTAACAGAGAAAACAAGAATATTTTAGAAATGTTTAATTCATTATCTACCGATAATCAACAAACAATAATTGATTTAATGAAAAAATTAAAATAAATGTTGTAAAAAATAAATTAGCAAATGAGTAATAAATTTAATGAAAAAATTAAAATAGCTTAAGTTATATTACATTTAATTTTTAATTAGTTCTTATTTAATTTAAAAAAATTAGAAAGGAAATAAAAGTTAAAGTTAACAGTTAGGTACTGTTAACTTTTTTTGTTTAAACTAACTAACTTGTCCACAATTTGTTGTCATATTGTGGGCAAATTTTTAATAAATATATTGTGTAACATTGTTATTTTTATGCTAAAGATAATTTATTTTAAAACTGAGTTTTGTTTAATATTTTTGTATTTTGTTGGCTGTGCATTTAAAATTTTTAAAGCCAATCTCTCGGTTTTATTTAAAGGTTATTTTGCTTTATGGTAAGTAACCTTAAATTAGAAGATACTAAAAAAATCGTTTATAAAGGGTAAAAAGAAAAATGGAAATTTTAGAAACAAATAAAACGCCAGAAAAAACTTTTCAAGATAGTGTTGTAAATATTCAAAACAGAAACACAATTAGTATCACTGGGGTAGAAAAAGTTTTTGAAACAACCCCAAAAAATGCCTTACTTAGAGTGGCAGGAGTTAACACAAGTATTTTGGGTGATGGCTTAAACATTTCTAAGTTAGATGTTGAAACAGGCATAATTGAACTTAGTGGACTAATAACAGAAATTAAATATAGCACAACAAATGGCAAAGAAAATATTTTTAAAAAGTTGTTTAAATGATATTATTTTCAAGTTTTAATCATATTTATGTACTTTTACTTTTTTTATATTTAGGCTTGTGTAGTGGGTTAATATATTTCGCTACTTGCTTTTTGCTTGGCAAAGCAAAGTTGTTTTTATTAAAACCTAAAAAAGTTGATGAGCAATTAAAAGGCAAAAATAATGCCGAATTAAACCAAAACAATTTGCAAAATGAAAATGCAAATAAAGGTGAAATTAATGCTGAAAAAAGCATTGATGAAATTAATGAAAACAACTTTTTAGAAGCCGATGCAACTAACCAAAACAATGAAATTATGCTTGTTAATAAAACAAGCAATTTAAACATTGATAATGTTGAAAATTCGGGTGTGGATAACTTTCAAAATGAAACCGATAATAACAAAATTAACAATGAATTTAATGCCCCAAAAGAGTTTTTAGAACCTTTAAAAAATATTGAGTTGGAAACAATTTCAAATAATTCTGGTTTTAAAGATGAAAGCAAAAAACAAACCAAAAATTTACAAGAAAGCCAAAATGTAGTTAATTTAAAAACTAAAAATGTTTTTAAACAGTGTGTTAAAGTTTTCAAATTTTGTTTTTTTAAAAAAAACGATAAAGTTGAAAAACATACTATACATAAAAGCATTAGCACCCCAAAAGGTAAAGAACTTAAAAACAATAAAGAACATAAAAAAAGTATAGGTAATAAGCAACAAAATAAGCTTAAAAAAAATGGAATTTTCAACTTTAAAAAGCTAAAAGCAAAATGGAAAAATTCCGTAAAAGTTTTTTTTAGCAAATTAAACAAAGCCATTAACAAAATTAAAAAGCCAATTATTGCGGTTTTAGAAACCCTTATAAAAATTGGGTTAGTTTTGGCTTTAGTTGTTGTTAGTTACCTAATTAATTTACACCTAAATTTTGGTGAAGTAAGACTAATGTTTATAGTTGTTTTTATTGCAAGTTTTTGTTTGGCAAAAAGCCTTTTAAAATTACTTGCTTTTTACCTAACAAATTTTTATAATTACTTTAGAAGGAAATTACAAAAAAGGCGATAGACTTTTTTATAATTTACTGGAGGTAAGGCAAAAAAGGCGATAGACTTTTTTATAATTTACTGGAGGTAAGGCAAAAAAGGCGATAGACTTTTTTATTATTTGTATAAGGCAATTTAAACTAAAACAATAGATTTTATAAAAAAAATTCTTTAAATTTTTTTGTTTAAGTTAACCTTTTTTGCAGTTATAAAAAGTGGCTAAAAACTAACTTTATTTAAAACAAAAAAAAGAATATTAAATTGTGTTAACATACATAAAACCATAACCATAACTATTTAAGTGTTTTGTGTGTAATAAATACTATTATGATAAACAAAATAGAGTTATGGTTTTCTTCTAAGGGAAATAAACAAAAGGGGTAAAAATTTTTTGGAAGAGCAGGACAATCGTAATAAGCATAAAACAAAATTATTAATAATAACCTTAATTGCTATTATTGTTGTTTTGTTTATTGGCATAATTTACCAGTTTGTTACAATTAAAAAGTTGCAAAATCAGGTGCAGAATTCTGCCGTGGTAAGAGTTGTTAGCAAAAGTGAATTATAACTATTTTGTTAACATATAAAAAAAGTAGATTTTGTATAAACAATTTTTTTTGTTTACATATTTTTAAAATTTTTGTGCAAAAAATAAATTATAAATTTCTGTATATTATATTTGTAAAAGAGAAAATACTAATTGTGTTTAAACAAGTTTTTGAAGAAATTTATTGTATAACAAGGCAATAAAAAAATTTTGAAAACTTTTTGTTAAAACTTGACATATTTACGAATATATTTATAATAAAAGCATATATTGATAATAAAAGGGGAGAAGTTAATATGGCAAATAAATCTGATTATTTTGGACTTGGATATATTGTAAGCGTTATTCTTGCAATTATCCCATTCACCGCTTGGGTTTGCGGTTTCCTAACAAGATTCATGGAAGGTAAAATAGTTGCTGGCTTAATAAGACTTATTTTTGGTTTTACAATCGTTTGGATTCTTGACTTAATTTTTATGATTGTTAGCAAACATATCTTTAGACTTATCAACTTATAATAAATAAAAAAGCAGCCTACTTTAAGTAGGTTGTTTTTTTATGTTTTAATTATAAAAACTTAATAAAAACTTAATAAAAAAAATGTAATAAAATTTGTTTATAAATAAATTAAAATTAAATTGTTAATTTTTAAATAACTAAACTTTACTAATTAAAAATTTGCAATAATGTTTTTTAATTAATTTACTTATTGTTTATACTTAAAACTATGCTATAATACTATGTTTAAATTTTAGTTTTAAAGGTACTTTAAATTTTGCAAATAGCTATAGTTTAAACAAAACAAAAATAATTTTATAACTTTTTATTTACTTAAAAAAAATTGGTTTAGCAAATTAATGTGTAAAATTTTAAATAAATAAAAATTAAAAACAATTAATTTATTTTTATAATTTAGTTAAATTTTATAAAAGAAAATAGTTTATGCTATGTTAATTTTATGTGTTAAACTAAATTTATAATTACCTTAAATAATAAAAATACTCTGGAGCTAATATGAATGTTACCGCACAAGATGTTGAATTAAGTTTGCAAAAAAAATTTAAAAAAGAAATTTTTTCTAAATTTTGCAAGGCAATAAATGAATATGAACTGTTAAAAGAAAATGACAAAGTTGCAGTATGCATTTCTGGTGGGAAAGATAGCATTTTAATGGCTAAACTATTTCAGGAATTAACTTATCATAACAAGTTTAAGTTTAGCCTTGTGTTTTTAGTTATGGACCCAGGCTATAGCAAATTAAACCGTGAACTTATTGAAAGCAATGCTAAGTTGCTAAACATACCCATTGAAATTTTTAATTCAAACATTTTTGAAAATGTTTATAATGTGGAAAAATCTCCTTGCTATTTGTGTGCCCGTATGCGTAGGGGCGAACTTTACAATAAAGCAAAAAGTTTAGGTTGTAATAAAATTGCTTTGGGGCATCATTACGATGATGTTATAGAAACCATTCTTATGGGTATGCTTTATGGTGGACAAGTGCAAACAATGATGCCAAAAATTCGTAGCACAAATTACAAAGGTATGGAACTTATAAGACCAATGTATTTAATAAGAGAAAACGACATAAAAAAATGGAGAGATTACAACAATTTAAAGTTTTTGCAATGTGCGTGCAAGTTTACAGAAAATAATGCTGAATATAAAAATGATGATACAACAAGCAAAAGGTTAAAGGTTAAAAAACTTATTGCTGAACTAGCAAAAGCCGACCCTCAAATTGAAGCAAATATTTTTAGAAGTGTTGAAAATGTGAATTTATCTACAATAATTGCTTATAAAGACAAACAGAATAACAGGCATAATTTTAAAGATGAATATTAATGTTTATAAACTAACATTTTTAAAGAAATAAGAATACTAATTATTTATAAAAAATACAATTTAGAAACAATATAAATTTTTAAGTTTTAATTAAATTTTTATTAAAATAAAAAGTGCTTGAAAAGTGAAATTATTTAAATGATTATAAAAAACCTTTATAAAAATTAAATAATAAGCTGTTATAAACTATAAAAGGTGTAACTATAAATGTATAACGAATTAACAAAAAAAGACATTCAAAAAATGCAAGAAGAAATTGACTATAGAATTGCTGTTTTACGCCCAAAAATTTCGCAAGATATTATAGAGGCAAAAGCTCACGGAGACCTTAGCGAAAATGCAGAGTATCACGCCGCAAGAAAGGAAAAAGGCAGAAATGAAGGCAGAATTGAATATTTGCGTGCTATGATTAAAACAGCTAAAATTGTTACTCCTAACAGTAACGAAAACGAGGTTGGGCTGTTTGATAAAGTGGAAGTTTTATTTGAAGAAGATAACGAAATTGAAACTGTTCAAATTTCCACTACAATGCGAAATGATGCAAGCAATGGAATTATTAGTAAAGAATCTCCCTTTGGTCAGGCAATTTTGGGTAAACAAGTAGGAGATAGAATACTTGTTAAGGTTAACGAAAATTATAGTTACCACATTATAATTAAAAAAATAACCAAAGGTGTTGATGATATAGATTTGCCCATTGGCTAAAAATTTTTTAAGTTTAACGCAAAAATAAAAAGGTAGAAACTTACTAGCTTTTTGGGTTTAAATCAATTTTTTTAAAAGAACTTAATTGCAATTATTAAAGTTCTTTTTATTTTTATTGGTTTTGAAAAGTTATAAATACATAAATTTATTTATGCCTTAATAATTTTGTTAAATTTTTAAGTTGTGTTATTATTTTAATGTAGTAAAGTTTTGAAATAAAATTTAAAATTTGAAACAATTTTTGAAAATAATTTTAAAAAAATTTAAAATTCCGCTATTAAATTTATAAGTTAAAAAAAAAGGGTATACTTTATAAATTTAATGTTTTATAAATTTTTTATAATATAACAAAACAAGTTTCCATAAAATATATATATAATTAACTTAATGGAGAAACGAATGAAAAAACAAGTTTTTATAATAATTTCTGTTTTATTGTTTGCCTTGTGTGGAACAGCAGTGTTCAATTTTTCAAGTGGCTTAGTTGTAAGTGGAAATAGCAATGCAGTTACTTTTGAAAGTTTTTCCAACTCTGTTTTAAACTTGCTTAAAGAAAGCCCATTGGAAAAAGACTGCGACAAAGTTTTTAACATAGAGGAAGATTTAAAAACTATTGATAACACCTTAATGGTTGACACACTTACTTTTAAAGAAATTACAAAAAGTAATGTAAAATTAAGTGGAAAAACTTGTGAAGTTGAAAGAAATGAAAATAGTGTTTTAATTAGTGTAGATGATAACACTATGTTGGTTAACAACAAAGATATTGTTGTTGCTTTAAAACAACCAAAAATGAAAGACAATAAGTTTTATTTTCCGTTGCAAGAAGTTGCTAAAAATTTGGGATATCAGGTTTTAGAAACACAAAATAAAGTTATTTTATCAAACCCTTTTCAAACTAAAAGACTTATAGTTTCTTCTTCAGATTCATTAGATAGCAAAGGCGCAATAAAAAAAGTTGAAGGCTATAATAATTTACATATATTTGAATACAAAACTGAAGAAGAATGTAAGATTGCACTTAATTATTATAATAGTTTGCCTAAAGTAGATTGGGCAGAAGTTGATAGGGTTTATAGTGTTGAAGATATAGAAAACAGTTTTAGTGATGATACTGTAGAAGATAAAGAAAACTTGAATGTTACAGAATATGATAAGAAAAAAGAAGAGAATAAAATTAACCATTTAAATGATGCAGTTACAAACGAAAAAGAGAACAGTTTTGATAGAAACTTAAATGAAAGTAATGGTATAAAAGAAAATTCTAATTTAATTGCTAAAGAAGAAAATTCTTCTAATGCCATAGCAAGCCCTAAAAGCAGTTTTGTTACTTGGGGTGCCAATGCAATGGGCATTGAAAGTTACATAGATTATTTATCTTCGCTTGGTAATTTAGACACTGTTATTATTGCCGTTTTAGATACGGGGTTAGATAGTAACCACGAATGGTTTAGTGGCAGAATTGCAAATGGCGGTAAAAACTTTTCAACATCTGCAAGCACAACTGCTTATGAGTTTGAAGATGTTGAAGGTCACGGAACCCACGTGGCAGGCACAGTTGTAGATTTAACTTTAAACAATGTTAAAATTTTGCCTGTTAAGGTTATGAATGATAACGGGCTTGGTGCAACAACAAACATTATTCTTGGCATAAATTATGTTACAAACCTAAAAAAAGGTATTGTTTCTGTTAGCGGAGTGGACTCTTCCTATTTTAACAACATAGTTGCTATGAATTTAAGTTTAGGTGGAATAAGTTCAGTTGGAAGTGCAAACTTTAATGCCTATAACACAGCACTTAATAATTCGTTTAAAAACGGGGTTTTACCCATTGTTGCTGCTGGCAACGATGGAATTGATGTGGCCAATGCAAGCCCAGCAAATGTTAGTTGTGCAATAACTGTTTCTGCTGTTGGCAGAGCAGGCGATAATGGATATTATCACCCTTATTGGTCTAATTGGGGGCAATATATAGATGTGTGTGCCCCAGGGGAAGATATTATTAGTGCTTGTGTTGGTGGTGGCACAATTAGTATGGATGGCACTTCTATGGCTGCCCCACATATAGCAGGCGTTGTTGCTTTGTTATACTCTAGCGGGGAATTTTCTTTATCATCAAATGGTGCAGCAGAAGTTACAAATATAATTAAAACAAAAGCGGTAGACTTAGGAACTATAGGTTGGGATGATTACTTTGGTGAGGGGCTTGCATATGTTGCTTACGCTTATGCAGAATTGTTAAATGACACTGTTACTTTTAGTGATGTTAATATGGATCATTCCAGTAGTTTTAGTTTAACGCTTTCATTTGCAAACTCAAACAGCGCAATATATTACACCACAAATGGTGCAGAGCCAACTTTAGAAAATGGAAACTTATATTCAGGTTCTATATTAATTAACAAAACTCAAATAGTAAGAGCAAGAGCTTTTTTATTAGACAATAACAATAAGGTTAAAGGTTATAGTAAGGTTTCAAACCAAATTTATATTTTAAATAATAACGATATTGAAAATGCCTATACAGTTTCTTCCAGTGGAGAGTTAATTAGTTATAATGGTTTATTTTCGCAAGTTACAGTTCCAACAAGTTATAATGGAATTACCATTAATAGCATTGGGGAGAGAGCCTTTATTGAAGCAAACCCAACTATTGTTAATTTGCCAAACAGCGTTACAACAATAGGAAGATATGGCTTTTATGGCTGCAGTAACTTAGAAAAGGTAACTGGAAATGGAGTAACTGAAATTGGTATGTATGCCTTTTATTTTAGCGAAAATCTGTTAGCAGTTACAGATAACGAATTTCCAAACTTATTAACAATTAACAAATATGCTTTTTCAAATTGTGAAAGTTTGCAAACAATAAACTTATCGAAAGTAACTTTAGTTGATTATTTTGCTTTTTGTAATAATATTGTTGTTCCAGAAAATTTAACTTCAATTAGGCTACCAAGTGTTGTTACAATTGGGGATTGTGCTTTTTATGGATCAAGCAATTTAACACAAGTATATTTACCTAAAGTTGAAGTTATTGGAACAAAAGCTTTTATAGATTGTAATATTAAAACGTTAAGTTTGCCTAAGGTAAAATATGTTGGCATTCAATGTTTTGAAGATAATGGCAATTTAGAAAGTGCAGATATGCCCGAACTTTTACTTGTTGGTTCACAATGTTTTTATAACTGTGCAAAATTAGAAAATGTTCTTATTCCTAAAATAAAGCATATAGCAAGCCTAGCATTTACTTCTTCTGGAATAATAACCTTAAATGTGCCAGAGCTTGAAACTGTTGGCGTTGCAGCTTTTCAAAATTGTACAAAGTTAACAAACTTTAATGCCCCTAAATTAAAAGTTATTAAAGCAGAAGCCTTTTACAATTGCAGAAGTTTAAAAGAAATAGACTTGCCTAGCATAATAGAAATTGAAAGGGAAGCTTTTGTTAGAATAACTGCCGCAACAAGTGTAACCTTATCGCCATATCTTAAATATATTTCAAGTTTGGCTTTTAATTGGTTCGGTGAGAATTGTATGTTTTATATATACTCAAACACTCCAGCAAAGCAGTTTATAACTAACTTTAATGCTAGCAATGGCGTTTCAATAAAATATGAAGAAATTGATAAAAACTTAAATATCTTTAATTACAAAATCGAAAATAACGAAGTAACAATTTTAAGTGTTAACACATTGGGGTTGACTAAAATTGATATTCCAAGCTTTATAGAAAACAAGCCTGTAACCAAAATAGGTGCAAACGCTTTTAAAAATTGCAACTTATTAACAACAATAGGTTTGCCAAATGTTGAAACAATAGAAAGCGAAGCTTTTGGTGATTGTATAAATTTAACAGGTGTTTATGCTCCTAATTTAAAAACCATAGGTGCAAGTGCTTTTAATAATTGCACAAAACTAAGCAACATTACTCTTGAAAATTCTATAGTTATAGGAGATTTAGCTTTTTATAATTGCACTAGTTTAAAACAAGTTAAATTGGGGGAGGGTGTTACAAACATAGGTTTAAAAGCACTTGGGTATGCAAACAATTCAATTCTAAATGGCTTTAGTTTAATAGGTTATGAAGGGGTGGCACAAACATATGCTGCAAATAATAACATAACTTTTCATAATGTTTTTAAAAATTTATCTAGGTTTTATTTTAATTATTATAATAACAATGGAAAAACAGAAATTTATATTTCTCTTGTAGATAGCTACACTGAAGGTGGGGTTATAATTCCTTCAAGTTATACATCTAGTGGTAAAACTTATAACATAACAAAAATTGGCGATAACGCCTTTGAAAACTGTGTTCTTATTACAGATGTAAAACTGCCTAGTACTGTAACAACTTTAGGGGATGGCGCATTCTATAATTGCACTAATTTAAGAAACATAAATTTGAACTATGTTACAAACTTAGGTATTCAATGTTTTAGTAGGTGCGAGAATTTGCAGTCGGTAACTTTAACTAAAGTTAAAGAAATTAAACCACAAACTTTTGCCTTTTGTTATAACCTACAAACCATTAATTTACCAGAAGTTAGCATAGTTGGCGACCGTGCGTTTTTCTTCTGTGTAGGGCTGGAAAGTGTTATTTCTGGCAATTTAAAAACTATTCAGAACGAAGGGTTTGCAAATTGTTATAAATTAAAAAACATAAATTTAAACACTGTAACAACCCTTGGAACAATGGAAAGTAGCACAAATGTTAATGCAAAGTTCACTGGGTCGGTTTTTGAAAACTGCTATGAACTAGGTAACTTTGTGTACCTTGCAAATATAATTAATTTAGGCGGACAATTGTTCAGTGGTTCGGGTGTAGAAAATTTGGTTTTAGGCAGAAACTTTAATTTTTATAGCGAAAACTATTTATACCGTCCAACCGATGAAACAATAACAATTTATGGTTACTCTAATACCTTTGCTCAAACATATGCAAATAGATATAGCTATAACTTTGTTGCTTTAGATGTTTTTAGTTTAAATAATAATGTTGAACTAACTAGAACTTGTTACGAAAATGATGAATGCATTTTGCAAATTAATGCAAGAGGTTTAAATTTAAAATACCAGTGGTACAGTTATAATGGCAGTGATAGCATATTGCTAGAAGGCGAGACTAATAATATTTTAAAGGTAGACACTTCAAGTGTTGGCACAAAAAAGTTTTATGCAGTGGTAACAAATTGGGATGATAGCACTTTATCTTCAAAAACCTTTACCGTAATAATAAAGCCTAGCTTTGAAATAACTTTGGTTTATAATAAAAATAGAGGCAAAATAATTTCAAGCGTTGCGGGCAAATTAAGCACTGGTCAAAATGTTACATATACTATTCAAACTTTTGAGGGGTGTTTTGTAACTGGCATTAGAGTAGATGGTGTAGAACTTAATAACACTCAATTACAACAAGTTTTAAATAGTGGTTATACATTTACAAATGTAATAAGTAACCATACTTTTGAAGTAGATTTTGGAATAACAACTTATACTATTTTAATTGAATATAATAGCAACGGAAATGTTTACGATAATAACAATAATTTAATTATAAGTGGTGCAACCATTACAGTGGAACACAACTCAACGCCAACTTTTATTTTTACGGGTTTACCAAATTATCACGCAGAACAAGTTATTGTAGATGGCTTTAACAAAGGTAAAATGGATAAATTTACTTTTGATAGCGTTAAAGGCAACAGAACTTTACAAGTTAATTTTGAAATAAACAAATACACAATAACCCTAAACCATAATAGTTTTGGCAGTGTTTTATCTAATCAGAGTTTAACCGATATTTACGATGGAGAGGCTAGAACCTTTACCATTACTGTGGAAGAAGGCTATTTTGTTGAAAGCGTTAAATGTAATGGAGTGCCAGTTTCGGTTGAAGATAATAGTTTTACTATAACAAACATTCATAGCGATATTAATTTAGAAATTGTGTTTAAGGAAATTAATCCTACAAGTAACATTCCTCAAGGCACTAAGGAACTATTACTATTTATAGGCATAGGGGCTGCTGTGTTAATTGTAATTTTTGCTCCAATTTTTATGTTTAGAAAAAGTAAACGATGAAATTTAAAGCACTAACTTTTAAGTTAAATTAAAGTTTTTAATAAAATAAAAATTGTTATGTTTTTAAACTAAATATTAATAAAATTTAAATAAAAAAACTTTATCGTACTAGATAAAGTTTTTTTTGTTTTTTAATTTTAATTAAGGCATATAATAAAAAACTAAAGTTTCAGATAATAATATAATTTTAAAAGTTTTTTATTATAGTAAATTTATAAACCTTGTAATTATAAAGTTTAATTATTATCTTTAAACAAGGCACTTCTTGCGCTGCCAATGTTTTGTAGTTCAAATCTAAAGTCTTGGTCTGCATCTGGATATTTAATTTTATCTGTTTTATCGGTGAACATATCTAGTGGGCGTGTGTAAAGTTCTTGGTTGCCATATAATGCTCTATAAATAACATATTTTTCGTTTGTTTCACTATGGGTTGCAACATCTTCAACAATATAGTAATCGCCTTTAAAATGTCTGTAAACACCGTGTATTTTAACATCTTTCATTTTATTTTTCTCCTTAACTTTTTATTATTTTAACATAACAAAAAAAATTAATAAAATAAATAACTAATTTAATTAAACCTGGTTTTTATTAAGTTTTAATTGCGTAATTTTTATGCTTGTGTTTTTTGCTTCTTAAATAAACAATAAGAACATAAACGCTAAACAGCACCATAATTGTTGCAATTACAATTATATACATAGCAAGTGAGCTAACTTCATTGCCAAAAAAATTATAAACATTATCAAAGCCTTGTTTTAGCCCATCTATTGTTTCTGGTGGCATAACCTTTCCAAGTTCGCCAATTATTCCTCGCATATAAAAATTTCTTAGCAACACAGTTATGTAAGTTCCAGGAATAAAACCAACAAAGTTTTGAATTCCTGTTGAAAATTGCGATATTGGCATATAAGCCCCACAAAGAAAACCATACATTGCTGAAAATAATGTGCAAACTGCACTTAATGCACCTTGAGAAGATATAAAAGTCATTGCTATTGTTGCCCCTAACGACCCCATTAACACCCCTAAAACTATGTTAACAAGAATTAGTAAAACATCAACAAAACTAAAATACCAACCTATTATTGCAAAAAAAATTAGACTTATAATAAAAACAATAAAACATATTAAAAAAGTTGCAATAAAGTTAGAAACAAAATAACTAACTTGAATAGTTGTTTTTTTAACAGGTGTAATTTTAAAATCTAAATTGGCTTTGTTAATTTTATCTATAACCATTATGTTAGAGCAAAAAGCAACAGTAACACAGGAAGTTGCAAGTATGGAAGAAAATAACCAACTGCTAGTAAAGGCATTAATTATACTGCTATCTAATGTAATTCCTTCTGGCACAAAAGATAAGAGGGAAGATTTATAAACATTGCCTAAAAAGGTTAAAAATAAAACAATTAAAATTATTGGTGTAAGTAAGGATAGAAAAAATTGCATTTTATCTTTAAAATATAATTTATTGTTTCTTATAACAAGTAGTTTTAATTTTTTCAACTCCATAGGTTTAAAACTCCTTTAATTGTTTGCCAGTAACATTTAAAAACACATTGTCCATTTTGCCTTTAATAACTTCAAAATCTGTAATTAATTTATTATGTTTAATTATAATATCTTTTGCTTCAGCAACATCCTTTAGTGCAATTTCTAAATGCTCGTTATGTTCGGTAAAAACTATGTTATCTTTTTTTAACGCAGATAATAACTTTTTGTTATAACTATAAATTTTTAAAAAATCGTTAGCATATTTGTTTTTAAGATTTATTGGGGTATCGTTAGCCACAATTTTGCCTTCATCTATAATAACAATTTGGTCAGCTTCGCTTGCTTCTTCCATATAGTGAGTTGTTAAAAACACAGTTAAGTTTTTGTTTTTTCTAAGTTCGCCAATTAAGTTCCAAACAAGCATTCTTGTAACAGGGTCTAAACCTGTGGTTGGTTCATCTAAAATTAAAAGGGTAGGGTTATGTATTAATGCTCTTGCAATATCTATTCTTCTTTTTTGCCCCCCAGAAAGTTTGTTTAAAGGCCTGTTTAAAAGGTCGGTAAACTCTAATTTTGTGCTTAAAAATTCAAGGTTAGTTTTAAAAACTTCTTTTGAAATATTGTAAAGCCCTGCTCTAAATTTAAGGTTATCTAAAACAGAAAGCTTTTCATCTAAAACCGAATGTTGAAAAACAATGCCAATGGTGTTTGTAATTTTATTTAAGTCTGTGTCTATATCAAGGTCATCAATTTTAACACAGCCAGCATCTTTGTCTAAAACACCTGCAATAATGTTTATGGTTGTGCTTTTACCAGCACCATTAAGCCCTAAAAATGCAAACAAACTACCTTTTTTAACATTAAAACTAATGTCATCAACAGCCTTAACTTCTTTATAATATTTTTTTAAGTTTTTAATTTCAACTATATTACCCATTAAAATTATCCTTTTAAGTAGATAAATTAAGTGTTTTATTTTAACCTATTTATCAAAAAACAATTACTAGGTAGAGTGTAAAATACAAAATATAAATTTTATAAAATTTACTGAAAATGTTTTTTGTTATGCTTTAATTTTTTTATAAGTGTAGTTCTTTTGTGTTTAAATGTAAAGTAAAAATAAAAATTTTTTAAAGTTATTTGTTAATTTTACTAAATTGTGTTATTGTTAAA
>CAJUBT010000014.1:0-2510 GCA_910584815.1 uncultured Christensenella sp. | reverse complement strand
TTTTTATAAAAAGATTTATGTAAAGGAGATAATAAAATGAACATTTTTAAAAAGTTATATTCAAGAACTTATCAGTTTGTGTTTAAATGTGCGTTGCCAATTTTACCATACAGAGAACCAAAACTTTTAAGCAATTATAACAATATCGTGGAAGTTTTAAATAAAAACAATTTTTCTAGTGCTTTGCTTGTAACCGATAAAGGTATATATGGTTTAGGTTTAACAAAAAAACTAGAAGAAACTTTAAAAGAAAATAATATTAAGGTTGCTGTTTATAGCAACACTGTTGCAAACCCAACCACCGATAATGTGGATGAAGCTTTAGAAATGTATAAAACAAATGCTTGTAGTTGCTTAATTGCTTTTGGTGGTGGTTCTGCTATGGATTGTGCTAAAGGAGTTGGTGCAAGGCTTGCAAACCCTAAAAAAACACTTGGTCAAATGAAAGGGGTTTTAAAAGTTCGCAAAAAAATTCCACTATTAATTGCCATTCCTACCACGGCAGGCACAGGTAGCGAAACTACCCTTGCCGCAGTTATTACCGATAGCAAAACAAGGCATAAATATGCAATTAACGATTTTCCTCTAATTCCAAGTTATGCAGTTTTAATGCCAGAATTAACAACAGGATTGCCTAAAATGGTAACTGCAACAACGGGGATGGATGCCTTAACTCACGCTGTGGAGGCTTATATAGGAAGAAGCACCACCAAAAAAACAAGAGAATGTGCCTTATATGCAGTAAAAACAATATTTGAAAACATTAAACTAGTTTATGATGATGGTTCTAACTTAAAAGCAAGGGAAAATATGTTAAAAGCAGCTTACTATGCTGGGGTTGCTTTCACAAAATCTTATGTGGGTTATATTCACGCCATTGCACATAGTTTAGGTGGAAAATATAACATACCACACGGCCTTGCAAATGCGGTTATTATGCCTTATGTGTTAAAAGCTTATGGTAAAAAGGTTTATAAAAAATTGTGGAAATTAGGTTTATGTGCAAACCTTTACGAAAAGGATACCTCGATAGAAAAGGGTGCAAAAATATTCATAAGTGAAATTGAAAAACTAAATGAATATATGAGCATTCCAACAAGCATTAATGATATTAAAGAGGAAGATATAGAAACTCTTGCAAAAACGGCAGAAAAAGAGGGCAACCCACTTTACCCAGTGCCTGTTATGTTTACAGCAAAGCAACTAGAAGTTATTTACCATCAAGTTAAAGATGGTGTTAAAAGCCTTTAAAATTTTTATAGTTAAAAAGAGATGAAAAATATGAATTTAAAGAAAAGTTATATTTATTTTATAAACCTTGCAATGATAATTTTAATAATGGTGGGGGATGCTCTTTATTTAGCCTCTGGCACCTTACTTTGCAAAGGCTTAACAAGCGCAATGTTTGTTATTTTGGGCATAATTAATTTAATTTATGCTTTTACAAGTAAAAATGTAAATAAAAAATTTAGCATAATAATTTTAATTGGCTTATTGTTTGCAATGCTTGGAGATATTTTGCTAGAAGTAGATTTTATGATAGGTGCAATTTTTTTTGGTGTTGGGCATATTTTCTTTTTTGTTTCTTATATGTTTATTGTTCCATTCAAAAAAACAGATTTAGTTTATGGTTTAGCCATAATTATACCAGCAGTTTTACTAATAACTCTTGCTCCAATTTTTAATTTTAAACCTGTAATGGAAGTTTTGTGCGTTGTTTATGCAATTGTAATTTCCTTTATGTTAGGCAAAGCAATGGCAAATTTAGTTACCCAAAAAACAGCAATTAACATAGTAATATTTTTAGGTAGCTTCTTATTCTTTTTTTCCGATTTAATGTTATTATTTAATGTGTTCGGAAATGGTGGCAAAGCCTTTAGTTATTTATGTTTGTTAACTTACTATCCTGCAGAAATTTTGCTTGCAATTTCAATTTTAGTTTCTAGCATATTTTATAACAAAGAAAATGCTTCAGCTTTGCAACAAAAACAGGTAAGGGCAGAAACAGAAGCAATCGGAAAGGAAGAGAGCAATGTGATTGTTTCAGAGGAAGAACCTTTAAAAAATAGTTTAGAAGATAACAAAAATGAAAAATTAGAAGAAGATAAAAACAAACCAACCAAAACCACTAAAAAATCAACAACCGATAAAACAACAACAAATAAAACAACAGCTAACAAATCGGTCGCAACTAAAACTAAAAAAGCAACTAAATAAAAAAAGTATAAAAACAAATATGTATTATAAAAATTATTGAAAACCATTTTGTTAAATTTTATATCAACACTCTTTGTTTTTATATTAAAAACATTTAAGTTGATGTTTAATTTCAAACTTAGTTATGGCAGTAATTACAGCAACATAATTAAACCTATTAAGTTAAATATTATAAAACATTAAACTTTGTTATATTATTTACCAAACAAAAAACAACTTTTATACAAAAGTTGTTTTTTTATAATATAAAACCACCAGATAGTCTGGTGGTTCATTTTAGGTTTACCGATGAA
>CAJUBT010000013.1 GCA_910584815.1 uncultured Christensenella sp. | reverse complement strand
ACATTTTCCTTTCATTCATTTGTAGTTAACACTCAATAGCAATTTAACACTATTGTCTAAGTGAGGGTCAATTATTATTGAATTCATTATTTTAAGAGATTTTTCTAAACAGTTAAATTCGCCTTCGTTACCATAACGGATACATAGATACTACATAAAAAAGTATAATACTTTTTTTACAGTATTTCCTTCAATAATATTATTAAATTGTGCTTTTATAAATAGTTTATCGAGAATGAAATTATTTTATGTTATTGCGGGCAATGGTAGCAAAATCAAAAACAACACAAAAGAAAAAGAGGTCGATATATCAACCTCTAATTCCGATACAAACGCAAGATATGCATATACATCTCGTGTGGTGGAGGTGGCGGGAATTGAACCCGCGTCCAAAATAGCAAAAACAAATCTTTCTACGGAAATAGTTAATTTATAGTTTAATTTTTAAAACTAAACCAACAAAGTTTTAAAAACGAGTTTGTGTTATAAAATTATTTAGCCAAACACTAAATAAAGTTCCTTCATATAACTGACGCCTAATGCTAAACTATGAAGGCAATTTATGCATCAAACGGTTAACTAAGCAGCAACTGCTACAGAGTTAGCATTATAATTGTTATTTGCACTTAAAAAAGTGTTGTCTAGGTTTTAAGTAGATAGACACTACTTTCCGCTTAATAAGTTTTTCAACTACCCTGTCGAAACCGTTGCACCCCCATAAAAAATTATTATGGAACGATAATAATTCAATTTCGAATTTATAATATTATACTAACATAAGTTTTAATTTATTATTAATGTTGTTTTAGCAAAAAACATTTATTTCAATAATCTTTCAGTTTCTCTTTTTATATCTTGCTCCTTTTTATCCTCCTTTTTATTATAAAGTTTTTTGCCTTTACATAAACCAATTTCTATTTTAAGAAGTTCATCTTTCAAATAAGCTTTGATTGGAATAATTGTAAGCCCTTTAGTTTCGGTTTTTTGTTTAAGTTTTAAAATTTCGTTTTTGTTAAGTAGTAAATTTCTATCTCTAGTTGGTTTTGGAGAAAAATTATTTGAAATATTTTGATAACTTTTAATGTAACTATTTTTAAGAACTGCACCTTTATTTGAAATTAAAATAAAACTTTCGTTTAAAGTCATTCCATTTTTTCTAACAGATTTTATTTCGCTACCAAGCAAACATATTCCTGCTTCATAGGTCTCTAAAACAAAATAGTTAAAATGTGCGAACTTATTAGTTGCCACAACTTTCATTAATCTTTTTCCTTTTTATAAATTTTCTACTAACAAAATAATTTTACCATACCAAAAGAAAAATAGCAAATTTAATTATTATTAACTACTAATTAAAGTTTTTGTTAAACTGTAAATAATACAATATTTCTAAAAATAATATTTTATTTAGGTTTAACTTAATTAAAGTATAATCAATTTTATATATAACTTAATATAAATGTAAAAAAGTTATAAAGTTATAAATGTTAGTTTTTTTAAATTTTAAAATTTTGTATATAAACCATCTTCTATGTTAACAATTAAACTTTAGGGAGGGTTTTATGGAATTAAAAGATAGTAAAACATTTAAAAATCTTGCAACCGCATATACTTCAGAATGTGCTGCAAGAACCAGGTATGAATTTTGTGAATATGGTTTTAGATACAACGGTTATGAAGCTATTGCAACTTTAATAGACAAAATTGCATATCAGGAATTTAATCACGCTAGGGTTTTATATACAAAATTACAAGATGCAGAAATACCACAAATTGATAACATTGATGTTTGTGCTGGCTTGCCATTTAAAGAGAAATGGGATTTAGCAACCAACTTAAAACTTTTAGCACAAGATGAACTTGATGAAGCAAAGGTGTATGTTGAATTTGAAAAAGTTGCTCGTAATGAAGGTTTTAACGAAATTGCAGATGTATTTAAAATGATACACGATGTTGAAATTAGGCACGCTGAAGTGTTTAAGGAATTATATTCTCAATTTAACTCTAAAGAACTTTACAAAAAAGCTAAAGAGGTATATTGGGTTTGCCCAAGTTGTGGTTATGTAAGTTTTGGAAAAGAGGCTTGGGAAACCTGCCCTTTATGCCAAGCAAAACAAGGCTACTGCGAATTGCAAATTCCTGCTGATATGCGTTTGTAATTTTATAGTAAAAAAATATATAACAGTAAATTTATATATTTAACAATTAAAAAATAAATAACTAACCTTTTATGATAAATTTGATAATAAAAGTTTTTAACTTTATTTATACTATAACATTTTATAAATAAAATTTTAATAATAGTTTTTAAAAATTGATTTTTTTAATAAAATTTTTATATATTATATGAAAAAAAGACCTATAAATTTGATAATTTTAATTAGGTCTTTTTTATTTCAATTATTTTATTATATTTTTTCAAAAAGCATAGGTAATAACTTATTTAAAATAAATTCAAATATATTTTATAAAAACATATTTAATGAAGCTTTTTTACGAGGTTAAAATTAATTTTTCGCTCACTTAAAACACAATCCACCAATGTAACTTCAACCTTTTCACCAATTCTATAAAACTTACCATTGGAACCTATTAACGCAAGTGATTTTTCATCATAATTATAAAAATCATCAGATAAACTTGCAACGGGAACAAAACCTTCACAAGTGTTATCTAGTTCAACATAAATCCCTCTTGCAGTTACCCCACTAATTATGCCAGTAAAATTTTCACCAATGAATTGTGACATATACTCACATTTTTTATAGTCGGTAATTGCTCTTTCAACTTCCTCAGCATTTTTCTCTGTATTACTTGATTGCATTGAAGCCTTTTCAACAAAATCTACCATTTTTGGAGATTTTATATAGGAATTATTATGATGTAAATATTCTTTAATTATTCTGTGGATACATAAGTCGGGATATCTTCTTATAGGGGAAGTAAAATGACAATAATAAGTTAGTGCAAGCCCAAAATGACCTAAACATTTATCAAAATATTTTGCCTTTTTTAAACTTCTTAACATAACCATATTAACAACAGTGCTTGCAGGTAAATTTTCAACCTTTGTTAAAATTGCTTGTAAATCTCTAGGGGCAATATCTTTCTTTTCTAAATTTACATTTATGCCAAGAGAAGATAAAAAATTGAAGAAACTTTGCATTTTTTCGCTATCTGGCTTTTCGTGAACACGATAAACAAACGGAATTTTTAAACTATCAAATTTCTGAGCAATAACCTCATTTGCAATAACCATAAAAGTTTCAATAAGTTTTGTTGATTTTGTAGCTAACCTTTTTTCTATTCTTATTGGTTTATTATTCTCGTCAACAATTACCTTGCTTTCAGGCAATTCAAAATTAAGTGAACCTAAGTTTTTTCGCCTAGCGTCTAAAATTTCAGAAAGTTCTTGCATATTAAGTAAAGTATCTTTTATTTCACTAAGTCTATTTTGCGTTTTTACATTTCCATCTAACACTTCTAAAACTTCATCGTAATTAAGCCTATATTTGCTGTTAATAACGCTTTCGCAAATTTCGCTTTCTAACACATTCCCTTTTTTATCAATCTTCATTAACACACTTAGTGCTAACCTATCAACTTGAGGATTAAGAGAACAAATGCCATTGCTTAATTCCTTTGGAAGCATAGGTATAACCTGATTTAAGAAATACACGCTTGTTCCACGTTCAAAGGCACTTTCATCTAGTTTACTATCTTTTCTAACATACTCTCCAACATCAGCAATATGCACACCAAGTTGATAAGTGCCATCTTCATTTTTTGTTAAAGAAACTGCATCATCAAGGTCTTTTGCATCTTTACCATCAATGGTAAATAACATCATATCAGTTAAATCTTTACGAGTGTTAATATAATTATTTTTATCTATTTGTTGTTTAATAGATTTTGCTTGTTTAATTGTATCATCTGGAAATTTATCTATAATTTTATATTGTCTTAAAATGCTTTTTATATCTGTGCCAACTTCACCTACTGCCCCAATAACTTCTATAACTTCGCCTACAGGATTGCCACTTTTAATGTTTGTTAATTTAACAACAACCTTATCGTTATCTTTAGCACCATTTATGTTTGCAGTGTCTATAAAAATATCTTTGTCAAAATTCTTTTTATCGCTAGTTACATAACCATAACTTTTAATACGCCTAAAAGTGCCAATAATATTATCGGTACTTCTAGATAAAATTTTAACAACCTTACCTTCTCTTTTTTTGCCAGCAATTTCACCAGTTAAAATTTTAACAAGAACTTCATCTCCATCAAAGCTGTTAAGTAAGTTCCTTTTTTGAACAAATACATCACCTTCTGGGTTTAAAATAAAACAATAGTTATGGCCTGCATAACTAACCTTGCCTTTAACAATGTTTAAACTATTGGTTGTAGCATATTTATGTTTTGAATACTCGTAAATTTCGCCTTCTTTTTCTAAGTTAATTAAAGTTTCTAAAACGCTTGCAAAATCCGCTTTAATATATTTAGCAATAATTTCAGCAAGTTTGTTTATGCCTTTATAATTTACTTTTTTAGTTTCTAAGAAACTTAATATTTCATTTTTTAATTTTTCCATATTATTAGTTTATATCAATATAATTTTAATGTCAAAAAAAACACCTTGAAAATTTCAAAGTGTTTTGTTTTTATTTGTTTATTTACTCCAAATACTATTTGGATAGATTTCGGTTAAAATAAAAAATAGTATTACAGTAACAGCAATAAATATAGATAAAATAATTGTAGCTTTTTTAAGTCTGCCTTCTTTATTTGCACCTTTATTTTGTGCGTAATAACTTTCTTTAATTCCAGTTATAGCATTACTGCCTCCATCTTCACTTTCTTGCAATAAAACAATAACTATTAAAGCAATAGCAGCAAGAACAATAAGTATTAATAAAATAAATTTAATTATTGGAAAGGAATTTACAACCCAATTAGGTAAAATTGTTTCGCCAAGTAAATTATACATATTATCTCCTTAATAAACTAACTACAAGATGTTACCATAAAATTAAATAAAAAGCAACTTAAAAGTTTTACTATAATTATTTTAATTTCTACATTTTTTTTGCTATTAAAAACCATCTATAACAATTTTTTGTGTTATATACATTAACAAAATAAGTTAAAACTTAAACAACACTGTTTTTCAATAAATAAAGTATTACTTAAAAACTAAAAATTAAACATACTTAAAATAGCGCATATGCTATAACACAACATAAAATAGCTCCAACTACATTTCTAAGTGTTTTGCCAAGTTTTTCGTAATTATCTTTTAATAAAAGATAAATAAAAAACAAGCCAAATATTAAAAATATAGATGCAACACTAGACCTAAAATCATAAAAGAATTCAGCCTTAATCATTCCCCATAAATTACCCAAAATATCCATATTGAATAAAAGTCCTTTATAAAAGTAAATTACAAAATATATTTTACAATAAAACTAAAAACTTTTCAAGGGGTAATTTTTTATAATAATTCTATTAAGCTTTCTTTCTTGTGGCTTTTGGTTTAAAAGCATTTATTATCTTTGCAAATTTTTCTGGCATTAAAGATGCACCACCAATTAAAGCTCCATCTAACCCTTCAAATTTTCCAATTTCTTTACAATTAATTTCGTTAATGCTACCACCATAAGTAACAACAACTTCTTTTGAAATTTCTTCATCGTACATTGATGTTAAAATATTTCTAATAACTTTAACGGTTTCCACAATTTCAACATCCATTGGTGTAACACCTGTGCCTATAGCCCAAACAGGTTCGTAGGCAACAATAATGTTTTTAAGTTCGTTAGCATAAACAGATTTTAATCCTTCTGTTATTTGGCGAACTAAAACTTGCTCTGTCATTTGATTTTTGCGTTCATACATTGTTTCTCCAACACAGAAAATACAAATAAGCCCACTTTTTAAACCTCTAAGAATTTTTTTATTAACAAGTTCATCTGTTTCATTATAATTGCTACGCCTTTCGCTATGCCCAACAATAACAGCATCAACACCCAAATTCTTTAACATATCAGCACTAACTTCTCCAGTATATGCACCCTTTTCGTTCTCATTCATATTTTGTGCAGCAATCATAACATTGCTATTTTGAGTTTTAGTTACTGCTGTTTTTAAAGAAGTAAAAGGCACACCCAAAATTATTTTAGCATTAATATTTTCAACAAGTGGTAAAAATGTGTTTAAATATTCTTCTACCTCTGCATCTGTTTTGTTCATCTTAAAGTTAGCCATTACATATTTGTTACTCATTATTTTCTCCTTATTTAAGTTTATAAAAATCTATATTTATGTTTTTAACATTAAAACATTGGCTTTCCAGTCATTTCACTTGGAATTTGAATGTCCAACATTTTTAAAATAGTTGGAGCAATATCTGCAAGCGTTCCTTGTTCCCTTAATTTCTTTTTAGGGTTTTCACTATCAAATAAAATAAATGGAACTATTGCTGTTGTATGGGCAGTGTTTGGTGAGCCATCTTCATATTCCATTATATCGGCATTTCCGTGGTCGGCGGTAATTATGCCCTGCCCTCCACGCTTTAACACTTCATCAACAACTTTTTTAACGCATTCATCAACAACAATTGTTGCTTTTCTTGCAGCATCTTTATTGCCAGAATGACCTACCATATCGCAATTTGCAAAATTTATTGCAATAAAATCGTATTTATCTATAACATCTAAAACCTGATTTGTTATTTTTTCAGCACTCATTTCTGGCTTGTTTGCATAGCTTGCCATTTTTTCGCTTGCTATTAAAATTCTATCTTCATTCTTATAGGTGTCCTGCTTACCAGAGTTGAAGAAAAAAGTTAAATGAGCATATTTTTCTGTTTCAGCAACTTTAACCTGCTTTATTCCATTTTTAGATAAAACTTCACTAAGTAAATTTGTAGGATTTTCTTGTTTATAGGCAACTAAAACTTTTTTAAAGTTTTCATCATATTCTGTCATAGTAACAAAGGTTAGATTTAATGGTTTTACAAAATCAAGGTCGTTATCTTCAACCATAACATAAGCAAGTTGCCTTTCTCTATCTGCACGGAAATTATAAGAAATTACATAATCGCCTTTTTCTATAAGCGTTATTGGATTCCCATTTTCTGTTAAAATTATTGGTTTAATAAACTCATCTGTTTCACCATTGTTGTAAGCATTGTCTATAGCCACATTCCAACTTTCACAATTAGAGCCTTCCCCTAGCACCCAAGCATTATAAGCCAATTTGTTTCTATCCCAGTTTTTATCTCTATCTAAAGCATAGAACCTTCCAATTATGGTTGCCAATTTACCAACCTTATTTTTGGTTATATAATCTTCAACCTGCTTTATATATGTTTTAATACTTTTAGGAGGGGTATCCCTGCCATCGCCTATAAAGTGAATAAAAACTTTATTAAAATTTTTGTTTTTACACATATCAAGCAATGCAAATAAGTGGTTAATATGAGAGTGAATACCACCATCACTCACCATTCCAATTAAGTGTAAATTTTTATTATTGTTTTTTGCACCATCTATAGCATCGTTTAAAACTTTATTTTTAAAAAATTCTCCACTATCAATATCTTTATTTATTCTAACAAGAGGCTGATAAGTTACTCTGCCACTGCCTATTGTTGCGTGGCCAACTTCACTTGTTCCTGGTTGCCCAGCAGGAAGACCAACATATTCTTCACTAGCTCTTAAAGTTGCAAAAGAAAATTCATCTTTTAATGCTCTTAAATTTTTTGTGTTGTCTGGAATAATTCCACTTTTTTCATAATTAGAAGGCATTCCAAAGCCATCCATAATTATAAGTGTTGTTAACTTTTTATTCATTTTCCACCTTATTTAATTTAAAACTTAATTTAACTAAATTATTTTTTTGCTGTTGTTTTTTTCGTGCTACTTGTTTTTGCTGTTGTTTTTTTAGTTGTGGTTGCTTTTTTTGCTGGTTGCTTTTTTGTAGTTTTAGAAGAAGATGTTTTTTTAGTTCCTGCCTTCTTTTTTGCTTCTTCCTTTTTAGGTTCGTTTTCATCTTCTAAATTTGTAATAACATCAACCCCTGGCAAAATTTTACCTTCAAGCATATTTAAACTTGCGCCACCACCTGTTGATATATGGTTAACTTCTTTTGCGTAACCACTTTTAATAACAGCAGAGGCACTGTCTCCTCCCCCTATAAAAGAAAACGCTTTAGATTTACTTACAAACTTTGCAATTTTGTTTGTACCTTTTGCAAATTTATTAAATTCAAAAACTCCAAGTGGACCATTCCAAACAACTGTTCCAGCATTCTTAATATAGCGTTTGAATAATTTAATTGTTTTCTTTCCAATATCCATACCCATAAATTCATCTGGAATTTGGTCTGATGGGAACTTTTTAGGTTTTGCATCGTTACTAAATTCTGTTGCACAAACTGTGTCTATAGGTAAAACAAGTTCAACATTATTTGCTTTTGCTTTTTCAATTAACTCTTTAGCAAGAGTTATTTTCTCTTCATCTACAAGAGATTTACCAACATTCCCACCAAGTGCCTTTTTAAAGGTGTAAGACATTCCCCCACCAATTAAAATAGAATCTGCTTTAGTTATTAAATTTTCAATAACAGGAATTTTATCTTTAATTTTTGCCCCACCTAAAATTGCAATAAAAGGTCTTTTAGGATTATCTAAAATGCTGTTAATAACTTTAATTTCTTTACTCATTAAAAAGCCAACAGCATTAGGCAATAGTTTTGCAACGCCATAAGTAGATGCGTGCTTACGGTGTGCAGTGCCAAAAGCATCGTTAACATAAATATTTGCTAGGCTAGCAAGTTCCTTACAAAAAGTGGCATCGTTTTCTTCTTCACGCTTATCAAAACGCAAATTTTCAAGAACCAAAATTTCGCCATCGTTCAAAACTTTGGCTTTAGCTTTTGCATCTTTACCAATAGTGTCTTCTGCAAAAAACACTTTATGTTTTAAAATTTTTTCTAACCTATCTGCAACTGGTTTTAAAGAATACTTTTTGTCTATTCCTTCTGGTCTACCTAAGTGAGAGCAAATAAGCACCTTAGCCCTACTTTCACACAAATAGTTTATTGTTGTTAAGGATTCCATAATTCTGGTGTCATCACTAATTTCACCCGTTTCTTTATTTAACGGAACATTAAGGTCTAACCTCAATAAAACCTTTTTACCTTTAACATCAATATCTTTTATAGTTTTCTTCATTTTCTTCCCCCGCATAAAATTTTTGTTTATATATTATATTTTATATCTTTTCAAACATTTTGTATAATATATTTTAGTAAAATTTTGTTTTTTTTGTTTTAAAAATTTGCATAAGCTTTTTAAAACTCATAATTTATTTATTTTTAACATTGTTTTAAAATTCTAACTAAAAAAATAAAAAAGTTTTAAGAAAAAAATAAAACTTATTTTCTTGCTTAAAACTTAAAAAAATTATAATCCATTAAAAAAGTTAAATATCTTTTCTTCCATTTCATCTAAATTTTGAAGAAGAACAATTTCCTTTTTTAAACTTGTTGCATTCTTAAAACCATTTAAATATGAAAGAATATATTTTTTAAAAATTCTAACAATATGTTCCCTGCTATACTCTTGCTTTAAAAGTTGCAAGTGCATTTCTATTATTTGCAATTTACTAGGCAAATCATTAAACAAATTATTATCAGTTTTATAATTTACATTGAGGTTTTGGGTTTCTGTAACATTTTCTGTTAATTCTTTATCTTTACTTTCTAATACCTCTAATTTTTGGGTGTTGTTATTGTTTTTAAAAAAAACATCAACACATCCTTTTTTAATTAATTCTTTATAATAATCAAAAAAGGTTACATCTTCCAAACTAGAATTTGTTTGTTTTAAAATTTCTAAAAATATTTCTGGACTTTTAACTGCCTCTCTTCCAATCATAACTGCATCACATACGGTTTTCATTTTATTAAATTCTTCAACACTTCTAACATCACCATTACCTATAACAGCAATGTTAACAGTAGCTTTAACTTTTTTTATGTCTTCTAAATTTATTGTGCCACTAAACATATCTTCTCTAGTTCTAGGATGAATTGTTATAGCACTAGCACCACTCTGTTCGCACATTTTTGCAAATTCAATTAATTTATCATCATTCTTTTTAAAGCCTTTGCGAAATTTAACCGTAATGGGTTTGTTTGTAGCGGCTTTACACGCTTTAATAATTTGGCTTGCAAGGTTCAAATCTTTCATTAAAGCACTACCATCACCATTTTTAACAATTTTAGGTGCAGGGCAACCCATATTTATATCTATAATGTCAAACTTATCTAACACGCCACTTTCTATAACACTTTTAAAAATTTTTGGCTCGTGCCCAAAAAGCTGAACAGCACAAGGATGTTCTAAACTGGATGTTGCAAGCAGTTCCTCAGTTTTTTTGCTTTTATAATACAACCCTTTAACACTAACCATTTCTGTATATGTTAAACCAGCACCCAGCATTTTACATAATGTTCTAAAAGGGCGATCTGTTACGCTAGCCATAGGTGCTAAAAACACATTATTATTTATTTTTACATTACCAATATTCATACGATAATATTATCATATTTAATTTAAATTTAAAACAATTTTTTAATTTTAAAAATTGCATAAAAAATTTATTATGTATAAAAATTACATAATAAATCTTCTTTTATAGTTAAAGTTTTTTTATAACAACTTTAATATATAATTTAAAATTAATTTATAATTTCCTTAAACATTTTACCTGTTTTAAAGGAAGGCACATTCTTTGCAGGAATAATTTTTGGAGTTCCCTCAATATTTAAACATCTTTCTTTATAACTTTTAACATAAAATTTGCCAAAGCCATAAAAATTTACACTTTGCCCCTTTTTTAAATTATCACACAAAATTAAATATGTGTTTTCTAAAATCTTTTTGCAATTTGAAACACTTTCATTGCAACTATTACTTAAAACTTTTAAAAATTCTTGTTTATTCATACCCTAATTATTAGCAACAAATTTAAGTTTATTCATTTTTTTTAAAACATTTTTTCATAAAGTTTTTTAAGTAAAAAAACTCTTTATTTATTTTATATAGTTATTGTATTAAAGTTTTATAAACCTAGTTTTAAATTGTTATAAAAACAATTAAGTTTCTTTTTTTTGTTTTTTAGGTTTAAAATGTAAAACCTCTTCTTTACTAAAAGTTTTTAAAAGTAAAATTAAAGCACCATAAACTAACGCCCCAATTAACAATGCAAAACAAATGCCAACTTTGCTAGAAGTAAAAATTTTAAGTAAAATAAAAACCACCAAACTCATAGCACAACTTGAAACAAACGGAGTTACAATAGTTTTATAAAACGAAAAGGTAATATTCATTTTTTTTTTAAAATAATAAATGTTTATTGTGCTTGAAACTAAATAACAAACTGCATTAGATATTACTGCCCCAGCAATGTTTACACTTGGAATGTTAAGTAAAATAACTTCACAAATTACTTTTACGACAAGCGAAATAGACAAACTAATTACAGGAATATATGAACGATTAATAGACTGCAAAAGTGCTGTTGAAATTTGAAGGAAAGATAAATATAAAATATTTATACTTGAAAGCGTTAACAATGAACTTGCAACATTAAACTCGTAACTATTTGAAAATGTTGCAGAATATAAAAGTTTTAAAATATACGGAGCAAAAAACACAAAAATAAAAACACAAGGTAAGGAAACTAAAATTGCAAGTTTAAATGCAAGTGTTGTTTTTTTGTTTATGCCTTCATAGTCTTTTTTAGATAAAGCAAAAGTTATGTATGGCACTATACTCATACAAACTGCAACCGAAAGTGTTGATGGCAAAGAAACCAAAGTGTTTACAATGCCCGAATTTAAACCAAGTAAGCTTGTTGCAAAAAGTTTATCAAACTTCATAGACTTTAAAATATTTACAATTAGAAAACTGTCTATTACCATAGACATAGGAAGAATAACTGAACTGATTGTAAACGGTAGCGACATTTTAAAAATTTGTTTAGCAAGTGTTTTTAAAGACACTTTTTTTTCGCTTTCTTCAAAAGAAACGAAACGAAAATAATCTTTATTTTTAATTTTAAAAATAAAGAAGAAAACAACAAAAAATAAGGTTGTTATAGTTTCAGCAATTAGCACTCCAAGCAATGCCCCTATCGCCCCAAAAACAACCCCTTTACCGCATAGAATTTTAGCAAGTAAAAAACCAGTTGATAATTTAAACAATTGCCCCACTACTTGAGATGTTGCAGTTGGAGTCATATTTTGTAAGCCTTGAAAATAGCCCTTAAACGCACAAGAAATTGAAACAAGTAAAATGCTAGGTGCAACAACAAGATAGCAAATAAAAGCATTTTCTAGCCCCTGTAGTGCCGCTATAACGCGAGAAAAGCAAGCAAGAAGCACTCCAGCACCAGCACCCAAACAAACAAGCAGTAAGGTTGAAGCTTTAAAAGTTTTGTAGGCTAAAAGATGTTTTTTTTGAGAAACTAAATTTGAAATTTGCCTTGATATAGCAGTTGTAAAACTAGAGGAAGAAACCGACAATAAAAAAGCATAAACAGGAAAAACCAAGTAATAAATCCCCATACCTTGAGAGCCTAAAATGTTTGTTAAAGGTATTTTATATATAGCCCCTAAAACTTTACAAATAACGCCACTTACAGCAAGCAAGAATGCCCCTAAAATAAAAGATTGTTTTTTCATTTTTAACCTACTAAAATATTTTTTATTTTAGCATTTGTTTTTTTTCTTTTTTTATTTTAAAAATTATTATTTTGTTTAAATTATAAAAAATTTTTTGTTAAAATTTTAGTAAACTACACAAAAATTTTGTTAATAAAACTATATTGTTTTTAATGTTTTCTTCTAACTTATTTTCGCATAAAACAATTAAAAAACCACTATCAACCCCTTCACTTGAAAGGGTAAAAATATATGTAAATTCTGGCACGGAAATTTGGCCATTTATAATAGGCGTGTTTAAAAATTCTTCACAACTTTTGTTTTTAATTTTTTGATTTAAAATGGCTTTATTTAGGTATTCCTTTTTATTAAGACCTTTACAAATAATAACCTTTTCATCATCACAAACAAGGCAAGAAAGTTGAAGTTCTTCATAAACTATATTTGCCAAATTTTCGGCAGAGCTATAAATGTTGTTTATTTCAAAAAACTTTTCTAAAACAACCTGATTATTATCGTTAATAGACATTTCAACTGAACTGCCCGATTTTATGTTTAATATTCTTCTCATCTCTTTTGGAATAACAACTCTACCAAGTTCATCAACTCTTCTTACCATACCACAACCCATAAAAAAATACTCCTAAAAATATTGTTAGCAATGTAAAAAATTTTTATACAAATTTTTACAAATTTCGTTATTTTTAGAAGTATTAATTTTTATTTTAGATTTTTAACTATAATAAACCTTATTTATATAAACAATAATATTTTAAATTTGTTGTTAATATTAAAATATTTTATTTATTAAATAACAAGGTTTGTTAAGCTTTAATAACATTTTGCAACATATTAATATTTTAAAATAGAAACATTTTAATTAAACATATACTAAATTAAAAACTGCAAAAAAGTTACCATTATATTAACTAAATAAAATGTTAAATGTATACATTTTATTTAAAATAAATAATTAAAAATTTTCAAATAAAATTATTATTGGAAGAATATCAAAATATGCCTACTCTTTTATAATTTTAGGAGTTTCCCAACTAAATTCATTTCTACCAAAATGTCCATAACACGCGGTTGAAGCATAAATAGGTTTAAGCAAGTTTAATTCTTTTATAATGTTACCAACACTAAAGTTGAAATTTTTTAAAATAATTTCTTTTAATTTTTCATCATCATACTTACCAGTGCCAAAAGTGTTTATTTCTATACTTATAGGTTCTGCTAAGCCTATACCATAACTTAATTCAACTTCACACTTCTTTGCCAATTTGCTTGCAACAACACTTTTAGCAACATATCTTGCATAATATGCACCACTTCTATCAACCTTAGTTGCATTTTTAGAACTGAAACATCCACCCCCAACTTTTGCAACACCACCATAAGTATCTACTATAATTTTTCTGCCAACACATCCACTATCAGAAAAACTACCCCAAATATAAAATTCACCGCTTGGATTTATAATATAATTTGTATTTAAGTTGTCTAAATTTTTAAATTCACTTAAAACAGGTAAAACTACATTTTCTTTAATTTCATTAACTAACTTGTTTTTATCTAACCCTTTTTTATGCGAAACAGACATTAAAACCGTGTCTACTGAAACAGGTTTATCATTATCATATAAAACAGAAACCTGACTTTTAGCATCAGCAAAATATTCTTCTGCATTTTGTCTTCTAAATTCATCATATTTTTTTACCAGTTTATGAGCAATAATTATAGGATATGGCATATAATATTCATTTTCATCTGTGGCATAACCAAACATAATGCCTTGGTCGTTTGCACAAAGTTCCTGTTTTTTAACTGCGTTTGCTATATTTGGAGATTGTTGAGAAAGGGTTTTAACAAATTCAAAATTTTGGGTATAACCAATATCTTTTAAAACTTTACTTGCAATATCCTCATAATTAATTTTAGCAGTAGTTGTTGTTTCTCCGTAAATAAACAATTTATTGTCTTTTATAGCACACTCAACTGCCATTTGGCAATTTTCATCTTGCTTGAGTGCTTCATCTAAAAAACTATCTGCAATAATATCACAGGTTTTATCTGGGTGTCCACAATTTACACTTTCACTTGTAATTATCTTTTTCATTTTAAATTCCTTCTTTTGCTTTATAAATTTACCTACATAGTTTTCAATAATAAAAAAACCTACCCTGCAAACAAGATAGGATTTAATTCTATTTAATTATCCCATCATACAAGCATTAGCACCTTGTTAAATAAACAGGTTGCTGTGTGCTACTAGCGGGCTTGTCCCTAACACACTCTTTATAGGTATATTTTATTTTATAACTTCTATAAAAATTTGTCAATACTAAACCAACAAAAAACTGGCGGATTACTCTTCACCAGTTTTTATTTTAAATAAAACAATTATTATATTAATAATTATATTTTCTTTAATTTAAAGTATAACCAAAAAATTAATTATGTTAGCCATTTGGTTTAATTAGTTTATAGCCGTTTATTTATATATAATAATTAAATATCTTCAATGTCTATGTTAATGTCATCAAAATTGTTAGAATCGGTGTCATTCTCATCTTTTAATAAAGCTTCACCAGTTCCAATTTCTTTAACTTTAGGCATATCTTCTGGTAATTGGTCAACAAGAACTTTTAAGGCTTGTTCTACGCTTTTATTTCTAAATCTATCTAAGAAAACTCTTGTAGCATTCTCGTTGGTATCTTCTTCAATTAATGGTTTTTTAGACATTTCAACAGGGTTTAAGCCTAATTCTTTATATAATATTTCACATATATACTGGCTTAAAAACCAAAAGTAATTTGTTAAATTAAGGTCGTTATACTTAATAATTTGACCCCACCTTGGGCTAAGCAAAATCATATCTATAGCAGGGTTCATAAAGGTTTTCATTTTTTGTGGAGCTAATTTACTGCCACTTGCCGCAGCTATAATGTTCCACTCCACAGCCCTTTTAAAGTTAATAGGAAAAAAGTCACTAAATCCACGTTTATAAATGTAACCCATATAATCTTGCGAAGGAATATGCCCCGAACAAGCATAAGCACAAATTTGCTCTATTCTTTTAATAATTGTGTTTTGATATTTATCCTTAGAATATCTTGTTTGCATATCAACGGTTGCCACCCAAGACCTTATACGCAAAAACAATTCTTTTTGGTCATCATAACTAAATTTATCAAAGTCTTCTCTGTTATAATATTTTTGATTTTCAAATAAGTTCATTCTTCTCTCCTTTTAACTCAATATTTGTTTAAAAAGAATATATTGTTTAAAATAGTATTAAATAACTTTAATAAATTTTAACATTTCTTATATAAATCTTTTAACAATAAAACATAATTTATAGCTGTTTAAACATTTTCTACATTAATAGTTAAATATAAACTAAAAATTAAGGTTCCTGTTAAACTTTTATATTTAAAAGTTATAACTGTGTTTATTGCCTTGCCTTTTTCAAGTTCATCATACTTAACTTTTAAAAACATATTATTTACACCCGTTAATGTGCCATCCCCATCTGTAATAGTTACATCTTCAAAGATATTTCCATCAAATTCAAAACTGTTTTTATTATAGTCTGCATCTAAATTATTATAATCAAATACAGCTAAAACTTCATCATTAAATCTTTCGTTTTGTAAACTATTGTTAATAGTAAAATTATATAAAGATGCATCAATTAAGTTAATTGCTTCACTTTCACTATTAATATTTAAAGTTTTGCTTCCTTCATTTAAACTTAGTTTAACAGTACCCAACAAATTTAAAGTAAAATTAAGTTCAAATTCAATAATTTTATCTTTTTCTAAACTATCTGTAAGAACTGCTTCTTTTATATATTTAAACCTTATTGTAGTTTTGTATTGTTTATCTTTATCTAATGTGTCATATTTAACTTTTAATAAAAACTTATTTATAATTTCAGAGTTTTCTTCTTCAGCAACAATAGTAACATCTTCAAAAATATTATTATCAAAAATAAAACTATTTTTATTGTATTTTTTACTAATAGCATTGTAATCAAACTTACCCAAAATTTCGGTTTTAAATCTATCTTTTTGTGAAACATCGTTAATAGTAAAATTATATAAAGTTTCATCTATTAAATTAATTGCTTCGCTTTTATCATTAATATTTAAAACTTTTTCACCATCAACTAAACTTAAAACTACAGAACCAATAATATTAATTTTTAGTTCAAGGTTAAACACAAGTGTATAACTGTTATCTACTAAATAATTAAATACAATGTTAGTTGTTATTTGCCTTTCTTTTTCTAAGCTTTCGTATCTAACACGCAAATAGTAATATTCGTGTTCCTTCTTTCCTTCTGGTGTCATATCTTCAAAAATAGTGTTATCAAATAAGAAACTATCTTTGTTATAAACTCCAGTTGGATTGCTGTAAACAAATTCAGCCAAAACATTTTCACTAAAATCGGTGTTTTTATTAACATCATTAATTATAAAGTTGTAAATATCATCAATTAAATTTAAAGTGTTATTTTGTGCAGAAATATTAATTCCTTTGTTAGCATCTTTAAATTCAAGCATCATATTTCCAAGTACTTTAATATTTTTTGTGTAAATATAATTTCCACCATCATTAAAGGTTAATGTAATTGTTAACTTAATGTTCTTATCGTAATTTAAGTTTCTAGAAGAAATTCTTAAACTTGATGATGCAGCATTAAATGCGTAACTCATATGTTGATTTGCAAGAACTTGATTATTCTCATCTAAATCTTCAAACATAACATTAATGTTGGTTATATTGGCTTTATTTAAATTTAAATTACCATCAAAAGTTGCAAAGCCATCCACACCAGCAGTTATGTAATAGTACGAGGTATCTTCTTCGTTTTCTGCTGAATGATATTCACCAATTAATAAGTCTTCTTCTACAAAATTTGGTTGAACAAAAATATCAAAAATATGTTCAAAGTTTGCATATGTTTCGTATGGATTATTGTTTTCATCATATTCAATATAAGTTTTTGTAATAGAAACTTTTAATCTAAAATTATAAGCATATGGAACAGTAATGAAAGATAATGTGTTAAACAATTTTTCATCGTTTCCGCTATAAACTTTAACAACATCAGCAGTTATACCATTAAAGGTTGGTAAAGATTCTCTTACAACCTGAACAGTTACACTTGCAATATTATCTGTAATTTCAACATCGCCATTTTTATAAATAGCATTTATTACTTTAACATTTTGGCTAGGCGATGTATAACCCGACTCATATTCTTGTAAAGTTACTTCAAAGGCAGATTTTACTTCTTGGTAGAAGGTTGTAACAAAATTACCTCCGCGCTTAATTCTAATTTGATTTGCTTCACTTGTAGAACCAATATGGAAAGAGAACGAAATTGTTTCTCTTGTAGTGGTATTTCTTGTTAAAACATCTTTTACAACAATAATTCTTGAATAATCATATTCTTTTTTATTTTCTGTGGCTTTTCCAATTTCCACAAAAGATACAAAATTGCTGCCTAACATTGTTGTGAAAATTTGAGAATAGTCTTTAATCTTATCAGTTATAACATCACCATTTCCATTTTTAACTTCAATATTAAAAATGCAATTTTCATCTTCCATATTTCCAAAAACATTTAGGGTGTTACCTTCATAACCAACAAAATTGTTTATTTCATTCTTTGCTTCTATGGAAACTTCAATACCAAATATTCTAAAGTAAAGTTTTGCAGATAAATTATCGTTGAGTTTTCTTAGGAATCTGTTATTTGTTCTATCGTAATAATAGTGCGTATTAAAATCTAAATTATTATCTATAGAGAACACAGAAAATTCCAACAACACACCTTTAGATTCAGCATCTTTATAAACTATAGGGAAATTATAAAACTCTAAACCACCCCTACCAAGTCCATCTTTCTTGCTAAATATAAGGTTACATTTATAAAGATTATTTAAATTAATATCGGAAGCTGGTAAATTAGCATCAGTATAAGTACCCTCATCTAATATTCTTAAACCATAAGACATCGAGTCTATAATACCTTTATCATCTGTGTCTTTATACTTAAAGAAGTATTTTAACGAATCAGCCCAATTACCATAAGTTATTTTTCCATCATTATCAATATCTGCTTTTAATATAACAGGAACTTCTGTTGTTGTTCCATTATTACCTGAAGTTGTATAATTAAGTTCAACTCCAGTAATAATTTTATCATCAACTTTTATGTCTAAGAAATTATTTTCTGTTGCTTCCATTTTAAAGGTTGCTAAAACTGTTTTTCCATTAACTTCAATGGCAATTTCAATACGGAAAATATTATCTAAAAATGCATTATTAATTTCTATTGTATGAACAGAATTAATTGTATAAGCAAGCCTGTAACCAACAATAACATTATTTTTTCTTACTTCAATAAAGTTAGAACCAAGAGTAATTGCATCTTTATTAATTTCTTCAATACCCTTATAGGCATTAACATCAATTCCTGTAAAATATGGGCGAACACTAGCCTTAACTTGTCCGTAATTTACATAGTTTTTAAGAGCCTCTAACTCGTTACTTGTAATGAAGATATATTGAGTAAGCCCTGTATCATCTTCCGAGAAAATAGTTTTATCAAAATATTCATTATACTTATCTTCGCTAGCATAATTTGAAGCGTAAAGAGAAGATAGTTCTTCATAAACTTCAATATGTATTAATGTTCTAATTGGAATAACATTTTGTCCATCTTCTGCTCTGCGGGTAAGCCAATAAATAGTTTCAGTGTTTTCATCAACATAAACAAGTTGTGCTGTTATTACAAGGGAACCAATACCTGAAACAGTAAAGGCTTTATCAAAAATTGTTTCATCATTTATTTTAAGGTATTTATTTGTACCATCTTGAACAAAATCAAAATCAATATAATATCTAATTCCACCAATGGCTAAATATGGAATGCTTTGGAAACTTAATTCTGTTGACTCTTCTATTTTTTCGTAAAATTTAACCATATATTGAGTTATTGGAATAATAGTATCATCAATTTTTATATCAAAAATTTTATCTGCTGGTGGGTTAGAATTATTAATTGTTAAATAAACTTCTGCAAGGTAAACCCCTTTCTTATTCAAATCTTTTTTAAATTGACATCTATCTCTTTCAATAGTTGCCCAATCGGCATTTAAAGAAATTTCCAAATTATCTAACTGATTTTCCGACAATTCTCCAGCATAATTAAAACTAAAAGTTGCTTTATACATTCCAGCTTGAGAAGGAATTGTTCTAACTAAAGTTGAACTATTAACAGAATTTTCACTATAGTCTATATAGTAAGCAATTTGTTTAAAGGTTGGTTCTCCATCAGCATCAATGCGAATGTTATCGGCGCCTATATTTAAAGTTTCACCACTCTTAATTCTAAAGGCACTTTCCCCTTCTGGATAAATAGGAGATAAAGAATTTACTTCATTAATTGTAGGTATAATATTAAAACTTCTACTTGGAGTGCTGGTAACTTGTGCATTATCTTTCTGATAGTATTCCAAAGTTACAACAAACTTTTTTTGTTCCGTCATATATTTATAATAAGCTTGGAAATCAGTAATTTTAAGAACCCAATACCAAGTTGAAAGTTGGTCGCCTATACCATCGCAATTTATATTAAGTCCATAGGCGGAAGTTCCATCATAAAATGTTCCATCACTTTTTGTAAGGGTAACAAAATCATCATTAAAGTCTTCTCTATCACCAGACATTTTAATTTTAATATAAACATTGTTTTTATATTCTAAATTTCCAATTTTTGCATTAGGCGAACTTGTTGCTTTAAGTTCTAAGTTCAAGTTAATATCATTTCTACTAGCATCTTTATTGTTTAAATAAATCTTAATTTCTTTGTTTAATAAAACATTTTCTTCAATAGTTTTATTATCATCTGTATTGCCAAAAAGGTTAATGTTATCTATAACATAACTACCAACAATAAAGTCTGTTACATTTGAAATTGCATCATCTTTATTTAAAGATATGTTAACGCCAGAAATGTTTTTACTTTGGTCTTTATATGTAGAATAAGCATACAAATTTAGTCTTGCATCGCAAGACTCTGTGCCTGCTTTTAAACGAATAGTATTTTTAAAAACTAAAACTTTATTCTCGTTATATTCATATTCAATTTTAACTTCATCTTCTGGGTATCTAACACCTTTTGCATCAACAAGTGTTGCCACTTTATCTATTGGAACTTCGCCAGTAGAAACAAGTTCTAAATATAAAACTTTATCAACCAAGGTTTCCTTTATAGTTTCATTTAAAGTTCCAGATTTTCTATAAGGAACAAGTGAATTTAAAGGTTCTATATTAAGTGCTTGTAAAACAGGTTTGCCTTGTTCACAAATAGTAACTACCTGTTCTGGTATTAATTTTTCAGTGCTTAAATTAACAGTAGCACTTTCAATAGGAATATCAATTAAAATATTGCATCTTGCTTGAACATTAACATTAGCATCGTTAGTATCATAATAAGCAACCAAGGTAACATTTCCACCAACATTAATTCCATTTTCTTGGCGAGGAATAACCCTAAAGGTTTCACCTATATTAACAGTTGGAGGAAAGTTTACAATTCTCTCCCCACCACCAGTTGCAACAAGTTTTAAAGTTTTTCTTGTAACTTCAGGGGTGGTTGTGTCTATTTGTAAAAATATATTTTCTGCCGAAACTTTTTCTGTTTTGTTAAAATGAATTTCTTCTGCATAAACAATTTTTTCGTTAAAGCCACCAAATAGGTACATACCGCCAATGCCTAAACCTAAGGCACCAATAACGCAAAGAAAAGCTATTAAGATTATTAAAAAAACTTTCTTCATTATTTACTCCTATTTTATTATGTGCAAAACCTTTTAAAAAAAAATTGTTTTTTAAACAAAATATTACATAAAAAACAACAAAATTACCGACTTTACTACAATTTTAATTATACCTATTACAAGCAAAAAAAGTCAAACGATTTTGCTACTATTACACTTGCACACACTCTATAAATTCTTTATAAAAAATTGAAATGCTATAAATATAAAAACAATTTTAATTTGATGTTTTCAGGTTTAAATTAAAAAAATCTTTACTATAAATAATAAGTTATAATTACCCAATACCTTTAAAACCAAATAAAAATTAACTTTTAAAAACATATTTATTATTTGTTTTTCATAATATTCTGCTAAATTCAAATTACAATAATCATATCAGTATTTTTTCATTACTAAAGGCTAAAATCTATTTTAAAATAAAAAAAAGATAAGCATAAAATTCTTATCTTTTTTATATTAAACAAATTTTAGTTTACTATGTTACTGTTTTAAATAACAAATAATATAATAGATTGATTAAAAAATTAAACTAATTCTACTATACATAGTTGTGCATTATCACCACGACGAACACTTGTTTTTAAAACTCTTGTGTAACCGCCACCTTGACCATTTTGTTTATTCCTTTCGGCATATTTAGGAGCATAAACATTAAAAATCTTTTCAATTAGAGGGTGATTAATATCTTTTGTTCTTTCAACAAAGTTTGCCTTACTTTCTTTAGGTTGTCTTTGTTCTTGCCTATCAAAAAGTTTAGACATAATTTTGCGTCTTGCATTTAATTTGCTTGGGCCATCGTTTAGAACTTCTCTCTTAACTTTAACGCCTTTGCTATCATAGTCATTTTTAACAACTTTAACTGTATCTTTATAACTGTTAATAGCAAGGGTTAAAATCTTTTCGGCATATCTTTGAACTGCTTTTGCTCTTGCAGTTGTAGTTTCAATTTTGCCATCCCATAACAAAGAACTTGCTTGATTGCGAATTAAAATTACTCTTTCTTTTGTAGGTCTATTTAATTTAGCAATAGCCATAATTTTCTCCTTTAAATGTTTGTAAAATTTATTTTTTTACTCTAAGACTATTCTTCGTCGTTTCTAAGCGACAAACCCATACCTTCAAGTTTATTAATAACTTCTTCTAAAGATTTTAAACCTAAGTTTCTAACTTTTAGCATATCATCTTTACTTTTTCTTGTTAGGTCTTCAATAGTGTTGATATTAGCTCTTTTTAAGCAGTTATAACTTCTAACAGAAAGGTCCATATCTTCAATAGACATTTCCATAACTTTAACTGGTTTTTCAACTTCAGTTGAAACTAAAATATCTACATCACTCATAAAGTCTACAAGGTTAACAAAAAGTCCAATATGGTCTTGAACTATTTTTGCAGCAAGACTAATAACTTCTTTTGCACTCATAGTTCCATTAGTTTGAACTTCAAGAGTTAATTTATCGTAATCCATAGATTGACCAACACGAGTGTTTTCCACTTGGTAGTTAACAGCTTTAATTGGTGTGAATATAGAATCGATAGCAATAAAACCAATAGGGTCTTCATCTTTTTTATTTTTTTGTGCCACAACATAGCCTCTACCGCGACCAATTGTTATTTCCATATTTAAGTTTGCATCATCATCTAATGTGCATATTTTAAGGTCAGGATTTAAAATTTCTACTTGGTCGTTAGTTTCTATATCGCTTGCGAAAACCTCACCAGCACCTTTCTTTTTTAGGTATAAAGTTGTTGTAAAATCTTCATCTAAAACACTTGTTTTAACTGCAAGATTTTTGATATTTAAAACTATATCGGTAACATCTTCTGTTACGCCAGGAATGCTAGAAAATTCGTGTTGAATGCCATCAATTTTAATAGCAACAGCAGCAGCACCAGGCATAGAGCCTAAAAGAGTTCTTCTAAGGCAGTTACCTAAAGTTATACCAAAACCTCTTTCAAGGGGTTCAACAACAAACTTAGCAACACTGCCATTGTCCTTTTCCTCTGCAACAATTTTTGGTTTTTCAATTTGCATCATAGAAAAAAATCCTCCTTATCTTGAATACAACTCAATAATCATATGTTCTTGAATATTCAAGTCTATATCATCTCTCTTTGGCAATGCATTAATTTTGCCAGTAAGTTTGTTAGAATCAAATTCCAACCATTTAGGCATAACAATTTTAATACCTTTAAGTTGTTTGAACTTAGGTAGGTCTCTCTTAGATTCTTTAATAGAAATTTCATCGCCTACTTTTACTATATAAGAAGGAATATTTACTACCTTACCATTAACACAAATATGACCGTGGTTAACAATTTGTCTGCTTTCGCTTCTTGAATCGCCAATGCCCATTCTATAAACAACATTGTCTAATCTTCTTTCTAATAAGCTAAGCATATTTTCACCAACAACGCCTTTCATACGAGTGGCTTTTTCATAAGATTGTTTAAATTGTTTTTCAAGTAGCCCATAAGCTCTTTTAACTTTTTGTTTTTCTCTCAACTGTAAACTATATTCAGTTGCTTTTTTTCTGCCCATTCCGTGTTGGCCTGGAACAACAGGTCTTTTTTCAATTGCACATTTAGGGGAAATACATCTGTCACCCTTTAAGAAAAGTTTGCAACCTTCTCTTCTGCAAAGTCTGCAATCTGCATCTGTATATTTTGCCATTTTACTATCTCTCTCCTCTTAAATTCTTCTTCTTTTAGGAGGACGACAACCATTGTGAGGGATTGGCGAAACATCACTAATTTTTGTGACATTGAATTCACAAGTAGACAATGCTCTAATAGCAGCCTCCCTACCATTGCCAGGTCCTTTAACATAAACTTCGACTGATTTTAAACCTTGGTCTTTTGCAAGTTTTCCTGCAGTTTCTACTGCTTGTTGAGCAGCAAATGGGGTGCTTTTTCTTGCACCTTTAAAACCTAATGAGCCAGCACTAGACCAAGAGATTGTGTTGCCAGCCATATCTGTAAATGTAACAACTGTGTTGTTAAAAGATGCTTGAATATGTACTGCACCTTTATCTACATTCTTAGTTTGTTTTCTTTTTTTACCAGTTTTTTTAGTATCAACAGCCATTATCTACGCTCCTTATTTACCTATTACGCTTTTCTTTCTAGCAACGGTCTTTTTTGGACCTTTTCTTGTTCTAGCATTTTGTTTGGTGCTTTGTCCTCTAACTGGTAAGCCTTTACGGTGCCTTACACCTCTGTAACAACCAATTTCAGATAAAGCTTTAATGTTTAAGGAAACCTCTCTTGTTAAATCTCCTTCAACAGTTAAATTCTTTTCAATATAATTTCTTAAAGTTGCAACCTGTGCTTCGGTTAAATCTTTAACACGAATATCAGGGCTAATTTTTGTGTCTGTTAAAATTTTATTGCTTGTTTGTCTTCCAATACCTTTAATGTATGTAAGACCAATTTCAAGCCTTTTCTCGTTTGGTAAATCAACACCAGCAATACGAGCCATTCTTATTCTCCTCCATAATAAACTAAAATTATAAATTTTTATAAATATATTAACACATAAATGTGGATTTAGATTTTACAAAAAAACCTAAACAGCCGCCCACATATTATGTTATTTTCAAGTTTAAATGTTTTAAGGTAACATTAAAAAGTTAAAATATATTAATTTTTAACTTATTAAACTTAAAACAAGAAACTAAATTAAATTGTAAATTAATTTTAATCTACAACAAAAATTTAGCAAATATTTTTATTAGCCTTGAACTTGTTTATGTTTTTTACTCTTAGAGCAAATAACCATAACTTTTCCTTCTCTTTTAATAACCTTGCATTTATCGCAAATAGGTTTAACAGATGGTCTAACTTTCATTTTTATTACTCCTCTTAAAAACAGTATTTTAATTTGATTTACTTCTCCAAGTAATTCTGCCCTTGGTTAAATCGTATGGGCTCATTTCAACTTTAACTTGGTCGCCTACTAAAATTTTAATAAAATTCATTCTAAGTTTTCCAGAAATATAACAGGTAATTACAACCCCATTTTGAAGTTTTACTTTAAAAGTTGCGTTAGGTAAAACTTCGGTTACAACCCCTTCTGTTTCCAAACAATCTGATTTTGGCATAAAATCTCCTTTTTTTAAAGTAGTTATTTCAATTTTTGTGCAATATGCCCAAAATTCTTTTTTGAATTTCAAAGTCGTATAACTTATTTGCATTTAACTTTTCTTGAAACCCTTCAAAAGCCTCGTGCATATCGTGTAAGTGTTTTAATCTCTTCTTTTTAGAATTATTTAGAAGTCTGTATTTGCCATCAACAACATAGGCAAATTCTCCTTCTACCTTAACCACAACATAAATTCTACCAGTGTCGTGCCCTTTTAAAGAAGAAACAATACAGCCTTGTTCTATCAAAATACTTCTCCTTTAAGTTAAGATTTCAACGCCGTCATCTGTAATAAGAACAGTGTTTTCATAGTGGGCGGAAGGTGAACCATCTTTTGTTTTGCATAGCCAACCATCAATAATAACACGATAGTCGCCAGCGGTAACCATAGGTTCTATGGCAATAACCATATTCTTTTTTAATTTTGGACCTAGCCCTGCATATCCATAGTTTGGAACTGCTGGATCTTCGTGAAGTTCTTTTCCAACTCCGTGACCAACCATTTCTCTAACAACGCCAAATCCAAATTTTTCAACATAACGCTGAACTTGTGAAGATATATCTCCAACTGTATTCCCTGCTTTGATGTTTTTAATTCCTTCAAAGAAACTTTGTTTTGTAACATCAATTAATTTTTGTTTTTCTGCACTTATTTTACCAACTGCAAAAGTTCGTGCACTATCACCGTGGTATCCATTATAATTAGCACCAACATCAACGCTTAATATATCGCCTTCTTTCAATGGTTTATCATCTGGAAACCCGTGAACAACTATTTCATTTACCGAAGCACAAATGGTTGCAGGAAACCCACCATAGTGCAAAAATGAAGGAGTTGCATTATTTTTTTTAATAAAGTTATATGCAATTTTATCAAGTTCTTTAGTTGTAACTCCAGGTTTTACATACTTCTCCACTTCTAATAAAGTGTTTTTTGTTATTTCACCTGCAATTCTTAACAACTCAATTTCCTTATCGGTTTTAATTTTAATCATAAATTGCCTTCATTAAATTTTCTTTAAAATTTCATCTAATAATTTAAAGGTTTCTTCCTTAGTATCAGTAGATGTAATTTGTTCGTATATACCTTTTTGTTTATAAAAATCTATAACATCTTGAGGTAATTTTTGTTTTTCTAACCTTGCTTTAATTGTTGCTTCAGCATCATCATCTCTTTGATATACTTCTCCGCCACATTTTTCACATTTACCATCAACCAACCAATCTAAATGAGTAGGATTTCCACATTTTTTGCACATTCTGCGTTTTGATAGGCGGTTTATAATTTCTTCATCATCTAAATGAATCATTATTGCTTTATCTAATGCAACCATTTTATCTAATTTTTTTGCTTGGTTAAGATTTCTTGGAAAGCCATCAAACACAAAACCTTTTTCGCAATCTGGTTGTTTTAATCTATCAACAACAATTGAAATTGTTAGGTCATCTGGAACAAGTGAACCTTGGTCCATATATTCTTTTGCTCTTTTTCCAAGTTCTGTACCTTGAGAAATGTTCGCTCTAAAAATATCGCCAGTAGAAATATGAGGCAAAGAATATTTTTCACAAATTATATGGGCTTGTGTACCCTTACCGCTTCCTGGAGGTCCTAATAAAACTATTTTCATAATAACATCTCCTAAAAAAATTTAATATTTTAAGGTAATTAATTTTTACAAGTTCTGCAATTAAAACTTTACATAAAAATTTTAACTGCAGAACAAATTTAAAAATTGTTTTAAATAGTAGGAAATTTAACTAAATATTTTTTATAACTCTGTTTAAATTTCCACACCATACCAAAAAAGCATTTAAATTTATACATAAATTTTGGTAAGGTTTTTAAAAAATTTAATGCTTTTTTATTTTAAGAAGCCCTTATAATTTCTCATCAATAATTGTGCTTCTAATTGCTTGTCTATTTCTAATGCAACAGAAACAACAATTAACAAACCTGTTGCACTAAAGGCATTAATAAGTGAACCAGAAGAACCAATGAATGTAAAGATGTAGGTTGGAATTAAAGCAATAAAAGCTAAGAATATTGCACCCCATAGAGTTAATCTATTAGATACTCTTTTTAAATAATCGGCTGTTGGTTTACCAGCACGATAACCTGGAATAAAACCACCATTCTGTTGCAATTGACGAGAAACATCTTCTGGATTAAAACTAATCATAGAGTAGAAATAACTAAATGCTAAAATTAAAATTGCAACAAGTAAACTATAAATCCAAGAACCAGCACCTAACCATTTTGCATACCACATATAAGCACTACCTTCTTCTGTGCTATACCAGAAAATGCTCATAATTAATTGTGGAAAACTAATTAAAGCTGTTGCAAAAATGATAGGCATAACGCCTGAAGCGTTTATTTTAATAGGTATATTGGTGTTTTGACCACCATACATTTTTCTACCTTTAATTTGTTTTGCATACTGTACAGGAACTCTTCTTTCTGCACTATCAATCCAAACAATAAAAGCAAAAATTGCAATTAATGCTACAAAGAATATTAGTAAAGACCATACATTTTCTAAATTTGTGCTTGAAATACCAGAAATAGTTTTGAATATTGCTGTGCCAGCACTAGAAAGTAAGCCCACGAAAATAAGAAGAGATAACCCATTGCCAATGCCAAGTGCGGTAATTTTATCTCCAAGCCAAACAGTGAACATAGAACCTGAAACAAGAATTAACACAACCATAGCACCAGTTAAGAAAGAACTGCCAAAGAACACGCTAGAATCTAAACTACTTGTGCCAAAACCAACAACTATACCAATAGATTGTGCAATAGCAAGAACTAAAGCAGCAATTCTTGTGTATTTTGAAATTTTCTTCTTACCATCTTCACCTTGTTTAGAAAGTCTTTCAAGGGCTGGAATTGCAACTGTTAAAAGTTGAATAATAATTGAAGCGTTAATATAAGGAACAACGCCAAGTGCTAGCAAGGCACCGTTAGATAGTGCGTTACCACTTACTGCACTTATTATAGACAAAAATCCAGCATCGTTATTAACGGCCCCTTGGAAAGTAGAAAGAGCAATGCCAGGGGTTGGAATCCAGCAACCAATTCTATAAATAAGAAGAAGTAGTAAAGTAAGCAGAATTTTTTTTCTAACTTCTTTAATTCTAAACGCTTCTCTAAGAGTCTTAAACATTATGCCTCCTCGATTTTTCCGCCAGACTTTTTAATTTTCTTAACAGCACTTGCAGAAAATTTATTTGCCTTAACGGTTAATGCTTTTTCAAGTTTACCATTACCTAAAATTTTAACGCCGTATTCTTCTACTTTAGATAGAATACCTTTTTCGATAAGTGCCTTAGCATCTACAACAGCATTTTCATCAAACTTATTTAAATCTGAAACATTAACAATAGAATATTGTTTTTTGAAAATAGAATTGTTGAAGCCTCTGCGTGGTAATTTTCTAACAAGAGGCATTTGTCCGCCTTCAAAACCAACACGAACACCGCCACCACTTCTAGCATTTTGACCTTTGTGACCTTTTCCGCTTGTTTTACCAAGACCAGAACCAATGCCACGACCAAGTCTTTTTTCTTTAAACCTAGAATTTTCGGCAGGTTTCAATGATTGAATATTCATTTAAAACTACACTCCTTTCACTAAAATTTATAAAATAGTATTTTAAATTTGTTAAATTATTTACCAAAAGTAAAAGTAACTTACCTTTTTTAAATAAATAATTAATTTTTTAAAATACAAAACTAAAAATTAATTAAATTTCTTCCACTTTAAGTAAATGTTTTACCTTAAAAATACTTCCCTTAATACTATCGTTATTTGGGAAAATTTTAGTGGTGTTAAGTTTTTTAAAGCCAAGTGCTTCAATAACTTTTGCTTGTTTTTTATCAAAACCAATTACACTTTTAACATAGGTAACTTTAAGTTTACCAGATGTTTTAGCTTTTTTTGTTTCTTTCTTTTCCATATAAACTTACTCCCCTATATTATAGTTCTTCAACACTTTTTCCACGGAGTGCAGCAACTTCTTCTTTTGTTCTTAAAAGTTTTAACCCTTCAATTGTTGCTTTAACACCATTTATTTTATTGTTAGAACCGTGTGATTTTGTAACAATATCTTTAATACCAGCAAGTTCAACAACTGCTCTGGCACTTCCACCAGCAATAACACCAGTACCTTGAGGAGCTGGGAACATTAAAACGCTTGAAGCACCAAATTTTCCAACTATATTGTGTGGAATTGTTGTGTTAACAATAGGCACAGAAATTAAATTTCTTTTTGCAGCGGCAGTAGCTTTTTCAATTGCTTCTGGAACTTCATTTGCTTTACCATTGCCAACGCCAACTAAACCTTGACGATTGCCAACAACAACTAAAGCACTAAAACGCATTGTTCTTCCGCCTTTAACAACCTTAGCAACACGCCTTACTTCAACAAGTTTTTTATCGAATTCGCTATCTTCTCTTCTTGTTGTAGGTTTTTCTGGGGCTTTCTTTTTATCAAATTTTTTGTTGCTTGTAGGTTTTTCTGGACTGTATGTTTTTACAGTAGATTTTTCTAGTTTGCCAGCTTTCTTTTTTGGTTCTTCTTTAACTTCTTCTACTGCAGTTTCTGTAACTGCAACTTCTTCTACTGCTTCAACTTTTTCTTCAATTAAATCGTCTTTCATATTTTCCTCCATTAGAACTCTAAGCCTGCCTTTCTTGCACCTTCTGCCACTTGCAAAACTCTGCCAGTGTAAAGATATCCGCCTCTGTCAAAAACAACTGCTTTAATACCCTTTTTAACAGCTTCTTTGCCAATTAATTCACCAACTGCAAAAGCTTGTTCACTTTTAGTTTTGCCTTTTAAAGTTTCTATAAGTTCTTTTGAAAGAGTGGAAGCACTGCATAATGTTGTGCCATTTTCATCATTAATAACTTGTGCATATATGTGAGATGTACTTCTATATATGTTAAGTCTTGGGCAAGTTTTTGTACCAAAGATATTCTTTCTTACTCTTAAATGACGCTTTCTTCTTTGAACATTTTTATTAACTTTGTTTATCATCTTTTCTCACCTTTCTTAAATTATTTCTTACCAGAAACTTTGCCGACTTTTCTAATAACAACTTCGTCACCATATTTTAAGCCATAAGCGTGATAAGGTTCTACAGGTTTAATACCTCTAACTTTGGCTGCATATTGACCAACTTGTTCTTTTGATATGCCTTTAACAACAAGAGTTGTTGCATCTGGGCATTCAAGGGTAATTCCTTCTTCTTCAAGAAGTTCAACTGGGTGTGAGAACCCAATATTTAAAATAACTTTGTTACCTTGTTTTGTTGCTTTGTAACCAACACCGTTAATGATGATAGTTTTGCTAAAACCTTCAGTAACACCTTTAACCATATTGTTAATTAAAACTCTGTATAAACCGTGTTTAGCTTTAACAGTGTTTTCATCGTTTGGACGAGTTAAAACAATTTGGTTGTCTTTATTTTCTACTTTAATAACTTTATCTACTTTTTGAGATAATGTTCCAAGTTTACCATTAACGGTAACAAGATTATTATCATCTATTGTAATATTAACACCGCTTGGTATATCTATTGGTAATCTTCCTATTCTTGACATATTCTAATTTCCTCCTTACCAAACGAATGCTAAGACTTCGCCACCAATATTTTGGTTTCTAGCCTCTTTGTCCGTCATAATTCCTTTATTAGTAGATACAATAGCAATGCCTAAACCATTTAAAACTCTTGGGATATCGCCACATTCTGCGTAAACTCTAAGACCAGGTTTTGATATTCTCTTTAAACCTTGAATTACTTTTTCGCCATTAGGGCCATATTTTAAAGTAAGTTTTATAGATTTATAATTGCCATCATCAACAAGTTCGAATTTTTCTATATAGCCTTCGTTAAAAAGAATTTCAGCAATGGCATTTTTTGTTTTTGAAGCAGGAATAACAACTTCTGCTTTCTTAATTGTTAATGCATTACGCACTCTTGTAAGCATATCTGCGATTGGGTCAGTAACTATCATTTTCCTATTTCTCCTTTATTACCAGCTAGACTTTTTAACGCCAGGTATTTCACCTTTGTAAGCTAAGTTTCTAAAACAAATTCTGCAAATTCCATATTTTTTAAGCACAGCGTGTGGTCTGCCACATATAGAACATCTTGTATATTCACGAGTGGAATATTTTTGCTTTTTTTGTTGCTTATTTATCATTGATTTTTTTGCCATAATTAATTAAACCTCTTAAAATTATCTTTTACTGAAAGGCATACCAAATAAACTTAGTAATGAGTATGCTTCTTTATCGGTTTTGGCTGTTGTAACAATGATAACATCCATACCTCTTATTTGTTCGACTTTTTCATAAGAAATTTCTGGGAATATAAGTTGTTCCTTAATTCCTAAAGCATAGTTTCCTCTGCCATCAAATGCTTTTGGAGAAACACCTTTAAAGTCCCTAACTCTTGGTAGAGCAATAGAAATTAATTTATCTAAAAATTCGTACATAATGTTTCCACGAAGAGTAACTTTTGCACCAATTTTTTGGTTTTCTCTAACTTTAAAGTTAGAAATAGATTTTTTAGCATAAGTTGCAATTGCTTTTTGACCTGTAATTGCTGTTAATTCTTCAAGTGCTAAATTGAAACTTTTTGAATTATCTTTAACAGAACCTAAACCCATACAAACAACTATTTTATCAAGCTTAGGAATTTCCATAACATTTTTATAAGCATATTCTTTCTTTAATGCTGGAACAACAGTTTTTTTGTAAAAACTGCGAAGTCTAGCAGTATCTTGTTTATTTGCCATTTACTCTTCCCTCCCTTACTTTGCACTCTTTGTGCTAGTTGTTTTTTTCTCTGCTGTTTTGGTTGTTGATTTTTTATCTTCAGCCTTTTTTGCAGGTTCGGCTTTTTCTACTTTTTTAACTTCTGTTTTAGTTTCAGTTTTTGGTGTAGCATTTTCTGTTTTTGCAGTTGTTGCTACTTTTGCTTCAGTTTTAACAGGTTCTTTTTTTGTTGTTGCTTTTTCTGCTGTTTTAGAAGCAGTTTCTTTTTTAGCAGGTTCTTTTGTTTCAACTTTTGTAGCAGTTTTAGTTTCTGCTTTTGCAGTTGTTGCTTTTTTAGTAGCTTTCTTAGCATTGTCTAAGTTTGCACCACAATGTTTGCAAACTCTGTTTTTATTACCATTTTCGCTAACTAAATGAGCTATTCTTGTTGCTTTATCGCAAGATGGGCAAACAACCATAACATTACTTGCAGGTATTTTGCCTTCTTTTTTAACAATACCGCCTTTGTCTTGTGCAGATTTTGGTTTGTTATGTTTAACAATTATATTTAAACCCTTAACAGTAACTTTGTTTTCTTCTGGGAAGCAAGACAATACTTCGGCTGTTTTTCCAGTATCTTTACCAGTGATAACTAAAACTTTATCACCCTTTTTAATATTCATTTTTGCCATACTCTTAAAACTCCTTATAATGTCTCAGGTGCTAAGGAAACAATTTTCATATAACCATTTTCTCTAAGTTCCCTTGCAACTGGTCCAAAGATACGTGTACCCTTTGGTTGTTTTTGATTGTCTATAATAACAGCGGCATTATCATCAAATTTTATTGAAGAACCATCTTGTCTTTGAACACCTTTACTTGTTCTAACAATAACAGCTTTAACAACATCGCCTTTTTTAACAACTCCGCCTGGAGTAGCCTTTTTAACAGAGGCAATAATAACATCTCCGATGTTTCCGCTTCTTCTAAAAGAACCGCCAAGCACTCTTATACACATTATAATTTTAGCACCTGTGTTATCGGCAACCTTTAATCTTGTTTGTGGTTGAATCATAAACTTACTACCTCCTACTATTTTGCTCTTTCAACTATTCTTAAAAGTCTAAAATGAATGGTTTTGCTTATAGGTCTAGTTTCCATAATTTCAACTGTATCACCTACGTGGCAATCGTTATTAACATCTTGAACGTGAAACCTTTTAGTACTTTTTACGACTTTTTTATATAGTGGGTGTTTAACATTAGAAGTAACACTAACAACGCAAGCATTTTGCATTTTGTCACTTACAACAACACCTATTTTTGTTCTTCTATTATTTCTCTCTTCCATACTTCTCACTCCTATGCCTTAGCCTTTTTATTTGAGGTTGTATTGATATTTAATTCTCTTTCAGTAAGAACAGTTTTAATTTTTGCAATATCTTTCTTTAAAGAGTTAAGAAGCATTGGGTTTGCTAAGTTACCAGTTGCGTGTTGAAATCTTAAATTAAAAAGTTCGGCTTTAACTGATACTAATTTTGCGTTTAATTCATCATTAGTTAAACTTCTTATTTCATTTATTTTCATTAAACTGCACCACCTTCTACTTCAATTTCGTTAGTTTCTACTGGGCTTGTTTCGGTTGTGGTAACTACTTCTGTTTCTCTTTTAATAAACTTTGTAACGCAAGGTAGTTTGTGCCCTGCAAGACGAAGTGCTTCTCTAGCAATTTCTTCTGCTACGCCTTTCATTTCAAAAAGCACTCTGCCAGGTTTTACTACTGCTACCCAATATTCTGGGTTACCTTTACCACTACCCATACGAGTTTCGGCAGGTTTCTTTGTTACAGGTTTATCTGGGAATATATCAATCCAAACTTTTCCACCACGCTTAATGTATCTTGTCATAGCAATACGAGCAGCTTCTATTTGGTTAGATGTTATCCAGCAAGGTTCGGTTGTAATTAAACCATAATCGCCATATGCAAGTTTGTTGCCTCTTGTTGCAACGCCCTTCATTCTTCCACGATGAACTTTTCTTCTTTTTGTTTTTTTAGGCATTAACATTGTGCTTTACCTCCTCTTTTAAAGTGCTTGCTTTTTTGGAGTAAATTTCGCCGTTATATACCCAAACTTTAATTCCTAAAATTCCAAAGGTTGTTTTAGCTTCTGCAAAGCCATAATCGATATCTGCCCTTAAAGTTTGAAGTGGTAAACTACCTTGATGATATTTTTCACTTCTAGCAATATCTGCACCATCTAATCTTCCACCAACCATTGTTTTAATGCCCTTAACGCCTGCTTTCATTGCTTTTTGCATTGCGGTTTTCATAGCACGCCTAAAGTGAACACGCTTTTCAAGTTGCCCTGCAATACTTTCTGCAATTAAAGTTGCATCTGCATCTGGGTTCTTTATTTCTTTAATGTTAATAGAAATTGTTTCTGCTTTAGTTAATTTTGTAATTTCTTTCTTTAATGTTTCAACGCCAGCACCTTTTTGACCAATTAAAATGCCAGGGCGAGCTGTAAAGATGTTTACAATAACTCTTTTTGCAGTTCTTTCTATAGTAACTTTAGAAATAGCACAAGCAAAATATTTTTGTTTGATAAATTTTCTTATAACATTGTCTTCTTTAAGGTTTTTAGCAAAATCGGCCTTGCCAACATACCACAAAGAATTCCAACCTTTATTGATTCCAATTCTAAGTCCGTTTGGACTAACTTTTTGTCCCATTTTCTTGCTCCTTCCCTTATTTAACCACTGTATCAAGTTTTACAGTGATGTGACTTGTTCTTTTTAAAATTTGGTCTACTCTGCCACGACCACGAATGTTTTGGCGTTTGAATGTTGCACCTTGACCAGAATAAATTTCTGCAACATATAAATCTTGTTTATTTAGCCCCATATTGTTTTCTGCATTAGCGCCAGCAGATTTAACAACATCTAAAATAAATTCGGCAGATTTGTTTGGAGTGTTTGTAAGAATGCCAACTGCTTCGTTATAACTTTTACCACGAACTAAATCCATAATAATGTCTAATTTTGAAGAACTTACTCTTAAAAATTTAGCACTGGCTGTTGGTCTTGTATCTCTATTCTTTTTAATTTTTTCAGTTTTTTCTCTTAAATTCTTTGCCATAGTTCTCTATCTCCTTACTTACCTTTTGCCTTATCTGCGCCGTGGCCTCTAAAAGTTCTAGTAGGAGCAAATTCACCAAGTTTATGTCCAACCATTTCTGCTGTGCAATAAACTGGAATATGCTTTTTACCATTGTGAACTGCTATTGTGTGACCTACAAATTCAGGATAAATAACAGATGCTCTGGACCAAGTTTTAATAGGTTTTTTAGAGTTAGTTTCGTTCATTTGTTTAATGCGAACTAACAATCTTTCTTCAACGAACGGTTTTTTCTTTAATGATCTACTCATTTTTTAATAACTCCTTGTAAAATTAAGACCTACTAATAATAAACTTATTAGTGTTCTTTTTCTTATTTCTTGTTTTAAGTCCAAGAGCAGGCTTACCCCAAGGTGTAACTGGGCTAGGCATACCAACTGGTGATTTACCTTCACCACCACCGTGAGGGTGGTCGCAAGGGTTCATAACAACACCACGAACGCTAGGTCTAATGCCCATATGTCTGTTTCTGCCAGCTTTACCAATGTTCATAATTTCGTGGTCGATATTACCAACTTGACCTATTGTTGCACGGCAAGCAATAGGAACAACTCTCATTTCTCCACTTGGCATTTTTAGGGTTGCATATTTGCCTTCTTTTGCCATTAGTCTTGCTGCAATACCAGCAGACCTTGCAATTTTTCCGCCTTGGTTTGGGCGAAGTTCAATGTTATGAACAACGCTACCAACTGGAATGTTTTTAAGAGGCATACAGTTACCGACTTTTACTTCTACTTCTTCTCCACTCATAACCTTGTCGCCAACATTTAAGCCAACAGGTGCTAGAATGTAAGATTTTGCTCCATCTGCATAGTATAAAAGTGCTATATTTGCGGTTCTATTTGGGTCATACTCAATAGCTTCTACCCTAGCAGGAACATTATCGTGATTTCTCTTGAATTCAATTAATCTATATTTTTGTCTATTGCCACCACCTTTATGTCTAACAGTGATTTTACCTTGTGCATTTCTGCCACCGTTTTTGTTTTTAACAGCAAGTAAGGATTTTTCAGGTTTTTTGTTAGATAATTCTGAATAATCCATAGTGGTTAAAAATCTCTGTGATGGAGTGGTTGGATTGTGTCTTTTAATTGCCATAACTTTTCTCTCCTACCTTAATTCAAACTTTCAAAGAATTCGATTGGTTTGCTATCTTTTGTAAGCCAAACGATAGCCTTTTTGTAATCGCTAGTACGACCAACGCTTCTACCCTGTTTTGTGTTTTGGCTTTTCTTTTTGCCTTTAACAATAAGGGTGTTTACTTGTTTAACTTTAACTTTAAAAATTTCTTCTACTGCTTGTCTAATTTGAATTTTATTTGCATTCAAATCAACAACAAAAGTGTACTTCTTTTCAGCGATTGTTGCATAACTCTTTTCTGAAAGAAGTGGTTTTTTAATAATGTCATAGGCACTCATTATTTATAAGCCTCCTCTAACTTTTTAATTGCATCTTTGGTGATGTAGAGTTTTGAATTTGCAACAATGTCATATGTTCCCAATACATCAGCATAAGTAACTTTTACATTTGGTATGTTATTAGAAGCTCTTAAAATTGTGTCATCTTTTTCTTTTAAAACAAACATAACATTTTTACCATTAACTTTAAAAGCATCTAAAATATTTTGGAATAATTTTGTTTTAGGTTGTTCAAGAGCAACTGCATCTAAAACAACAATTTCTGAGTCTGCTAATTTTGCACTAATAGCACTTTTGAATGCGGCAATTTTCATAGACTTGTTAATTTTTTGAGAAAAATCTCTTGGTTTTGGTGCAAAAATTATACCGCCACCTTTCCATTGTGCACTTTTAGTTGAGCCTTGTCTTGCTCTACCTGTGCCTTTTTGTCTCCAAGGTTTTTTAGCGTGCCCTCTAACTTCGCTACGAAGAAGAGCAGATTTTGTACCTTGTCTTTGATTATTGTTATAAGCAACAACAACTTGATGAATAAGTGCTTCTTTGTATTCACAACCGAAAACTTCTTCACTAAGGGTTGCTTGGCCTACAACTTCAGCTTTTGTGTTATAAACTTTAACCTTAGGCATATTAAATTCTCCTTACTTGCTTATGCTTTTTTAGCACTGCAAATTGATACGAGACTATCTTTACTTCCAGGTATTCCACCCTTAACTAAGATTAAGTTTCTTTCCGCATCAACTTTAACGACTTTTAAGTTTTGTTTAGTAACTTGTTCGTTACCATATTGTCCTGGCATTTTATGATTTTTGAAAACTCTGCTAGGAGTTGAGTTTGCACTAAGAGAACCAACTTCTCTGTGAACAGGTCCAGTACCGTGAGTCATTTTTAAACGATGAGCATTCCATCTTTTAATATTACCACTAAAACCGTGCCCCTTTGTTGTTCCTGTTACATCAACTAAATCGTTTTCTTGAAAAACAGAGCATTTAATTTCGCTACCTACTTGAAGGTCTGCATAATTATCTAATTTAAATTCTTTTAAGTATTTTTTAACTTCCACTTGAGCTTTCTTAAACAAACCAAGTTCAGCTTTATTCTTACTTTTTTCTTTTGTTTCCCCAAAGCCTACAACAACAGCATCGTAGCCATCTTTTTCGGTTGTTTTCTTTTGAACAACGGTGCAAGGTCCAGCAAGTATTACTGTAACTGGGGTTACTTTTCCGTCTAAGTCGAAAACCTGTGTCATTCCTAATTTTTTACCAAGAATAGCTTTTTCCATTTCCTTTCACCTCACAACCTTATAATTTAATATTGATATCAACTCCTGCTGGCAAATCTAGTTTCATTAAACTATCTACTGCTTTGCTTGAAGGTGTGTAAATATCAATTATCCTTTTGTGTGTACGCATCTCAAATTGCTCACGACTATCTTTATATTTATGAGGTGCTCTAATGATTGTTACAACTTCCTTTTCAGTTGGAAGTGGTATTGGACCAGCAACTTGAGAACCAGACTTTACTGCGGTGTCCATTATTCTAGTTGTAGCAAGGTCTATTAAGTAGTGGTCATAAGATTTTAACTTAATTCTTATTTTTTGTGTTGCCATATAATCTCCTTTCCCATACAGACTGAAAATTTAATACACTTTACCGTGTGTGTCATACTAAATTTTTTTTAAAAAAATCTTTTATGTAAAGATTTTAAAAGGTTTTTTTAAAGTGTCTGTTCGCTTGAATTTAATTCAAACTTGTCCACGCAAATTCTCTATTTTTGCTGCTAAAAATAGTAACTTTACGCATCAACCCAATTTTCACGGTTAGATAATAATACAACACTTTTAGGCAACAGTCAACCCCTTTTTTTTGAAAAATTTGCAAAAAAAGGCAAATTAAAAAATTTGTGCAAGTTGCACAAAAAAGTTATATATAACAGCCTAGTTTAATAACTTATTATTTAGTATTTTTAAATTTACAATTACGCAGATTTTTAAATCAAACTATGGCTGAGAATAACATAAAATAAGATATAGAAAATGCTTGTTGTATTTGCTACATTATAAAAACATAATTACAATTTAAACCTCAAACAATAAAAAAATATCTAATTATTATGTTTTTAACTTAAATAATAAAAATCCACCAGTGTACCTGGTGGTTTTTCATTTAACGGGTAAAA
>CAJUBT010000012.1:12949-41549 GCA_910584815.1 uncultured Christensenella sp. | reverse complement strand
TAAACCTAAAATGAACCACCAGACTATCTGGTGGTTTTATATTACAATAAAAAAACACTTTTAAAAAGTGCTTTTTTTAATTTCTATTTTTGAACTTTAGAAATTGCTTCTTTAATTTGAGATTTTTGCCTTAGACCTACAAGGCGAGATACTTCTTCTCCATTCTTAAATAAAATTAAAGTTGGAACACTTAACACATTTTGTTGTTTTGCAATTTCTAAGTTATCATCTATGTTAACTTTATACATATCAACACTATCGCCAATTTCATCGTTTAACTCTTCAATAATTGGGCTTAACATTCTACAAGGGCCACACCAAGAGGCATAAAAATCTATAAGAACAACATTATCAGTTTTTGTTACACTGTCTTCGAAATTTTCTGCATTTACTTCTTTTAATTCCATTTATAATCTCCTTAGAATAACTAAATTAATTTTTTACATTTTATAAAATTAACTTTAAAATTTTGTTATAGTTATGTATTTTATAACTTTATTTATAAAAATATAATTTTAATTTGAGTTAAATAAAGTTTTGATATGTAACTTATTTTTTATATAAACAATTTTACATATATTTAAACTTTAATTTACCTTAATATAATAACAAAATTTGCAGATAAATGTAAAATAATTATTAGTATTATATTACAAAACATTGAAAAAATTCTAATTCAAAGAATTTACAAAACATATTTTCTTAAATCGTGTTCTTTATCGAAGTTTGCAAATGCTTTGGTTACATAGGCTTTATCTATTGTAACATCCGTCATTGGATGGTCGCCACTAGCGTTGAAACTAACATCTTCTAATAGCATTTCAAGAATTGTGTGCAATCTTCTAGCACCAAGATTTTCTTTTGTTTCATTTTCTTGTTCTGCATACCTAGCAATTTCTTGCAATGCTTCTTTATTAAATATTAAGTTTATATTATCTACTTTAAGAAGTTCTTGATATTGCAAGGTTACAGCGTTTTTAGGTTCTGTTAAAATTTTATAAAATTCTTTTGCAGTTAAATTATCTAATTCTACTCTTATTGGGAATCTACCTTGTAGTTCTGGAATTAAATCTTCAACCTTTGAAATATGAAAGGCTCCTGCTGCTATGAATAAAATATAGTCAGTTTTTACAATGCCATATTTTGTGTTGACTGTGCAACCTTCAACTATAGGTAAAATATCTCTTTGAACACCTTCTCTACTTACTTCAGGACCATTAGACCTACCTGTGCCACCTGCAATTTTATCTATTTCATCTATAAAAATAATACCTTCTTGTTCAGCCCTTCTTATAGCCTCAGTTTTAACGGTGTCCATATCAATTAGTTTTTCGCATTCTTCAAGGTTTAAAATTTCTCTGGCTTCTTTAATTGTAAGTTTACGTTTTTTTCTTTTACCAGGAAAAATTCCGCCTAGCATATCCCCAATATTTATTTCCATACCATTGCCAGGCATCATTTCAAAAGATTTTGGAGCTTCTTTAACTTCCATTTCAACATAATCTTCATCGTATTTACCTGCAATTAGGTTGTTTTTAATATGGTCTTTAAATTCTTCTCCATTTACATCAACACCATCTACAGTGCTTTTTTTAATTGGATAAATCAAATCAAAAAGTCTTTTATCTACATTAGGTTTTACTTTTTCAATTACTTCATTATATTTTTCATCTTTAACAAGCCTTACAGAAGCCTCAACTAAATCTCTTACCATACTTTCAACATCTCTGCCTACATAACCAACTTCGGTATATTTAGTTGCTTCAATTTTAATAAAAGGTGCTTTTACAAGTTTTGCAAGTCTTCTTGCAATTTCTGTTTTACCAACCCCTGTTGGACCTTTCATTATTATATTTTTAGGAGTAATTTCTTCTTGCATATTTTTTGGAAGTTTTGAACGCCTATATCTATTTCTTAAAGAAATTGCAACTGCTTTTTTTGCTTTATCTTGCCCGATAATATATTTGTTAAGTTCTTCTACTATTTGTTTTGGTGTTAAATTCATTAAACTATACCTCCTCGATTGTTACATTGCCATTTGTAAACACGCAGATGTCACTTGTTATTTTTAAAGCTTTAAGAGCAATATCTTTAGCACTGAGGTTTGTGTTTTCTATTAAAGCCCTAGAGGCTGCAAGAGCATAAAATTCGCCACTTCCAATTGCGGCTACACCATACTCTGGTTCAAAAACATCTCCATTACCAGAAACATATAACAAATTATCTTTATCTGCAACAAGCATAAGCGCATCTAAACGACGAGCATATTTATCTTCCCTAAATCCTATTGCAAGTTCAACTGCACTACGCATAAGGTTGCCACTAAACTTTTGCAATAGTTCTTCAAATTTATTGGATAAACTAAAGGCATCGGCCGCTGAACCTGCAAAACCAATAACAACTTTATCGTTATATATCCTTCTAACTTTTCTTGCATTATTTTTAATTATAAATTTTTCACCAGCTGTTACTTGCCCATCTCCTGCAATGGCAGTTTTGCCATCTCTTTTTACAGCAACAATAGTTGTGCTTCTTATATCTTCCATAAATACATCTCCTTTGGGGGTAATATTATTGTTTATTTTTCAAGTTTAATTTTATAAAATTTATTTTTTTTATATTTTTACCTTAAAAAACAATTTAATATAACACATTTAAGTTAATGATTTGTTATAAATATGTTAAAGTTTTTTAAAAAATTAGAATATTTAATAAAATTAAAATTTTAATAAATTAAATAATTGTTATTTTAAAAATATATTTAATTGATTTTTAGTTGATTTGCTAAATTGGTTACCTCAATTATTGCACGCTTTGAAATTTCTTGTTTCTTTAGTTTATTATCTTTAATAACCTTATCTAAAGGTGAAACAATTCCAAAATTCGCATTCATAGGTTGAAAATTTGATGTTGGCGTTGTTATGTAGTTTATTATAGCACCTATCATAGTTTTTGGCGACAAATTTACTGGAGGTTTGTTTTCTAAACTAAGATATGCATTAATGCCAGCAATTAGTCCACTCATAATACTTTCCATATAGCCTTCCACTCCACTAAGTTGCCCTGCAAAATAAATGTTATTGTCTGATTTCGCTTTAAAAGTTCCATCTATAACTTGTGGGGCGTTAATATAGGTGTTACGGTGCATAACGCCGTATTTAACAAAATTTGCATTTTTTAAAGCTGGAATTAAGCTAAAAACTCTTTTCTGCTCTGGAAAAGTTAAATTGGTTTGGAAACCAACAAGGTTAAATAGGTTGTTTTCGTTATCTTCTTTTCTTAACTGCACAACAGCATAATATTTTTGTTTAGTTATTGGATTGTCTAAACCAACGGGTTTTAATGGCCCATATCTTAGTGAATCTTCACCTCTGCTTGCCATAACTTCTATAGGCATACAACCCTCAAAAATTTCTTTTTTTTCAAAATTTTTAAGTTCTACTTTTTTTGCGTTAACAAGTTCGTTATAAAAAGTTAAGTATTCTTCTTTATTCATAGGACAATTAATATAATCACCTGAACCTTTATCGTATCTATCTTTTATAAATGAAAGATTTTTATCTATTGTGCTACCTTCTACAATAGGGCTAGAAGCATCATAAAAATAAAGGTTAGTAAAATTAAATTTACTTGCTATGTAACTAGATAATTTACTTGTTGTTAAAGGTCCTGTTGCGATTATAACAATCCCCTCTGGTAAAGTTTCTATTTCTTTAGTTATAAAATTAACATTTTTAAAACTTTTAATTTTTTTGGTTATAAGAGAAGAAAACTTCTCTCTATCTACTGCAAGTGCATTACCAGCAGGCACACTACAAGTGTAGGCAGTTTTAAGCAATAAACTATCTAATATTTCTAGTTCTTTTTTTAACAACCCCGATGCTGTTGTTTCATCAGTAGATTTTAAACTATTGCTACAAACTATTTCTGCAAAATTTGGGTTTGAATGAGCTGGAGTAAATTTATTTGGTTTGATATCATATAAATCTACTTTAATCCCTCTTTTTGCAAGTTGATATGTTGCCTCGCAACCAGCTAGCCCTGCGCCTATAATAGAAACTTTTTGAATTTTAGTTTACCTTCTTCTTTTAATAAAAATTTAATTTAAAATAATTAATACATAAATAGCTTATATAAGAATTTAAATAACTGAAAATTTAAATTGCACATATAGTTATTTTTTATTGTTTAAAAAGATATGAAATAATTAAAACCATAACATATTTTTTTTATAATCAGTTGAATAAGTAATAAATTTTAATTACAATATGTTGCCTTATTTTGCGTATAGTAATTTTATGCAAAATATAAAACCAAGTTTTACAAGGTCAATTTTTTGGTTTAATTAGTTTCTTTATCTTCTTGCTTTGTAAAATCGCAAGTTTTGTTTGAACATTTATAGTTATAGTTCGCTTTTGTTTCCCTAACGGTTAAAAAACTTTTGCATTTAGGACATTTAAGGTTTGTAGGTTTTTCCCAACTGGCAAATTTACAATTAGGATAACCACTGCAACCATAAAAAATTTTGCCATATCTTGTGCGTTTTTCAAAAACTTCTTTACCACACTCTGGGCAGGTACAAACAGGCTTTTGTTCAACTAAACTTTTAATGTTTTTACAATTTGGAAAGTTAGGGCAAGCAAGGAATTTACCTGTTTTACCTTCTCTAACAACCATATTTGCACCACATTTTTCACAGATTACATCGCTAACTTCAAGTGGAACAGAAACCTTTTTTGAGCCTTTTACAGCATATATTACCTCTTTTTCGAAACTACCATAGAAATTTTTAACAACTTCTTGCCATTGCATAGAACCTTCTTCTATTTTGTCTAGATTATCTTCCATTTCAGCGGTAAAAGAAACATTCATAACATCTGGGAAATATTCTTCTAAGAATTCTGTAACAGTAAAGCCAAGGTCTGTTGGAATTAAATACTTACCTTCTTTTTGTAGGTATACTCTGTTTAGTAACACCAATATTGTTGGTGCATAGGTTGCAGGTCTGCCAATGCCCTTTTCTTCCATAGTTTTAACAAGAGTTGCTTCTGTAAGTCTTGTTGGTGGTTTTGTAAATTTTTGTTCTTTTAACAATTCTATTAATTTTAATTTGTCGCCTTCCACAAGTTTTGGTAATTTTGCTTCGTTAGAATTTTCGTTATCTTCTTGTTGTTCTTCATACATTTTATAGGCTCTTGTAAAACCAGCAAAAATTGGGGTTCTGCCAGTAACCTTAAAGCCATAATCGCCTGCAGAAATTACAACAGACATTGAATCGTAAGTTGCTTGAGACATTTGGCTTGCAACAAAGCGTTCATAAATTAACTTATATAGTTTATAGTTATCTGGGGTCATAAATGGTTTAACGCTTTCTGGTGTGTGTTCCAAACTAATAGGTCTAATTGCCTCGTGAGCATCTTGAATATTCTTTTTAGATTTAAAAACATTATAATTTTCTGGGGCGTAATCTTTACCATAGTTATTTATTATAAATTCTTTTGCTTTTGCTTGTGCTTCTGGAGAAACACGAGTGGAATCTGTTCTTATATAAGTTATAAGAGCAGTTTTACCTTCAGTTCCAAGTTCTACACCTTCATATAATACTTGAGCACTTTTTGAAGTTTTTGCAATGCTCATACCAATTTTGTTAAGAGCATCTTGCTGCATTGTGCTTGTTGTGAATGGTGGGGGCGGATTTGACTTTGTAACAGATTTTTTAATTTCTGTTACAATATAATCTTTATCTTTTAAATAATCTAAAACAGCTAATGTTTCTTGTTCGTTACTTGGAACAAATTTTTTATTCTTATAAGTAACTAAACTACTTTTAAAATCTATGTTATCTTTATTAAGTAAAGCATTAATTGTCCAATATTCTTTTGGCTTAAAGTTTCGTATTTCCTTTTCTCTGTCAACAATAAGTTTAAGAGCAACAGATTGAACACGACCTGCGCTTAAATTTGACTTTATTTTTTTGCAAATGATAGGGGAAATTTTATAACCAACAAGTCTATCTAAAACTCTTCTACCTTGTTGTGCGTGAACTAAATCCATATTAATTTTTCTTGGATTGAGCACTGCTTTATTTACAACCGATTTTGAAATTTCGTTAAATTCTATTCTACAAGGTTCATTTTCGTTAATATTTAAAATTTTTTCAATATGCCAAGAAATTGCTTCGCCTTCTCTATCAGGGTCGGTTGCAAGAAGAACTTGCTCTGCTTTTGCCGATTTCGTTTTAAGTTCTTTTATAATTGCTTCTTTACCTGGCATAATTTCGTATGCAGGTTCAAAATTTTTGCTAACATCTACGCCGATATTTTTTACAGGTAAATCTCTAATATGACCTTTTGTTGCAACAACATCATAATCTTGACCCAAATATTTTTTCAAAGTGTCTCTCTTACCAGGACCTTCAATAATAACTAACTTCATATATACCTTCTCTTTTTTTCCCTTTAAATATTTTCAAACATTAAGTATATAAGCATTAAACTTATGCAGGCTATTAAAATTAAAACTATCTAACTTTTAAAATTTTTTTGTTTCAATTAAATAGAAATAAGGTTTTTAGCATATTTTACACTAGTTTTTATATAAAGCAAATAAAATGAATGGTATTTTGTAAAAATTTAAGTTTTTAGATAGTAAATATTTCCTGCAAGTTTTTTAATTATTCCACGAATTAGAAGGGTTGTCAACAAACTATTAAGTGTTTTTGCACTGAATTTAGATTTTATTAACAGTTCTTGGTAACTTTTCTCGCCTTCTGTAAGTAAATTTGTTAATACGCTTTCTTCCATTGTTACATTTATGGTTGTAGTTTCTTGAGATTTTAAATTTATGCCATAATCGTATAAAATATCGCTAATATCCATTACTGGTTTTGCTTGACCATTTACAATTGTGCGGTTTGTGCCGATACTATAAATGCTAGTTATATTTCCAGGAACTGCAAAAACATCTCTACCATAATCTAGTGCATAATTTTTTGTGTGCATAGAGCCAGATTTTTCGCCTGCTTCTGTTATTAACACTCCTCTACATAAGCCTGCAATTATTCTGTTTCTAATAGGAAACATATATGTTTCAGCTTGGCGATTTGGGCGGGTTTCAGAAATTAGCAAACCGCCACTGCTAACAATTCTGTTTGCAAGGTTTTCGTTTGTTGTTGGGTAAATGGTGTCTAACCCTCCAGCAAGAACTGCTATTGTTTTACCGCCACAATCTAATGTTACAGTGTGCGCAACGGTATCTACCCCAACTGCTAAACCACTTATTGTGTGAAACCCAGCAAGGACAAGTCCTCTTGTAAAATTTTCGGTTACAACTTTGCCGTAGTTAGAAACGTGCCTTGTTCCAACAATTGCAAAACCTTGTTTTGAAATTAAGGAGATATCTCCTTTATAATACAAAACAAAAGGAGGGGTGTCTATGTTTTTAAGGGCTTCAGGATAATTAGCAGAAAACACTGTTATGTAGCTAATTTTTAAATTATTTAAATTTTCTTTAATTTTACCAATTGAAACTTCGTTTAATGTTTTAGTTAAAATTGCAAGTTCATCTTCCTTTACTATTTTTAAAAGCTGAGATTTTAATTCCTGAAATTTGCCAAAGTTAATAAATTCTGTTGGGCTTTCAACCAACTCTAATATCTTTTCTTTCTTTTTATAAGACAAAAAATCAAAATTATCTAACCATAATAAAACATCACTATCATTAATCATATTATCTTCTACTTTCTTATACTTTTTTCTTTTGTTATTTTATTAAATTTAATATTAATGACAAACTATAAATTAAATCCAATATTTATCATCTAAACTTCTATAATTAATTGCTTCAAAAATATGTTCTTGCGAAATATTTTCACATCCATCTAAATCGGCAATTGTTCTTGCCACTTTTAAAATTCTATTATATGCCCTTGCAGTAAGTTTAAGGGTGTCGAAAGCATACTGTAACATTTGATTGCTTTCTTCGTTTAATTTACAATATTTTTTAATCATTCCTGTTGTCATCTTGCTATTGCTATGAATTTTTTGACTGGAAGATTTAAACCTTTCTGTTTGAATTTTTCGGGCATTATCTACTCTTTTCTTTATATCTATAGATTTTTCTTCTTCAATTTCTCCGCTAATATCTTCATAACTAACATTATCAACTTCAATATACATATCTATTCTATCCATTAATGGACCACTAAGTTTTGCAAGGTAGTTATGAATTTGGTTAGGCGAACATTTACATTGTTTTATGGTTGAGCCATAGTTACCACAAGGGCAAGGATTCATACTAGCAATTAAAATGAAATTTGCAGGGTATTCTACTGTTTGAGAATTTCTTGAAACAGTTATTGTTCCATCTTCTAAGGATTGTCTTAAGGCTTCTATTGTATTTCTCGAATATTCTGGCATTTCATCTAAGAACAAAACTCCGTTATGTGCAAGGCTAATTTCGCCTGGTTTTGCTTTTGTGCCACCACCTGTAAGGGCAACTGTGGTTGTTGTGTGATGAGGGCATCTAAAGGGGCGTTCGGTTAAAATTCCAGTGTTGCTATCTAAGGTGCCAGCTATACTATGAATTTTAGTTACTTCTAAAGCTTCATCAAAAGTCATATCAGGCAATATGCTTGGAAAAGCCCTTGCCAACATTGTTTTGCCACTGCCTGGAGGTCCAATCATTAAAACATTATGCCCACCTGCTGCAGAAATTTCTAATGCACGCTTTGCACTAGACTGCCCTTTTATTTGGCTGAAATCTCCCACAGATAAAGTTCTACTTTTAATTAGGCTATAAGAAACACATTGGGCTGGAGTAATATTTTTTTCTTTATTTAAAAATAAAACAACATCTTCTAAATTTTTTATTCCATAAACCTCTAGTCCATCTATATAACAAGCTTCGTTTATGTTTTCGTATGGAACAATAACTTTTTTAATGCCAAGCATTCGTGCTGATATAAGCATTGGCAAAACACCCTTTACCTGCCTTATTGAACCATCTAAAGATAATTCACCAATAAAAGCGTAATTTGATAGTTCTTCCTTTTGCATTGTTATTTGATTGGTTGCAGTTAAAATTCCAACTGATATTGGAAGGTCGTAATAGGATCCCTCTTTTTTAATATCCGCTGGGGCTAGGTTAATTGTTAATTTCTCTATAGGAAAAATATAATGTTGATTTTTAATAGCAGAGGCTACCCTTTGCTTACTTTCCCTTATTGCTGTATCCCCTAAACCAACAATATCGTAAGATGGCAAACCTTTATTTACATCTATTTCAACTTTAACTAAATAACCATTCAAGCCAACAAGTCCAAGTGAATTTATAATAGATAACATAATGTTTAAAATTTCCTTTAAAAATAATTATATGAATTTTTTGTTAATTTTCAAGTGAAAATATTTTTAGGTTGTTTTTAAAAGTTTCTAATTAGTGTTAAATTAATTTAAATAATAGGGTTTATTGATATATAAATTAAAAAATAAAAACCTACTCTTTTAATAAGAATAGGTTTTAGTTTTTAATTAAAAGCCAAGCAAAAAAACACAAATGCAAAAAGGCTAAAAAACCAAACTTACTTTTGTTCTTTAATTTTTGTTGCTTTACCAGAAAGGTCACGAAGATAGAAAAGTTTTGCTCTTCTAACTTTACCTTTTTTCAAAACTTCTATTTTATCAATTTTAGGGCTGTTTAATGGGAATGTTCTTTCTACTCCAACGCCAAAAGATACTCTTCTAACGGTGAATGTTTCTCTAATTCCGCCATTTCTCTTAGCAATAACAGTTCCTTCATAACCTTGAACTCTTTCTTTATTGCCTTCTTTAATTTTATAAAAAACTTTTACAGTATCACCAACATTAAAAGATGTGATATTTTCTTTAACAGCCTCTTTTTCAATAACATCAATAAGATTCATTTTAGAGTGCCTCCTTCAAAATTGCAAGTAATAATATCATATTGTAACAAAAATTGCAAGTGTTTTTTTAAATTAGTTTATTTATTTTTATAAAATATAACATTATTATTTTAATATTAAAATTATATTACAGTATTTTGCCCATTTATATGGGAAATAAAGGTATAATCGTTAAAATCAGGAAATTCTATATTCCCAGAAAATAGCGACACAATCATTTCTGCAGAAAAGTTCATACTAGCACTTTCTTGAACGCTTTGCCCTTTTGCTTCTACACTAAACCCTTGGAAGTATGCTTTATCATCTACTTCTTTAACAATTAAATATATATTCACATTACTATAGGTAGGTGCTTCCATTGTTGAATTATTTTCATATTCTTCAAGTAAAGTAGTTGTGTTTGTTTCGCCTATAGCATTAAAAGATAAATTATACTTAACAATTCCATTAGCATCTTTTTCTGTTTTCTTATAATTTAAATTGTCTATAATGCCAGTGGTATAGTTATTAATAATTTCATAAATGTTTGTTAAATCAAATTGCATATCTTCCATTCCAGAAGAATTTACATCATCAAAACTATCAAAGGTATAAAAACCTTTTTCAATGATGTTAGACATTTTGGTTTGGGTATATAATTTTTTCTCGTTAATATCTTTAATAAAAGCGTAAATTTCAACAGGAACAGGTTGAGTAGTACCAAACGACATATTCATATTAATTTTCATTGCAACCTGAGATAATTCTATAGAATCTTTGTTGTTTGTAAATTTCATTATTGTGTTAAATTCTATTGGAATTCCACCTAAATTTGCTTTCATATAATATTGAATACCAGTTACATTAGCATCATATTCTAAAATAGTCTCTTTATTTTCTGTTTCATCTCCTGAATTTTTTGTTAATTCGTTATCAAACTCTTCTTTAGTTAAAGTTGTATTGTATTCGCCAGAGGTGTTAATTGTAGGCTTTGAATTTAATTGGTTTGGGAATTTAGGCAAACCATCACCACCACAAGCTGTTAAAAACAAGAAACATAAAACCAAACTTAAAGAAACTAAAATTGATTTTAATTTTTTCATATTTAAAAAATTACTCCTTTTTTATGTATACATTATTTATAGCAAAAAAACAAAAAAATTGCAACACAACTTGCAATTATTTTTTTAAAATGCATTTTCTAAATGTTCAATTTCAAAATTTAATGTATCTCCTATCACTTCAATGCAATCGAACCTAACAGCAACTTTGTTAAATAATAGTTTTTGTTTTAAATACAAAGTTGCAACATTTTTAATTTTTTTAACTTTGTAAAAATTAATTCGTTCTTTTGGTTGCCCATATTTAAGTGAAGCACTTGTTTTTACTTCAATAAAAACTATACAATCTTTTTGTTTGGCTATTATGTCTATTTCCCCTATTAAATTTTTATAGTTGGTTTCTAAAATTTTGTAGCCTTTATTTTTTAAATAGCTTAATGCTAAACTTTCGCCAACCCTGCCAGTTTTAATATGACTTTTCATTTTATAAAACTTATTTTCCTTTATTAAAACAAAATCTAATTACTATATTTAAAAATTGTTATTTGTTAAAATTCCTTTATGCTTTATTATAACTATAAATTTACCTACTGTTTTTTATAATTTTAAAAAAAGTTTTTTATAAAGGTATCGCGATGAATTTTACATTTACCAAATTTTTTTAATGCATTAATATGCTCTTTTGTTCCATAACCTTTATGTTTTTCAAAAGCATAATTAGGATAAGTTTTTGCAAATTCCACCATAAGCCTATCTCGAAATACTTTTGCTAAAATTGAGGCCGCTGCAATATTATAAGATAAAGAATCACCCTTAACAATATTTTCCTGTTTTATGTTGGTGTCTATTTTAACTGCATCAATCAACACAACTTGTGGTTTTGTTTTAAGGCTTTCCAGTGCCTTTTTCATTCCTAATTTTGTTGCTTGAAGAATGTTTATTTCATCTATAGTTTTTTCATCTACTTGAACAATTGAATAGTCGATAGCAACAGAAATAATTTTATTAAAGAGTTCTTCTCTTTTTTTTGCTGTTAATTTTTTACTATCATTTATTCCATCAATAATTTTATTTTTATCTAAAGGCATTATAACACAGGCACAAACAACTGGACCAGCAAGAGGACCTCTACCTGCTTCATCTATTCCTGCAATCAAACCTATATTCTTATACTTATTTTCATAACTGAACATAAAATAAACCTTAATAACTTTTAAAAATTGTTTTTTACTTTAAACCACTTTACATATTTTAAAATTAAAAAAATATGAATTAAATTTTTTTCTTATAAAATTTTTTAAACAATCAATTCATAAAAACTTAAATATGCAATAAATAAATTTTTAGTGTTAATTTATAGGCAAAACAAAACTATTTTTTTAACCTAACTTGAGACTAAAAATTAATCTAAAATTATTTTTCCAAGCCTACCTTTCCTAAAATCATCTAAAATAAATGTTGCACATTTATCGTAATCTAATTCGCCACCACGGGAAAAACATTTTCTAGCATTACATATTTTATCAAACACATCAAGCGTTTCATCGGTTTCAGAAATTGTTATTTTATATCTATCTTCAAGAAATTTTTTATTTATCTTTATAATGTCTTTTATAAAGTCAAAAGCTAAATTTGTTGTGTCTAAAACCTCATCTTTTATGCTACCTATATAGGCAAGGTTTCTAGCAATTTTATTACTAGAAAAACTAGGATAAAGAGTTCCTGGAGTATCTAATAAAATTAAGTTATCATCAACAGTAACCCATTGTTTTCCCCTTGTAACGCCCGCTTTATTGCCTGTTATAGTTTTAGCCTTTTTACAGAAATTGTTAATTAAGGTGCTTTTCCCAGCGTTAGGAACGCCTACAACCATTGCTTTGATAGAAAAATTAAGTCCTTTTTGTTTTTTAAGTTCAATTTTATCTTTCAAAATAAATTTAGCTTTGTCATATAAAATTTTGGTAGAATTACTCTCTGTACCATTTAAAGTAACAGCTATAGAATTTGAAGTGGTAAGCCTTCTTTTAAATGGCTCTAACTTGTTATTTTCTACCATATCACTTTTTGTTATTACATAAATAATTTTTTTATTTTCGGCAAGTTTTGATAGTTTTGGGTTTATGCAAGAAATTGGAGCTCTGGCATCTAGGCAGTAAAAAATAACATCTATTTGTTTAAGTTCTTTTTCCATTTCTCTTAGAGCTTTTGTCATATGTCCTGGAAACCAGTTTATGTTTGTTTTTGAAGAGTTTTCTAAATTATTATCTTCCACTACCTATAACCTCCTTTGCTTTTATATTAGTTACATAAATTTAAGAAAATTTAATTTAAAACTATGCTTCACAATCAAAAATTGCTTTATTTAAAATAAAACTTCCATAGTCTTTTTTCCAATTAAGGTGAATTTCAGATTTATCAAAATTTTTTAAACCTGTTTCAGAAAGAATCATTTCTATCATAATGTCATATCTATTTGGTAAAGTAGAATTTGAAAGATGTAAAATCACATCAAAAACACCTTCTATTTTTAAAGTTTCTTTAAATAGTTTATTAATTGGGGCTATTAAATCTTGTTTATTTACTTCTTCTTTAAATTTAACTATTATAAAATGTTTCATCTTCATACTTTTAGTTCCTTATAAATTGTAAAATAAAACTCAACCAAATTCAAATTTAAATAATCTTTTTAAACTAATTTTGATAAATAGTTAAATTTTCTTTATATTATTATGAAAAAAGAATTTAACTAAATAAAAAGTTTAAACGAGATTTAAATAATATCATAATGATATTTTGCTTGAACTTTTCTTTTATTATCGATATCGGCATCTTCGCAGATTAATTTTCCGCCCATTTTTTCATAAAATTGTCTTGCATTTAAATTATACTTATTACAAGAAACAAAAAAATTATTAAAACCTTTCTCTTTAATTTCTTTTTGTGCTAAGTTAAACAACTTTTTACCAAGACCTATTTTTTGGAATGATTTTCTAAGATACAACAAGCCAATTTCTTGTTCATAGTTCCCAAACTCAATTATAGGTTTACCAACACTCATATATCCAACAAGATTATTGTTGCTTTCAACCACATAAAGTGAAATGTTTTTATTATTAAAAATATTAACAAACACATCTTCGGCTTCTTGATAATTAAAATTATCTATTATATTGTCATAATAAATACCTCTGTATGTTTCTGCCCAAACCCTTTGTTTTAATTCAGCTAGATTTTTGCAATCATCAATAGTTGCTAACCTAATTATATAGTCCATATTAATTTTCCTTTTATTTTTGTGTTAAAAAATTAATATTTAATTTAATAGTTTATTTTTAATTCCCTGTTCCATACCTATTTTTGTAGGAATAATAAATTTTGCATTTATTTTATGAGAAATTAAATTAGTTATAACTTTCATAGACCTAACATCATCAAACCAAGCAGGATTATTTGTTGAATTTCTTATTTGGTTTAAAGGTTTTGTTATTGCTAACCTATCATATTCATCATTCATTTGTTGGTTTATTATGTAAGGTTGATTTATGCTTTTATAAAGACTATTTTCTAACATTTTAAATTTTGCACTTTCATACCAGAACAAGTGGTCGCCACCTGCTAAAATTAATATGTCAGCGTTTTCTTCAATATCGCCAATTAAAAGGTTTACATAGTCATAAACTTCATCGAATGTGCAGTCGGCAACATCTTCTTTTAAGGATGGAAAATTACTTGTAACTTTAACAACACCAAAATTAAAATATTTGTTAGAAGTCACTTTTTTATTATTTATAAAAATAAGTTCAGTTGAGCCACCACCACCTATAAACACACAAATTTTTCCATTATAATTAATATCTCCGTAACAACCCAATGCAGTATATAAAGCTTCATCTTCTTGAGAGACAACTTGAATATTTATTTTAAAATTTTTATACAATAAATTATTAACTTCGTCTAACTCTTGATTGCTTAAACTTCTAAAAATGCTACAACCATAAACATTAACATTTTGAGTATATTCATAAGCCTTTTTTATAAGACTAATTAAACAATTTAAATCTTCTTCTTTAATTTTATTTTCTTCATTATAATGTTTTTTAAATTTTATTGTTGTTGTATTTTCATATATTAATTTTTCACCAGCATATATGTGTGTTTTTGTGTTTGTACTGCCAACTTCTAATATTGCAAATGTTTTTTCCATTTTTTCCCCTCTCTTTTTAGGTTTTAAAATTTAAATTTTAAAAATACCATTAGTTAAAATAATTTTATAACTATAAACAAATTTTTTATAAATTTTTATTTTTAAAATTAAGATAAAATAGTTTTTATAAATTTGTTAAAATACAAATTATTTTTTATCTTTATTTAATAGGTCTGGGCGTCTTTTGCTTGTTAAGGCTTTTGCTTGTTCTTCTCTCCATTTTGCAACTTCGCCGTGGTTGCCATTAAGTAAAACTTGTGGAACTTCAAGCCCCATAAACACGCTTGGTCTTGTATATTGAGGATATTCAAGCAAACCATTGGTTGAAAAACTTTCTTCATTTGTTGTTTCTTCATTACCCAAAACATTGGGAATATATCTTGCAACGGCATCAACTAAAACCATTGCTGGCAATTCACCACCTGTTAAAACATAATCGCCTATAGAAATTTCTTCATCTACACATAATTCAATTATTCTTTCATCTATACCCTCGTAATGACCACAAACAAGAATTAAGTGATTATGTTCTTTTGCTAATTTTTCTACTTTACCTTGTTTTAGCAAAGTGCCCTTAGGAGAAAGATATATTACATAACCATCTCCACTAATTTTTTTTACAGCATTTATTGCATCATATAATGGTTGCGGTGTCATAATCATCCCTGCACCACCACCATAGGAATAATCATCGCATCGCTTATTTTTATTTTTTGTATAGTCTCTAATATTTGTAATGCTAATATCTATTAAATTATTTTTTTGTGCTCTTGCTAAAATACTACAATTAAGAGCATCAAACATTTCAGGAAATAAGGTTAAAATATCTATTTTCATACTAAAACCTCATCTAACTTTTGTTTAAAAACAACAATTATTTTATTTTTTGTATCTAAACTTTTAAAAATAGTTTTTAAGAAAGGAAAACTTCTTACTCCTCCACCTAACTTTACATTTATAATATCTGCAGAACCATATTTTTCAACACTATCTATAAAACCTATAAGATTGCCATTTTCATCTTCTACACGGCAATTTTCTAAATCTTCAATATAAAATTCAAAGTCTTCTTCTTTATTATCCTCTGGCTTTGGAACAACCAAAATTTTACCTCTTAGAGTTTCCGCCTCTGTCATATTGTTAATTTCTTCAGTTTTAATATAAGCAAATTTACCTTGAACTCTTATGTTTGTTATATTATATGTAACACTTTCAATTGTAAAATTTTTAAGTGACATTAAAAAATCAAGGTTGGAAGTATAACATTCAACCTTAATTTCACCTTTTATTCCTTGTGGTTTTAAAACCTTTGCTATTTCTAAATTTAACATTTTTCTCTCTTTATATAAAAAATGCAAAAAGTTACTATTTAATTTTTAAGATGTATTTTTTTGTATCTTTATAAGATGCAGAATGTAAAATAGACCTAAGTGCCTGTGCCACTTTGCCATTTTTACCTATAACCTTGCCAACATCTTCGCTTGCAACAGAAACTTCTAAGATAACTGCGTTATCTTCTTGTTTAGATGAAACTTTTACAGCTTCTTTTTTTTCAACAAGGTTTTCAACAATATATTTTATTAATTCTTCCATTAATTTTTACCCCTTTTAAAAGAAATTATTTTTTTGCATCTTTCTTTTTAGGAGTAACCTTTTTACTTGAATATGGTTTTGCATCTTGTACAATGCCTGCTTTAACAAGCAATGTTCTTGCTGTTTCGGTAGGTTGAGCACCATTTTTAATCCAAGTTAAAGTTTTTTCTTTATCTAATTTAATGTTGTCTTTCTCAATAAGAGGATTAAAATATCCAAGGTTATCTATAACCTTTCCATCTCTTGATGTTCTTGAATCTGCAACAACAACCCTATAGAATGGGCTTTTTTTGTCTCCTAATCTTGTAAGTCTAATTTTAACTGCCATTTTTAATTTTTCTCCTTTAGAATTTTTCTTATTTTGTATTAAAAATTTTTTTTAAAAAAAACTAAATTATAATTTAATTTTTATAAAAAAAACATAAAAAACTGAGTTCGTGGTTATTTTCACCATTTAAAAATTTTATTTGTATAAAATGAATAATTTTTTTTATTGTAAATATTTTTTAATAATTAATTAAATATGTTTAACATAATTTTTGAAAAATATTTTTTAACTAAATATAATGAAACATTTAAGCAATTAAATTAATATTGTTAAAATTTAAAATTTTTTAAATTTCCATTTTTCATTTGTTTCATCATAAGTTTAGACTGTTCAAATTGTTTTAAAAGCCTGTTAACATCTTGTATTTGCGTTCCGCTACCACTTGCAATTCTCTTTTTTTGGCTACCTTTAATTAAGTCTGGGTTTAGGCGTTCGCGTTTTGTCATACTTTGAATTATGGCTTTATTTCTTTGAAGTTCCTTTTCATCTACTGTTGCACCTTTAAGTTTATTACCTAGCCCAGGTATCATTCCTAAAATGTCATTAATATTGCCCATTTTATTAATGCTTTCCATTTGAGTTAAATAATCTTCAAAGGTAAAGGCGTTTTCTTTAAACTTCTTTTCTAACTTTTTTGCTTCTTCCTCTGAAACAGCGTTTTGTGCTTTTTCAATTAAGGTTAAAACATCTCCCATACCAAGTATTCTAGATGCCATTCTGTCTGGATGAAATGATTCAATATCGGCAAGTTTTTCACCAGTACCACAAAATTTAATTGGTTTTTTAACAACTTCACTAATTGAAAGTGCTGCACCGCCACGAGTGTCGCCATCTAATTTAGTTAAAATCACACCAGTTATATCTAAGGCATCATTAAACTGACTTGCAACGTTAACCGATTCTTGACCGTTCATAGAGTCAACAACAAGCAAAATTTCAGTAGGTTTAATTTCTTTTTTTAAATCTTTTAATTCCTCCATCAATTCTTGATTGATAGAAAGCCTGCCCGCTGTATCTATAATTAAAGTGTCATACATTTTTTTGTTTGCATATTCAATTGCTTGCTTACAGGTTTTTGTTGGATTTTGTGTGCCTTTTTCAAAAACTTCTGTATTACAAGTTTTACCAACAACTTGCAACTGATTAATAGCAGCTGGTCTATAAATATCGCAAGCAACAAGCATCGGTTTTTTGCCTTGACCTTTTAAAAGGTTTGCCAATTTACCACTCATAGTTGTTTTACCAGAGCCTTGCAGACCACACAGCATTATTATTGTTGGTAATTGAGGAGAAACTGCAAGTTTTGAATTTGTAGTCCCCATAAGTGAAACTAGTTCTTCATTAACAATTTTAATAACTTGTTGGCCAGGGGTTAAACTGTTTAGAACACCCTGCCCAATTGCTTTTTCGGAAACCCTGTTTATAAACTGTTTTGCAACCATAAAGTTAACATCGGCTTCAAGTAATGCTACTCTAACTTCCCTCATAGCCTCTTTTATTTCTAGTTCTGTTAGTTTTCCTCTTTTGGTAAGGTGAGAAAAAATATGATTAAGCCTAAGTGATAGGTTTGAAAACATTCCCATATTTCTACATTACCTCCAAAATTTTATTTAGTTGAATTTTTAATTGTTGGTTTAAATTACAATTATCTTTTGTGTTTTCAATTAAGTTTTGGCATATTGAAACATTGTTTTTAATTTCTTGAAATTTATTTAAAAGATTAAGTTTATTTTCATAATCTTCAAGCACTTTAAAGGTTCTTTTTAATAAATCGTTAACTGCTTGCCTTGAAGAATTATATTCCATTGCAAGTTCTGTTATAGATAAATTATTATCTAAAAAGTCTTTTAAAATTTGTTGTTGCTTTTGTGTTAGCAAATTTTTGTAAAGTTCTGCTAGTAAACTTAATTTTAAATTTGTTTCAAGTTCCATTATTTTTTAACCAACTTAAAAAAATGTATGTAAAGTATTTTTACTTTACATACATTATTATACTTATTTAGATTTGATTGTCAATAGAATTTATTTTTAAAATTAAAAAAATTGTAAGAATTTTACAAAAAGATATATATTAATAAATTTTGAAAATATTAATTAAATTTGGTTTAAGTTAAATTTTAATTTATATTTTTTAATATAATTTATTTTAAATGCTTTATAATATTTGTAAAACTTATTGATATATGAGCATATTAACATAAATTAATTTGCAAAAGGCATAAAATTTATAATATACCTTCAACGAAACTATTTGCATCAAATTCTTCTAAATCGTTAACTCCTTCACCAACCCCAACAAAGTAAACTGGAGTTTGAAGTTCCTTTAAAATTGGGAACACAATTCCCCCACGACTTGTTCCATCTAGTTTTGTTAACACTATACCATCTATGCCAATTGCATCTTTAAAAGCATTAACTTGAACAAGAGAATTTTGCCCAATTGTTGAATCTACAACAATAAGGTTTAATTTCATTGCTTCTGGATATTCTCTTTCTTCTATTCTAAAAATCTTTTTAAGTTCTTCCATTAAGTTAACTTTTGTATGAAGTCTGCCAGCGGTATCTACAATTAACACATCTGTCTTTTTTGCTTTCGCACTTGCAATACCATCGTAAACAACTGCAGAAGCATCTGCACCTTCTTGCTGTTTAACAATTTTAACATCTACCCTTTTAGCCCATTCAGTTAATTGGTCTGCTGCTGCTGCACGGAAGGTATCTGCTGCAACTAGAGTTACACTTTTCCCTTTATTTTTAAAATAGTTTGCAAGTTTACCAATAGTTGTTGTTTTGCCAACACCATTTACACCTACTATTGTTATTATTAGAGGATAAGAATATTCTTGAGGTTTACAATCTTGCAACACTTGTTTTAAAATATTTTTAAGTTCTCCTCTTGCCTCTTCTTGTTTAACTATATGTTTTTCGTTTAAAGTTTGTTTCAAGAGTTTTATAATTTCACTAGAAGTTGCTGTGCCCATATCTGAATTTATAAGCACAAATTCTAGTTCTTCATAAAATTCTTCATCTATATCTCCACCACGAAAAACAGCGTTTAATTTAGAAATGAATGAATCTTTTGTTTTTTTAAGTCCATTTTTAATTTTTGCAAATAATCCCATAATATCAAACCTTTAAATTTTTAGAATAATTTATTTTTTTTTAAATAATACATTTTTATAAAATTTTTATAGTAAATTTTAGCAAAATACTAATTAATGTTTAATTAGAACCTTTTTTTATTATCTTTCTAGTTATTATTTTAAACATTATTTTAAATTTTTATTTCCTTTAAATAATTGAAAATTTTATTTAAGTTTGTTAAAGTTAAAAGAAATTAATATAAAAATTATAAATATTTTACAACATTACTAAATATTTTTAACTTAAGCACTAACAGTTTCGTTATTATCTTTTTGTTCTTCAGAGGAGTTTTTAATTGCTTCACTAAGTTTAACAGAAACAATTTTACTTACACCCTTTTCTTCCATTGTTACACCATATAATGAATCGGCTAACATCATTGTTGGTTTTCTGTGAGTTATAACAATAAATTGAGTTTCTTTAGAGAAGTTTTTAAGATATTGGGCAAACCTTGAAACATTAGTGTCATCTAAAGCTGCTTCAATTTCATCTAGCAAGCAGAAAGGCATTGGTCTTAATTTTAGTATTGCAAATAAAATTGCAATAGCAGTTAAGGCTTTTTCGCCACCACTTAATAGAGTTATACTTTGAAGTTTTTTCCCTGGTGGTTCTGCGTGAATTTCAACACCTGCTTGAAGCGGATCTTCAGCTTCAGTTAATAACAGTTTTGCATTTCCGCCACCAAATAATTCACGGAATACTTTTGTAAAGTTTTCTTGAATTTTTGTAAATTCGGTTTCAAATCTAGTAATCATTTCGGTTGATAATTCTTTAATTATGCTAATTAAATCTTCCTTAGCGGTTGTTAAATCATCGGCTTGTGCCTTTAAGGCTTCATATCTTTCAAGAAGGTCTTTACAATCTTCAATAGCATTAACATTAATATATCCAAGTTTATTAATATCTCGTTTAATTCTGTTTATCTCTGTCATACCAACTTTAATGTCAAAGTCTTCTTGTTTTAATGGCAAGCAAAGGTCGTATGTAAGTTCATAGTCTTCAAAAATCTTTTCTTGCATTGCTTCTATATCAGTATCTACTTTTGCAAGTGCCATTTCTTGTTGATATTTTCTTTCTTGAACAGAATTTATTTCTGTCATTAATCTAGATTTATCTTCATCTAAAACTTTAATTGCTTCTTGCAAATTTTGTTTAGTTGCATCTAAATTATTTAACTTTGCTTTTGCTTCATCTATGCCAAGTTTTGTTTCTCTATCATCGCTTTCTTCAACAGTTGCATCTACCATTCTTTTAATTTCTTCAACTGTGGTTGCTGCTTTATCATAGTTCTCTCTTATGTCTATAATTGCAAAATTTGTTTGGTTGATGGAATTGTCTAATCGTTCTATTTCTGCATCTATGGCAGCAATTTCGCTGTCTAGAGAGGTCTTCTTTATTTTGTTTTCTGTAATTTCGTTTTGAAGTTCATCTCTTTGTGCGCGTAAAGTTGCAAATATTTTTTGATTATTCTCTATTTCTGTAGAGCCATCTAAAGTTGCATTTTCATCTATTCCTGAGTTGTTAATTGCATTTGTTATAACTTCTATCTTAGAAGAAAAGTCTATTCTTTCTTGGCTTAAATTTATGCGTTCTTTATTAAGTTCATCCACATAAATGTTAAGTTGTTCTAGGTTTTGTGATTGTTTAGCGCTTTCAATTTGGGCAACAATAATTTTTTCGTTTAATGCTTCTGCCTGAGAATTTAATGTTGAAAGTGTATTTTCTAAATTTGCTTTAGTAGTTTTTAATTCGTTAAATACGGTTGATAATTTAATGATTTGAGCAGAAATATTTTCAATTTCATTGTCTCTCATTAAAAGGTTTGAAGTGTTAGCCTTTTTGCTACCACCAGACATTGAACCTTGAGGGTTAATAACATCGCCATCTAAAGTAACAATTTTAAATGAGAAGTTAGATTGTCTTGCTAGGTTTACTGCAAGGTCTATGTTAGTTACAATTACAGTTCTACCTAATAATGCCTCAAAAATGTTTTTAAGAGAATTATCGTATTTAATTATAGAAGATGCAACGCCATAGGTGTTGTTTCTTCTTACAGTTTGAAGTTCAGCATCGTTTAATAAACGCACTTTCATAGATGAAATTGGCAAGAATGTTGCTCTGCCATAGTTATTGCGTTTTAAGTAGTTAATTAAATATTTGGTATCTTCTTCATTGCGGGTAATAATATCTTGTACTGCTCCACCAAGTGCTGTTTCTATTGCTGTTTCAAACCCATTTGGGATTGTCATACAAGAGGCAACTAACCCAACAATTTTTTGTTGAAGTTCAATTTGAGTTTTACTATCTTGCATTAAGCGTTTAATGGAATAGTTATAGCCATCAAAATCTTTTTGCATATCTTCTAAAACTTTTTTTCGATTTTGCAAAATTTGAATGTTAGAAGTTGATTGGGTTATTTTATCGTTAATTTCTCTTAACGAATTTTTTGTGTTATTTATGTTACCTTGAAGAATTTCGTTTTCTTGAACAAGTTTTGCGTGGGCTTCTTCGGCATTCCTAGCAGTAGCTGTAGCAAATTGAAGTGCAGTTTCTTTATCTTTAATTCTTGTTTGCAAAGAATATATTCTGCCTTCTAAGTCTGTTATATTATTTTGATAAGCTTCTTTTTGAGCATTAAGTGCTGAAATGTTAGATTTGATATCTGTCATTTTAGAAAGTTCATCTATCATTTCTTTTTGTTTTCTAGTTGCTTCATCTTCACTGGTTGTTAATTCATCAACAATTTTTAGGTATCTTTCTGTTAAGTCTACTAATTTATAGTTAACTTCCTTTAAAATATTTTGTTTCTCTTGTTTAACTTGCTCGTTAGTTTCTATTAATTTAAGATAGTTATCTTTATTTTGATTTTCTTTTTGAAGTTGATTTGATAAAGTTTCACATTCATCACTTAAAAATTTTAGTCTTTCTTTTAAAACATTTGTTTCGCCAGCACGCTTTTCAAGTTTAACAGTCATAGCTAAAATGTTATCATTTAAATTTTGAAGAGTTTTATCTATGCGAGAAATTTCATCCATTTTACTATTATAAGCATTATTTGCATTATCTAGCAATTCCTGTTTATTTGCAAGTTCTTCAGCAAAGCCATCTATTTTGGTTTGTATAACTTGTTTAGTGTCGCTAGCAGAATCGTACTGATAGATATACGCATTAACTTCAAGGGTTTTTAATTGTTCCTTAAAACCTAAAAATAATTTAGCATTTTCTGCTTGTTTTTTTAATGGCCCCAATTGGCGTTCTTGTTCAGCAATAACATCTAATGCACGGTTTAAATTTTCTTGTGTGCGGTCTAATTTTCTTTCGGCTTCCACTTTTCTTTGCTTAAATTTGGAAATTCCTGCCGCATCTTCAAATATGGTTCTACGATTTTCTGGCTTTGCGCTTATAATTTCTTCAACTTTACCTTGACCTATAATTGAATAGCCTTCTTTACCGATACCTGAATCTTGCAAAGCGGTTGTAATATCTTTAAGTCTGCAAGGAGTGTTATTAATCATATACTCACTTTCACCAGACCTATAAAGTTTACGGGTGAAAGAAACATCATCAAAATCTAGGTTAAAGAACCTTTTTGTGTTATCAAAAACAAGGGTTACTTCACAATATGATAAACTTTTACGCTTTTCAGTTCCATTAAAAATAACATCTTGCATACTATTACCACGCAAGTTTTTAGAACTTTGTTCGCCAAGAACCCACCTAATAGCATCGGAAACATTTGATTTTCCGCAACCATTAGGTCCTACAATACCAGTTACACCTGGTTCAAATTTAATTTCAATACGGTCAGCAAAAGATTTAAAGCCTACTAATTCTATCTTCTTGAAGTTCAATTTTGTTTTTCCTTTTAGTAAAATTTAATATTTTTTAACTTTTAAAATTTAGTTTTTTAATAGCAGTTATGTTTTAACTTTTTAAATTTTTTATTGATTTTATAAAACTATTGAAAGTTTTTATAATAATTTTGAGTGTAAATAGGTTTGATTTAAATTAAAAATAAAATTTATTTAAAAACCTAAATATACTTATTTTGCATTATTAATTACCTTTAAGAGCTTCTTTTAAAGTTGTTTTTTCTTGCAATGCAATTTTGGCACATTCTATTTGAGCTTGTTTTTTTGTGGTTGAAACACTGCTTGAAATAAAAATATCGTTTACATATACTTCTGCACAAAAATTACCTGGATTGTTTGGTAGTTCGTAGGTTATGTAAACTAAGTTACTCCCCTTCACTTTTTGTACTTCTTCTTGTAATGCTGTTTTATAGTCTATGCTTTTTTTCTTAACAGATTTTTTTACATCTATAAATCTAAACACAAATCTTTTGGCTTTTTCTATGCTAGTGTCTAAGTAGATTGCCCCAACAATACTTTCAAAAAGATCTTCTTTTAAAGATTTTGCAACTTCTTGCGAGGCAAAACTTCTGCCTAAAAGCAAATATTTGTCTAACCCTAAATTATCTATGATACTGCTAAGATTATCACTATTAACCATTTTTGAACGCCATTTACTCATTTGCCCTTCTTCTACATCAAAATTATTATATAAATAATCGGCAACAACAAAGTTTAAAATTGAATCTCCTAAATATTCAAGCCTTTGATTGCTTTTAACATTATTTTGATTTGCATAGGACGAATGAGTAAATGCCGTTTTTAAAAGTTCTTTATTTTTAAAACTATAGTGAATAATTTTCTCTATTTTATTTGTTTCGAACTCAACCATTAGTTTCCCCCGTTTGAATGGCACTTAGCTGTTCTTCAATTGTTTTACAAAAATCTTTAAGATACAAAGTTCTTACTTGTTCAATAGATTTTAAAAATGCAAGAGCATCGCTTGCTCCGTGACCTTTAACAACAAGTTTTTTTGCACCTAAAAATGCTGCCCCACCATAAGCATTATAATTCAAAGTGTTTTTAACATTTCTAAGAGATTTCTTCATTAACATAGCACCAAGCTTACTTTTAAAACTGGATTTAATATTATCTTTTAAAACACTCATAACAAATAATGCAGTGCCTTCAACAGACTTTAATAAAATGTTGCCATAGAAACCATCACAAACAACAACATCATAATCTCCACTTAAAAAGTCTCTTGCTTCCATATTACCAACAAAATTTATTGGCATTTTTTTAAGTTCTGCAAAACATTCGTGACAAAATTCATTACCCTTTTTATCTTCAGTGCCAATGTTTAAAAGTGCAACACGAGGTTTTTCAATATTAAACATTGCTTTTGCGTAAGTTGAACCTAAAAGTGCAAAATGACAAATATTTATTGGTTTGCAATCTACATTAGCACCAGAATCTATAAGCATAACCCTGCCACCATTTTTAGTCGGTAAAATTGGGCAAAGTGCTGGGCGTGAAATACCTTTTATTCTGCCAACTTTCAAAAAAGCACCTGTTAACACCGCACCTGTGCTGCCACAAGAAACAAGGCCAGCAACATCTTCATTTTGTTTTAAACATTCAAAAGCTTTAACTAAACTGGAGTTAAGTTTATTTTTAACCGCCTCAGTTGGAGATTCTTCGTTAGTTATAACTTCTTCTGCATCTATAATTTCAATGCGGTTTTTATCGTAAGTAAAATTAGCAAGATTTGTTTCCAACTCTTTCCTTTTACCACACAAAACTATAGTTAAATCGTTATACAATTTTATAGCATTAATGCTTGCTTCAACTGGTGCTATAGGGCCTAAATCGTTACCATAAGCATCTACTACAATTTTCATAAGAAACCCCCAATTTAAAACTAAATAATTATACATTAAAATTTATTTTTAAACAAATAAAAAAACAACATAAATAAAAATTTTTATGTTGTTTTTTTAATTTTTTTTATTTTGTTTTTTTATTACAAAAAAGATAAATTTTGTTAATGACATTTAAATAAAATTATATAAAGTTTAATTTAATTAAAAAGCGAATTATAAAGGAAATCGATAGTTTTTTCAAAAGTTTTTTCAGGCACTGCAAATATTACAGAAATTCCATCTGCTCCTTTATTTAAGGTTATAATTTTTGTGTTTGATGAATATAAAGCATCGAATACTTGTTTTTCACTATTTATATCATCTTTTAATTTGTTTCCTACAACGCTAATTAAAGCAACATTTTCTATAACATCAAGCCTATCTGGATTTATCTCTTTATAAATTTCATTTATCATTGCCTGCCTAGTTTCTTGAGACAAAAACTTGGTTTTTGCAATTACTGAAACTGTGTCTATGCCTGTTGGGATATGCTCTATAGACACATTATATTTTTTTATTATATTTGCAATTTTTGCAATGATACCTAAACTTTCGTTAATATCAAATTTATCTATATGAATAATAGTAAATCCCTTTTGCCCAGCAATGCCTGTTAGTTTATCTTGTGTCAACTTTTTATTATCTGGCATAATTAAACTTCCTTTGCAGGTTGGGTTAAAGGTGTTTCGTAGGTTTAAAACGATATTATTCTCTCTTAAAAACTTAACACAATCGGGATGCAAAACATTTGCCCCCATATAAGAAAGTTCTCTTAATTCTCTATAATTTAACTTCTCTATTAAACTTGCAGATTTGCATAGTTTTGGGTCTGCTGATAAAAAGCCATTAACATCTGTCCAATTTTCATATACCTTTGCATTTAATAAGCAAGCAACAATAGCGCCAGAAATGTCGGAACCGCCACGAGAAAAGGTTACAATATTCCCCTTTTTATCTGCACCATAGAAACCAGAAATAACATAATTTTGATTTTGCTTTATTTGTGTTAAAAATTTCTGTTTTGAAATTTCTAAATCAACCTTTTTATCATCTAAAAAGGTTATGAAAGTTGCGGCATCTAGAAAGTTATAACCTAAAATTAAAGCAATTAGTTTTGCTGAAAAATATTCTCCGCGAGATACAACATAATCATAATCGGTGTGGTCTTTTAATTTTGAATATAAATCTTGAAAATCTTTAGTTAAATCTATAGATAAATTAAATTCGTTTGCGATTTCTAAATAGCGTGTTTTAAAAAAGTTAAACTCATTTTCAAAGTTTTCGCCACTTTTGCTTTTATTAAAGCCATTAATAAGACAATCGGTAATTTTTTCATCTTCCTTAAACCTTTTGCCTGGTGCCGAAACAATAACAAATTTCTTCTTATCGCCTAAAACTATATTTTTAACTTTTTTAATATTCTCGCTATTTGCAAGAGATGTGCCACCAAATTTGCAAACAATATCGTTTCTCATTTCATTTTTCCTTTTTAAATTTCCTTTAACTTTTCCCCTACAAATTAATTTATTAATTTTTATTGAAAAAGGTTTTTCATATTATAGAGCCCTGCTTTTTTGCCATACAAAAATTGTGTTGCCTTTAAAGCACCATCAGCAAAAACTTCTTTAGAAAATGCTTCGTGGGTAATTTTAATTACTTCACTATCGCTAACATATTCAATTTCGTGTTCGCCCACATAGCCGCCACCACGAATGGAATGAAGAGTAACATCATTATTGTTTCTTTTTGCATCCCCTTCAGTTCTACCAACAACAACATTAATGTCTTTTTTAACTTCTCTAACACTGTCAACCATCATTTTTGCGGTTCCGCTTGGAGCATCTACCTTATGATGATGGTGTTTTTCTATAATTTCTATATCCCAATTTTCAAGCCTTTTTGTTGCTTCTTTAATAAGTTCATTTAAAACATAAACCCCAACACTCATATTATTAGATTTAAAAATTGCTATTTTTTTAGAAGCCTCTTCTATTTGTTTTAACTCTTCGTTTGTATGCCCTGTTGTTCCTAGCACTAGAGGTATGTTTCTTGAAACACAAAAATCTAACACTTGTTTTGTTACTGTGTGGAAAGAAAAATCTATTACAATATCTGCTAATTTACTTTCGTTAATATTGCTAATAACATTAACCCCTTCAAACTTACCTTTATAGTCCTCTAACATTTCTGGTAAAACTAAACCTTCTGTTACAGTAAGGTATTTAGTTTTTTTTGCTAAATTATAAATTGTTTGCCCCATTTTGCCAGCAAAACCACAAATTAAAATATTCATAATTAATTACCTTTTTCCCTTTTATGATAAATGTTAATTATTAAAAACTTATAAAACAAAATAATTATATTTTTTAATTAAATTATAAAATTTTAAATATCTTCTTATTTTCTAAGTAAAAAATATTTTTTATTTTAAATTTTATAAATATAACGAATTTAAAAATTTTGAAATTATTAATTTTAAGTTTTTAAATATTCATTTTTTTTAATTATCAAAGTTAATTTTATTTTTGAATTAAATTTTTAAACCTAAATTTTTTAAAGATGCCTTAACTATTGGTTTGTTTTTTTCTTCAAT
>CAJUBT010000012.1:0-12849 GCA_910584815.1 uncultured Christensenella sp. | reverse complement strand
TTAAACCTAAATTTTTTAAAGATGCCTTAACTATTGGTTTGTTTTTTTCTTCAATTTCTGTAAGAGGCATTCTTATTTCTCCTCCACATAAGCCTAAAACAGAACAAGCATACTTAACAGGAATTGGGTTTACCTCTACAAATAAGTTTTTGTTTATTTCAAGAAGATCTTCGTGCATAGCAAGTGCTTTATTATAATTATTATTTAAACATTCATCTACAACATATTTAACTTGCTTTGGTAATGCATTTGCTGTTACACTAATGCAGCCATAAGAGCCTAAGGTCATAAATAAATAATTTAAACTATCATCGCCAGAATAAACTGCCATTTTACCATTAAGTTCTTTGCATAAGGTTACTATTTGGTTAATGTTGCCGCTTGCTTCCTTTATGCCGCATAATTCTGGAATTTCTGCTAACTTTACTGCTGTTTCTGGAGTTATGTTAACACCAGTTCTACCAGGAACATTATAACAAATTATTGGCATTTTAACGGCATCGGCAATCATTTTATAATGAGCAATTAAACCATTTTGGGTACATTTATTATAGTATGGTGTTACAATCAACAAAGCATCTGCCCCAACATTTTTAGCGTATAAACTATCTTCTATAACCTTTGCTGTGTTATTTCCGCCAGTTCCTATAATTAATTTTGCTTTACCATTTATTTTGTTTTTAGCAAATTCTATAACAGAATGTTTTTCTTCAATAGTCATAGTAGCAGGCTCACCTGTTGTACCTAAAATTAAAATGGCATCTGTTTTATTTTCTAATTGGTAATTTATTAATTTTTCTAAACTTTCAAAATCTACTTTCCCTTGTTTAAAAGGAGTGATTAATGCAACACAACTACCTTTAAAAACATATTTAGTCATAAATTATTTACCTTCCTTCTTATATTCTAATAATTTTTCTAAAATTTGAACTGCGTTTGTTGCTGCTCCTTTACGAATGTTATCGGCAACAACCCATAAATTTAAACCATTATCTACACTAAAATCTCGGCGAATTCTGCCAACAAAAACTTCATCTTTATTTGTTGCTGTTAATGGCATTGGGTAAACATTATTTTTAACATCATCTGCAACAATAACGTTAGGGAAATTTTTTAAAGCAGAAATAACTTCTTCCATTTCAAATGCTTTTTCAAATTCAACATTAATACTTTCGCTATGGCAATCAAATACTGGAACTCTTGCACAGGTTGCAGTAATTTTTAAATTTTGGTTATGTAAAATTTTTCTTGTTTCAAAAATCATTTTTTCTTCTTCTTTAGTGTAGCCATTATCTAAAAAGTCATCTATATGAGGTAAAATGTTAGAAAAAATTGGATAAGAAAATTTTTGAGGTTTTTCCCCATTAATTCCATTTTTAAGGTCGGTATACCCTTTTTGCCCTGCTCCAGATACAGCTTGATAGGTTGAATATACTATGCGTTTTATTTTAAATTTATCATCTAATGCTTTTAATGGTAAAATTGCTTGGATTGTTGAGCAATTTGGGTTTGCAATTATCCCGCTGTTTTTTAAAATATCTTCTGGGTTAACTTCTGGCACAACAAGAGGTACATTTTCATCTCTCCTCCAGGCACTAGAATTATCTATAACAACAGAACCTATAGAAGCAAAAATTGGGGCATATTCCTTGGAAACACTTCCACCTGCTGAAAATAAAGCATAATCTATTTTTTTGTTAATTATATTTTCTTTACTAAGTTCTATTATTGTATAATCCTTATTAAAAAGTTTAACACTTTTGCCTGCACTTTTACTGCTTGCATAAAGATAAAAGTTATCTGCCTTTATATTTCTTTCTTGTAAAACTTCTAAAAATTTTTGTCCAACCATACCAGTTGCACCAACAATTGCAATATTCATATAAATTAATCTCCCTTATTTTATTTATAACATTGTTTTAGTTAATTGCCTAATAAATTGTGTTATTACTAATAAATTTGTTTAGCAGTATTTGATAATAAATTGTTAATGAATTTGATTTTAACATATTTTTAAAATATATTATATGCTGCTTCTTATTACTTTTGTGGTTAATAAAATTATATATTATTTTTGTGGTTTAAAACAAATTAAATTTGTATTTTCATTTTTAAATTATTAGTTAAAAATTAAATATAAATAAAATTTGTTAAAATATGAAAAATAAAACTTTTTATTATTTCGATTTTAATAAGTTTCAAGAAAGTTTTTAAGCCAAATAGAAGTTTCGGCAATAGATGATATGTTAAGGCGTTCTGTTGTGCAGTGAGCATCTATAATTGTTGGGGAAATTATAACAATATCTAAATTTTTTATTCTATCTTGAAAAATTCCACATTCAACAGCCATATGACTTTTAACTTCGGTTGCTTTAGAATTTGTTTGTATTAAAGCCTTTAATAGTTCTGAATTATTTAAAGTGCTAAAACTTGGTTGGGTGTCAATTTCCTTTCCTTCAAATTTAAATTTTCGGCATAGTTCCTTAAGGCTATTCAACATTTCTTTTTCGTAAGTTTTAACATTACTTCTTAAACCTATTTTTATTGTTCCATTATCGGTTGATATTTCGCTTAAGTTTTGTGAAGCAATTACTTCATTATTTTCGTTTCTTTTAATTACACCTTGTTGAAAATTGTTTATAAAACCAAGTAAATTTGCACTTTGTTGTAAAACTAAGGTTTTGTTAAGTTGTCTATGGCATTGTATTTTAAGCGTTTTATATTGCTTTTTATTTTGTATATAAAAGTTTTTAATTATTTGCTTTATGGTTTTATTATCGGTTGTTGTTGTAAAAATCACCTCAGTTTTACTTGGCAAAATATTATAATTATGACCGCCAGAAAAATCATTTAATGTTACATCTGGAATTAAGTTTAAAAGTTCGGTTATTAAAATGTTACTATTACCACGATTTTTATCTATATCAAAACCTGAGTGCCCACCTTCTAAGCCAGAAATTACAAGTTTAAAAGTTTTTAAATTGTTTGCATTTGTAATAAAAGTTCGGTCTGTTCCAAAGTTCACCAAAAAATCGGTAAAACTTGCACTTGAAGTTAAAATTGTGTTAACTTGAAAGCCATCAAGACAAATCATTTTTTTTGCACTTAATTTTTTTACATTAAGTTTGTATGCACCTTGCATTGTTGTTTCTTCACTTGCTGTAAAAACCGCTTCTATATTGCAACTAGTAACAGTATCTAAAATTTCTAATATAAGAGCAACCCCTATGCCATCATCTGCCCCAAGCGTTGTGTGTTGTGCTGTAAGCCAATCGCCTTTTTTTATAATTTTTATTGCATCTTTATTAAAATTGTGTTTAGAATTTGGAGTTTTAACACAAACCATATCTGTGTGTGCTTGCAAAATTATTGGCTCTTTATTGCAAGTTTTTTTGTAAATAATAACATTGTTATATTCATCTATAAAATAAGGTAAATTTCTAGATATTGCAAAATCTACTAAATAATTTTGCATACCTTTTTCGTTACCAGAATTACGAGGAATTAATGATAGAGTTTCAAAATACTTTATTACATTTTCACTAACTATATTATTATTCATCTTTTGTAACCCTTCTTTTTTTTTCAAATAAAATTGAAAGCTGATATAGTAAAAATTAAATGGCCTTAAAATAAAAGTGCTATTAATATTTTAGAATTTTTTAAACCTTTATTAAAGAAAAAAGACCACAGATTTTTGAACTTTCAAAACTATGGTCTTAATATTCTATTAATTACCTTTTGTTTTGATAGCCCTCCACAGAAATATGCTGTGACAGTTTAAGATATATTTTACCTCAAACCAACCAAAAGTTTTTACAGATTTAAAAACTTTTGATTTCGGCAAGTTTACCTTTTATAATTAGGCAATTATCTGCAACCTAATTATTACTTTTTAAACCTGCACCTCTATCTTCTTACTTAATTAGTTTATTAACTTTTTTATTTTATTGTTAAAGTTTTATTTTATAAGTAAAAAACATTACCTATATTAAAAACTATAATTACATAATAAAAAACTAAACAATTTTTAAATGTTGTTTTAGTTTAATTATTTATCTGCTTTTTCTTTATTTTTAACAGCAACAACTTCTTTACCATTGTAATAGCCACATTCTCCGCAAACAGTGTGTGGTTTTATTTGTGCTTTGCAATGAGGGCATTCTACTACTGTTGGTGCTTGTGCTGTCCAAGTTGCTTTTCTTGAATTTCTTCTTGCTTTACTTACTTTTCTTTTTGGTACTGCCATTTTTGTATATCTCCTATTTTTTTAATTGATTAAAGGGATTGTCTAGTTTATCTAGTTCGTCCTCTAAACTTTCACAATTACAAGAATAAAAATTTTTATTCTTACCACAAATTGAACATAACCCTTTACAACCATTTTTGCATAACATTTTTGTTGGAATGTTTAAAAGTAAATTGTCTATAACTGGTTTATCAATTTCTATGGTATTTTGGTTTATTAAATAATCTTCCTCGTTATGAGAATTATAGTTTTCTACAAAAGATTCTTGAAAATTAAAGCTAACATTTTTTTCAAAATTTTCACCACAATTATCACAAATAGCAAAAATTTTAAAGTTTGCAGTTGCATTAACTATTAATTTTTCATTTTGGTAACTCATATTCCCTTTAACAGAAATATCACTTAAAAACTTATAACCTTTGTTTGAAATAAGGTCATCGCTTAAAGTAAAACTTGTTTGAAATGGAACATCATTACAATTTTGTGCTTTTGCTTTAACAATATTTAATAACATAGCCTAAGTATTATAATAATTAATAGTTAATTTGTCAATGTTTTTTATATATTTTCTTTACTAAAAAAATGTATAATAATATAAAAATAACTAAAACCGCTACATTAAATAATTGTTTTTTTATTTAGAAAAAAAATATTAATTTTAACATTGTAAATAAATACTACTTTTAGTGTAGTTATATGCTTTACAATTTTATTTTTTATAATAGCAATTAATATATATTTTTAATTTTGTTTATCAATATCTTTCAATTTTTTATATTTATAAACTTCGCCAAAGGCTCCTGTTATTCCACAAAAGGTTAAACCCAAAATTAAAATTATCCAATATGGATGCCAAAGGTTTGAAATAGAACCTAATAGTAGGTATACAATAATGCATAATAAAATTACAATGCCACAAGCCGAGGATACATAAATGTTTTCACCTTTTTCTATCTTTTGTTGTTTTTTCTTCTTGTTAAATAAATCAAATATAATTCCAATAATTCCACAAGTTAATGCAGAAACGGGAATTATAACCCAATATGGAGACCAAACCCCTGATAATATGCCTATAAAAAAATAAATGGTAATGCCTAACAGCACAACTGTTGCACAAACTGCTCCGCTTATTTTTTCAAGCAATGTTTTTTCTTCCATTTTGCCAAAAACTAAACGATTATTATTTGTATTAAACCCAGTTACTGACTTTACATTATTTCGATTATTAGAATTATAATCTATATCATAATTTTTGTTTAATTCATTTTCGTTATTGATTTTGTTGTTCGACATTTGTGATAAATGACCTGATTTTAGGCCAGCATTTTGTTGCTCTAAATTAGAATTAACATTTAAAATTTTATCATTTTGTCTTTTCCCTTGCAAAAGTTCATCCACGGTAACATTAAGTATGTTGGAAAGAGGCAATAATAAACTTGTTTCAGGCATTGCATCCCCAGTTTCCCATTTCGAAACAGCTTTATTGGTTACATTTAAAAGTTTTGCAAGTTCAAGTTGCGTTAACCCTTTTTCTTTACGCAAAGAATATAAAAAATTTCCAAACTCATTCATAAAAAGCATCTCCCTACTATTTATTTCAAAAGTATTTTACATAGAAATTAATTTTTCTTCAATAGAATTTAGTCTAATATAAGTAGAACTTTTTAAACTGTAGTCAATTTTAATTATTTAATATATTGTTAAATTATAAAAATAATTACCAAAAATCAAATGATTATTATTTGCATTTAATTTATTTAAATTTTGATTTTAATATTACAATAAAAAAAATTCTACTCTTACAGAATAGAACTTTTTTTGTTAAATTGCTTATTTGCAATTTTCTATTGGAAATATTAAACAACAAGTGGAATAATTATACCAATAAGAACAACTAAAAGACATATGATGTATAAGATTTTCCAAACCATTTGTCTGTTTCTAACAAATTTCCAAGCTAAAACTGTTACAACAGTTATCATAATTGCTGTTGCAACACCTTGTAATGCCCCAACTACTTTTAAACTAACGCCACAAGCAGAAAGAACCATAGCAACAAGGTAAAGAATTGCAACTGCTACAATAGTCCAAAATGAAATTTTGTTTAAGCTCCACATTCTGTTACTGCTTGAAGAACTTGATTTTGAGTTATTGTTGTTAGCCATAATTATGTTACCCTCCTTAATTATACTTATTATATTTTTTATAATATAATTACCTAGTTAATAACTAGAATGGTGGAGATAACCAGGTTCGAACTGGTGACCTTTTGAATGCCATTCAAACGCGCTACCAACTGCGCCATACCCCCGCATATTTTATGTTTAAAACTAAAAACTTTTTAAAATATAATATGTAAATAGTATATGTAAATTTAACAGAAAATAAGAAAATTTTTTACATTCTTTTAAATTCTGTTTAGTATTATATAATACAAAAAAATAAAATGCAACAATTTTTTAATTGTTACATTATTTAATTTGATAGTTTGTTTTTTAGTTTGCTTAAAATTTTATTTTCTAGTCTGCTAACTTGAACTTGAGAAACATTAAAAATGTTTGCAACTTCACTTTGAGTTTTATCTCTAAAATATCTTAACACAATTAGCTTTCTATCATTCTCATCTAAACTTTTTAAAGTATCCATCAAAACCATTTTGTCTATAGTGTTATTAACTTCATCAAAGTTTGCTAATTTATCTAAAATAACTTGTCCGCCATCTTCTTCTTTATCTAAACTTTCATATATAGAAACAGGCATACGAGCAGATTCTAAAATAAACATCACTTCTGGTTCTTCTAAACTAAATTTGCTTGCAAGTTTTGCAACATTAGGGGGTTCTCCATTCTTAAGCCTATATTCATCTATAAATTTTTGCATTAAATAGTACTGACCTTTAATAGAACGCGATACTTTTACGGAGCCATCATCTCTTAAAAATCGTTTTATTTCGCCGGCTATCATTGGCACCGCATAAGTGGAAAATTTAACATTATAAGATTCATCAAAGTTATTTATGGCCTTTACAAAGCCAACACAGCCTAATTGATATAAATCATCATATTCCACACCTTTGTTTCTATAACGCCTAACAATACTTTTAACAAGAGGAGAATTATTTTCTATTAACAAATTTTTAGCCCTTTCATTGCCCTGTTTTGCTTGTTTTAAAAGTTCAAGTGTTTCAGCATATTCTAGCACAATTATACCCCCTTTTTTTTAATTTATAAAGAAAACTTTTATTGCATCTATTTAAAATTTTATTGTTTTTTAGGAGAAATATTTTAGATGTAAAACATTATTTACCTAAAAAAATTTTTTAATATTAAAAATTTTCCGCTTGTTTTTTAGCATTTGTTTGGTCTCTTATAATTTTGGTTAATGTAACTTTAACACCACCTTCATTGGTGTTTGAAACCTCAACATTATCCATAAAACTTTCCATAACAGTAAAGCCCATACCGCTGCGTTCATCTCCTGGTTTGGTGGTAAAGAAAGGTTTTTTTGCTTCTTCTAAATTTTTAATACCTATACCCCAATCAACTATTTCTATAGTTGCAGTGTCTTTACTTAAGGTTACTGTTATTAAAATTTCACCTTCTTTATTAGGGTACGCGTGCACAATGCTGTTTGTAACGGCTTCGCTAACGGCTGTTTTTATGTCGGTTAATTCATCTAAACTAGGGTTTAATTGCAAACAAAAACCTGAAACACTTGCCCTTGCAAAGCTTTCGTTTATAGATAATGCTTTAATTTTTAATTCCATTTTATTTAGAATATTGTTATTTATTGTCATAAAATAATCCCCCTAAGATATTTTTGGCATAATTTCGTATAAGCCAGTTAGTTTGAATATTTTTTCTGCGTGATAAGATGGGTTCGAAATAAAAATGCTAACCCCTCTATCTTTCATTTTTTTGTATCTTCCAATTAAAACACCGATACCTGTACTATCCATAAATTTCATTTGAGATAGGTCTATTATAATTTGCTTTGAAATTGTAGAAAAAAATATTTCATCTAACTTTTTACTTGTAAATTTTGCTGTATGCTCATCTAGTTCTCCATCTAGCATTACATAAAGAATATTATTGTAATTTCTGTATTTTATCTCCATATGTTTGCACCTTGCCCCCTTTTGTAAGTTAAATATACAATAAACCAACTAAAAGAAAATAAAATAAATGGTTTTAATTTGTCTTATTTTGGGTTAAACAAATTTTGTGCATAAAAAAACTACTTACAGAAATTTGTAAGTAGTTTTTAATTTTATTCTTTATTGTTTTTATATGTTTTGTTACTTTTTAATTTAAAGTAAATATATTTTATAAAATAATGTTATTTTTAAATTAAAAGAATTAATTAATTGTACAGGCGTGTAAAAGTGAAATGTTTATTTCTGAAAAGGTCACTGCATAAGTATAGTCGCTACTTAGAAACAAACCATCTATGTGGAAAGTTAACACATAATTATCTGCTTGTATAAAAAGTGTCATATTAGCAGAACCATTAGGCATTGCAAACAAAATTCCACCCGAAAAATCGGTGTAAGATATTCCCATACTACCCATACCCATTCCGTGCCAATATTTTTTTGCTGAAACATCAAAAGACCCAAAATAATTTTTTTCTGGTTCATAACCTTCTTGGTAAGAAAGTTCTTTAAAGTTTATGTTATTTTTACCAAAATTTGTGTTGATTTTTAAACCTTTTTGTAATATAGATACAAGTTCTTGTGTATTTTTATAATGTTTGTTTTGTAGTTGTTCGATAAGAATTGAAGAACTTGAGTTTTGCATTGCATAGTGAATACATTTAGATAATAATGCATTTTGGGTATGAGTGTTATTTTCTTCATATTCATCAATATAATTTTTAATAAATTCATTTGAGTTCGGATTTTTAGGGTTGCGATAATAGGCATCTATAAAAGCAACATCACTAGATGAAAAATTACGATATTTTGTGTTATTGTAATTTTGCATTACAGTGGTTTTTTCTGCTAGAGGATTTTCATAAGCATCGCCTGCTCCAAGCAAGTGCATAAACTCGTGCCTAAAAGTTAACATTAGGTAACGCAAATCATCTAAAGTAGTATTTTTAAGAGTAATTCCAAAATTACTTAAATATTTACCCGTGCTCATTTGAGCAGTTCCCATAATAGTTGGTGAAGAAAAATTATCGATAATATTCATTTTAATAGAATATTTACTATCAAAATCTTCTTGCTTTGGAGTATAATTAATAGCAAATTTATAATTAGGGTTTATAACTTTAAATATTTCGTTAATTTCATTTACAGCATCTTCCAAAACTATTTTGGCATATTCATCAACTTCATATCGCATATTAAAAGTCATTGTGGCACCATTTTCTGGGCAAGGCATACGCTGAATGGTGTTATTTAATAAGTATGTTTTTTCCTGCGAACCATAAATTTCAAGTAGTTTTGAATTTACACTTTCTTCTGATGGAAGAGCATATTCTGTTGCCCAAGCTGGCGGTTGTGTTTCAGGGTCTGCACACGCAAAAAGAGTTAATGCTAAACAAATAGTTATAACAAACATTGCAATCTTTTTTGTAAAATTTAAATAATTATTTTTTGGGTTATTCATATAATATTTTCCTTTTTATATAGAAAATTAAAAAATTACAGCTAAAATTTAAAAACCAATAAAGTAAATTAAATTTGTTAATAAAAATGCAATTTAAAAACCTTAATGATATATTTAGAAAAGTATTACATATAAGGCATTTAAAACTAAAGCAAAGGATTTTTAGATTTATTTAAAATATAAAAGTAGTAATACAATATTTTCTATTCATCACAATAATAATTTTAATAATAAAAAGTTTTTTGTTTATAAGTTTATTAAAATTAGAAATATTAGCATTAATTAACTTTCCTTTACAAATTGTTCATAAGCAAGTGGCTGGTATCCAAAGCGTTTATATAATGCTTTTGCTTTAACATTATCTGGTTCAACTTCCAATCTATAGCGTTTTGCCGGGAAATTTTTGTTTAAGTATGTTAAGAACTCTCCTCCTAAACCTTTGCTGCGATATTTCTCTCTAATATAAAATTCATCCAACCAAATAACATTCCCACCCGCCTCTTGAGTAAAAGTTTTTACTAAAAGTGCATACCCCATTACTTCCTCAGTGTCGTTTTGAAATATAATACAATCTAAATATTCATCACAACGCATAAGTTCGTTAAAAGTATTTTCTATATAGCTATCTGGAATGGTATGTAAAACTGCTGGAGAATTATAAAACTCCTTAACCATTTCAAAATATAAGCTTTTATCTTTTAATGAAATTTTTCTAAACATATAATCTTTTCTCCTAATATTTTACTATAAAATTTTTATAAAAGTTAAATTTATTGTTTTAACACTATACAATATAATTAATTTATTTTTTCTTTATGTTTTTATTGTATTTTTACTTCCTTCTTCTAAATTTTTATTTTCAGGAGCAAACTTTCCTTTTTTGAGAATAAAGAAAGGCAGAATTATTAAAGTTCCAAGAGCCAAGCCAAGAAGCAATGATACATTATGGCAAATTGTTGTCCATCCAAAACTTATCCAATAGGTTGTTAAAAAACCATACCCAGCCAAAACTATTATTGCTGTTTTATCCATTTCTTTTATGCTTTTAATGTCAAAAAATATTGCAGCAAGAGATAACCCCATTATACCATAAATTCCACCAGAAGCTCCTGTACTAATTGTGCTTAATGATTCTTCTATTTTATCTGGTGCCATTGCAAAGTATAAAGCATCTGTTATAAAACCTTGCACGAATGCAACCAAGAAAAAAACCAAATAGGTTAACCACCAACTAAAACGCTTTTCTGTGTAATTTCCAATATAATATAAAGCAACTAAATTTGCAATTAAGTGTAAAATATGTCCGTGCAAAAAAGTTGATGTAAACTGCCTATAAGGTTCTAATCCATTTACGCCAAGCCCCTTACCAACCGCCATATAATTAGATAGCAAACCTCCACAATAACCAAATATGTAGTTTTCAATAGCGGAACATTCATTATCCCAAGCGTTGTAGCCTGTATAACCTTCTGGGAATGGCAAGAAACGATCTAAAAAATAAAATATTAAAAGAATTATAATTAAAATGTTTGTTGCGGTTATATACTTTTTTATATCTAATTTTTTATTCATAAAATTTTATATATCCTTTTTAAATAACTAATAAATTAATTTTCTACAACTTTGTTTATGTTAACTTAAAAGTAATAATTATAATTAATTTTAGTTACAATAAAATTTTTAATGTTTTTTAAGTATTTATAAAAAATTGAGAAGTACCATATTAAATACAAGTTAAACTTTAACTATAACTTTTTAAAATATGTAAATTTAAAAATACTACAAAATTATAAAACAATTTTAAATTAAAACATTAACAATTTTAGGCATACAAATAATACAATCTGTTGCTTAATAAAAGGTTTTTAATTTAAACTGTTGTATTTAAATTTAACCAAGTAATTCTAACGCTCTTTTATAAAGAGGGTCAAATTCACAACCACAACTTCCACATTCATTATCAGCTTGTTTAATTGCAGAAATTAATGTTTCTTTATCTCCTTTTCCATTTAACCATTGTTTTGCTGGAACAGCAATTAACTCCCAGCCTGAATTTGCGAACTTTTCCATAATTGATTTTAATTCCATAATGTATTTCCTTTTTTTTATTAATTAGACTTATAATCTTTATAAAACATTTTAAAAAAATAAATAGATTTATTATAATATTAACTTTTTATTTTGTTTTTAAATTGCTAAGATTTTTATTTTAAGTTTAAAAATATTTTTTTAGGTTAATGTTAAAATTTAAATTTGAGGAATTAGGTTTTATTCAGTTTTGTTTTATAATTTTTTAATTGGTAATCTAATAACAGTTTTTAATTTTGATACATCACACCTTTGTGGATTACTTAAATAAATTTCGTGATGAAAACGCGATTTGGTTATGTCTATACCATAACCATTAGCTTTTAAATAATTATGCATAACAGCAATAGTTTCTGGTTCATTGTCATATGAACCAATGTGCATACATTGAACACATTGCCCTTCGGTATATTCAAAAAATTCTACTTTCGAAAAATCTAAATTTTTCTTTTTTGCGGCTTCTGCAATTGCCCAATCGAAATCTTTCTTAGTTACAAAATCTGGCAACCTTATAACAGATATAAATTCAAATTTATCCTTGTTAGAATAATCTATCATTTCATTATTTCCTTGCCACCAAAACCCTTCTAACGGAGGCACAACATAACTGAAATACCCTGCTATATTATAGTTAACTTTATAGCTCATTTTAATGGTAAAAGCAATAGAATATAAAAGTGCTATTGATTTTTTGTATTCGCCATTTTCATCATTAGGATTACCTTTGCCTCTCACCGCAATATAGTTCATTTTAGGTATTGTAACAAATGAAGGCTGTTTTTGAGGCAAATAGAACTCTTTAAATTCTTTTTTATAATCAAAAGCCATAAATTTTAACTCCTATTTATTTTTTTAAGTATAGCATTAAAGTTTTAATATAACAAGCAAAACATAAAA
>CAJUBT010000011.1 GCA_910584815.1 uncultured Christensenella sp. | reverse complement strand
AGTGGACTCGAACCACCGACCCCCACCTTATCAGGGTGGTGCTTGATTTATAAAAAATATCAAAAAACACAATATATAGTATATAAAAAATTATTTTATAACAATATGTTGCGTTTTTATTTTTTATTATATTTATCTTACAGCCTTTTACAGCCTTTTTTACATATTGCTGTCCTTTTGAATTATATACAACTAAACAATTACTAACTTAGACTATTCTCTACTATTTAGAATCTTTCGTTTCACTTTCAGTTATATCTAATTTCTTACAATAATTATTATTCATTCTTCCATTTTTACGAACAAACTTAATTTCATTTTTAATATAACCTGAAGTTAATTCTAAATATTTTTTAATTTCACTAAAATAATCTAGTTTTAATTTATCTAATTTATTTAATTTATTATCAATATATCTTCTTTCAACACTAATCTTTTGAATAATATCTTTCTTTTCTAACCTTAATTTTTCAATTTCATTAATATAAGACACTATATTTTGAGCTAAAACATTATCTTCTGTCCCTTGAGAATTTTTTATTAAAGATTGTTGAGTCTTCAAATTATTAATAATGTTATTCATCAAATTTTCGTCTTTACATTTTCTTTGATAGTCTGATGCTAAATTAAATATAATGTTTTGTTTATAATTAATCTTCTGTGTATAATCATCAATTTGTTTTAAAATAAGTTGTATTTGCTTCAATTCTCGAACTAAATCTCCATATAACCTATTTTCACATAGAGTGCAACCTATACATAATTCATTTAGTGAAAGGATATTCATTTCTATTAAAATAGTATTTACACATTTTTTATAGTTAGAATAATTATCATTTAACTTTGTTATGATATCCGAATAATTATTTTCATCAATACAAAAATTCATAGAAGTATAAATATATTGTTCTAAAGAGCAATAAGATTCGTTTAGAATTTTCTTTTCATTGCTATACTTTTCCCTCAAACTGTTTTCTACTTGAATAGCACTTTGTTCATTTATTGCGTTAATGTGTTGCTTATTATTTTCATTCATAGTTCTATGAAATATATAAAGTGATACCCCCAATGAGATTATTGACCCAACAAGGCTTCCAAAAAAATTAAATAGGTTACTACTTTCACCAGAATTTAGATAGAAAGCTTTATTAAATATAAAATTACCAAATAAAATTCCTGCTATTACAAGGAAAACACATCCTACAATATTATAAATTATATTTTTATACTTCATCACTTATCTCCTCAGTAAAGTCAGCAACATTATATTGATTTTATAATGCATTGTCAATAATTGTTTATTTTTATTAATTGCTTAATGGTCTTGTAACAATATTATTTAATATTATAATTCTATTTATATTTGCCTTATGGCATACCCTTTTTTAGCATAGTTTGGTAGCATAAGCAAACTTAAAAAATATCGCTTAAACAATTTAATATGTTTTTTAAAGTCAAGTAGCAATACTTGGCTTTTTTGTTATTCTATCTTACTTTACACTTTCTTTTAAATATTTTAAAGACAATATTTTTTTGCTTACTTACTTTTCACTTTTAATAACGGTTTGCTTTTGCTTCTATTTGCAATTTTAGAATAAAGACAAACTATGCTTCTTTTTTGGTATGCCATAAGGCAAATCTAAATAGGAGGTAAAAACAAATGAATAAAGAAGAAAGAAAAAAAGTTAAATTTAGTTTAATTAAATTTACTAAAAAAGGTTCTCAAAGATTTACGGGATTTGCAGAAATTGATAATGAGAACCTTTACTATGGCAATCGCATTTATGAAGATTGTATAAGATATTGCCATAGAACATTAAACACTTCTAATGAGTTTAAAGGTAACTTTACTCAAATAGAAGAAATTGAGTTTGAAAATGGCAAAGGTCAATTAGTAGAACTCGAAGTAGAAACAAGTTATTCTCTATGGTTTAAAATTTTGTAATAAAAGGACAAAAGAAAAAATGAAATTACCAAAATATTATTTAAAACAATATGACTATTTTGATGGTGAAGAATTTATCACTTTCAATATAGTTTACATTGATTTAGATAAAAAACTAATACAAGTTGCAGTTAGTAATCGTGGAAAAATAAGCGTAATTGAATACGACTTACACGGAGATAATTGCAACTTGTTTTTTTATTATGGACCAACAAAAGAAAAAATTAAAATAAACGAATTTGAAAAAATATAAAAGGAATTAAACAAATGAATAAATATGAAATAAACGAAGAAATTGCAAAGAGTGCAAAAGAAATGAATAGTTTTAGTGATTATAAAGAAAACTCAGCAACAAATGAATATAACAGTTATTTAATTAGTTTTGAAAATAATGTTAATGAACTTATTAACAAATATCCTCAAAATATAAACGAAGAAGTTTTAAATTTAATTGAATATTACAAAGATAAATACACTAAAAAATTAGCATTTGCAATAAACAAACACAACAGTATTGAATGTAAAATGCCAAGTATAATGATAGCAGGTCCGGCTAAATTTAATGTAAGAAAAAAAGAAAAACAAAATAATGCTAGAGAAAACTTCTGGAAAGAATATGGAGATTTATTTAATGAAGACAACTATTATTTTAAAAAGATAAGAAATCTCATTTCTAACAAAACAATATATAGCGATAATACCCTAGCAGTAGAAAAACTTAAAACTAAAATAGCAGACTTAGAAGAAATGCAAAAAGTTATGAAAGAAGTTAATGCTTATTACAGAAAATATAAAACTCTTGATGGTTGTGAACTATTAAATGAACAAGAAATAGAAAAAGTTAAAACTGATATGAGTTATGTAACTTGGTATGATTCTCCATTTCCTACATACGCACTAACAAATAATCTTGCTGAGATAAAAAGATTAAAGGAACGAGTTGATGATATCACAAGATTAAAAGAGCGAGCTGAAAATCAAAATACAAACAAATATATTCAAATAGAAGGATTAAAAGTTGTAGAAGATGCAACTGATATGAGAATACGCCTCATATTTGATAACATACCAAGCGAAGAAATTAGGACTATATTAAAAAGTAATGGCTTCAAATGGTCTCCTAAAAATAGTGCTTGGCAAAGACAATTAACTGACAATGGTATCTATGCCACAAAACAAGTTTTAGAAACATTAAAGGAGAAAATTTAATATGGGACAATATTACAATATCTTAATTAAAGATAAAGATGAAAATTATTTTAAATATGACCGTTCAGTAGATAATAAATACATGTTTGCAAAATTAACAGAACATAGTTGGATTAGAAATTCATTTATGGATAGTTTTTGCAATACCTTAATTAACAATCCAATAAATATTGCTTGGGTCGGAGATTATGCAAATGAATTAGAAGAAAATGAAATACCAAATAATATTAGTTTTGAAACACTAAATATGATTTTTAATAAAACATATAAAGAACTTAAATCTAAAACTGTTTCTTTTAGTAAATTTGATTATAACAAATACCTTTTAGTTAATCATACAAAAAAGATATACATAGACCTAAAACAATATATAAGTAACAATGATGAAGATGGTTGGTGTTTACACCCACTATCTTTACTCACTGCAATAGGAAATGGTTTAGGTGGTGGCGATTATCACGGTATTAATGAGAACTTAATAGGCTCTTGGGCTTGGAATACAATTTCACTTGAAAAGAAAAAAGACTTTAATTTACAAGAATATGAACAAGTTGACTATTACTTTCAGGAGGCATAAAATGCGAAACACAAAAGAAATACAAGAAATATTAACTGCTATTTATTGTTTAAATTTTATAGGTAACAATGATAAAAATATCCGTTCAATTTGCGATTATGCTTTTGGACGGATTTTTAATTCTAATACTAACTTAATAACACTTGCCTGCATTGGCAAAACACAAGAACAAATATTAAATGAAGTAAACAAAATGCTTTTTAAAAAAACTAATTACAAAAGTTATTTAGAATGGCATAAACACTTGGAGGAAACAAGAAATGAACGAATTACAAAAGAAACTAAATGAAAAGTTACAAAAAGATTATAACAACTGCATAGATAACTTAAAGAATTTAAATAAAAATGATTTAATAAAATACTGTTATGATATAGCAATAATAATTAACTTTTATGAAGCAATTAATTTTTATTTAGAAGCATTAACCTATGACCTTAAAGCGAGTGAATTTCCTATTAAAAAAAGTTTAATAAATGTAATTATTAATTATAAAAATAACATATTAACTTACTTCCTTAATTGCTGGAAAGATTATAGACATCCAGAAGAATATTCTTTTTGGTATGATTATAACTCAGTTATTGAAATAGTAAATGATTGCACAAAAGAACTTAAAAAAGAGTTAAAATATGAAAGAAAAAATATATAGTTATAAAGTTTGCTACATTGAAAAAGGTTGCAAGAAAATGGTTAGATACATAGTAACTGATAGTTTAATGTTAGCAGAAATGGAACTTAGATACTATGAAAAAAATCCAGCATATGAGAGAAATACAAACAGATTATTAAATAATCCAACTTGGAAAATAATTCCTGTTAAAAACTTAATAGAACATAAATTATTATGGAGAGGTTGTCCTTTTTAGGATGACCTCTTTTTAATTTTAATAAAGGGAGAACAAATGATTAAATTAAACTTAAAAACAAGTAATAAAGCTCAAGAACAAATCAAACAATATTTAGAAGAAAATGCTAGTGAAGTTCTAGCAGAAAAAATAAATAATGGTGTAGAGATTTTAAAAGATAATAAAGCTTTAATAAATAAAAAAGACCTAGATGGCTTTTGGAGATTTGCAACTGAAGAAGCAAGAAAACAAAGTGAAAAAGGTTCAAGCGGTGCTTATGTAGATAACGAAACGGTTTTTAGTTGGGCTATTCACTATTTTGAAGAAGATAGCATTGAAGGAATTCTATATAACCAAGATGGAACAGAATTTAAACCTGCGTTACTAAAACCTAGTATTACACCTACTACTATCGCGAAACCAATACCTAAAAAAGAAAACACACAAGCAAGTTTATTTGATTTGCTTTCAACTAATACAAAAGAACAAAACGAAACTGAAATTAAAAATGAAGAACTTGAAGAAACTACTGATACTGAAAAAGTAGAAATAGAAGAAAATCAATTGGCAACAGAACAACCCAACATACAAGTTGTTGAAAATGAAAATAACAAAGTTGTTGTCGATACTAAAACAGGTGAAGTTTTAACTACAGAACAAATTGAAAAGTCTTTTGATAAAAAATCACTATTTATACTAATGAACTATTTGCCAGAACTAGAAATGAGATAAAAGGAGTAAAACAAATGATAACAGAGAAAGATATTAAACCTATACCAAATTATATTATTAAACGAATTAAAAATAGAGATAAAGAATCTTATGATGGAAGCACTAACTTCTATTCATATTTTACAAAAATAAAGAAAGAACTTGTTTTAGTTACAGTTGCTTGTAAACATTATCAAAAACAATGGTTTTGCAAACAAGTAATATTACATGGCGTTAATTATGACAAATGTTTAGTCAAAGATATTGACTACACAATGCTTGGTTATTCAGTTGGTTGGTATGAACAAGGACTTGCAAAATACAAACCAAAATTTGATTACAACGAATGGTGCGAAGCCGAAGATAAGTATTACAATATCTATGCACCTATTGTAAATAAAAAGTATGCTTTAAAGTTTGAAAAATATAAATACTCTGCTTTAGATAAATATAGGTATAGCGATGTTATTAAATATTTAAGAATTTACGAGCAATTCCCACAAGCAGAATATTTAGTTAAAATTGGTTTACAACATCTTGCTACGAGTAAATTAATATTAAAGAAAGTTGGCAAAGATAAAGTATTTAGAAAATGGTTAATTCAAAATGTTAAGATACTTAGAAATGAATATGGAACACTGCCATACTTTTCAGCAAAAGCAATACTTTTATCATATAAAGAAAACTTACCTTTACTTGAAGGGAGAAAACTTGATACTGCTAAAACTGAACTATTACAAGACTATATATATACAAATCATATTAGTAAAGTTATTCCTAAAAGTGAAGTTTTACAGTTTTTAAAATATATAGAAAAACAAGAAACTGATACAAACTCATATAGAGATTATTTAGATGCTTGTGAATTTTTAGAGATAGATATGAGTATAGATAAAAATAAATATCCACACGATTTTAAGAAATGGCACAATATACGAATAGACCAATATCACTCAAAGAAAGCCGAATTAGATAGAAAGGAACGCAAAGAGTTATACACAAAGTTTGAAAAAATTGCGAATAAGTATATTTCACTTCAAAGAAATAAAGAAGAAAATTATGCAGTGATAATTGCAACAAGTCCACAAGACCTAATTAAAGAAGGCGAAATACTAAATCATTGTGTAGGAAGAATGAACTACGACCAGAAATTTATCAGAGAGGAATCTCTGATATTTTTTATTCGCAATAGAAATGAATTAGATAAACCTTTTGTAACACTTGAATATTCATTAAATAAACACAAGGTGCTTCAATGTTATGGCAACAATGATACAAAACCAAGTAATGAAGTTTTAGAATTCGTAAACAAAAAATGGCTACCTTATGCCAATAGAAAATTAAAGAAAATTGCTTAAAAGGAAAAAGAATATGTATAAAGTTTATTGTCAAAAAGAAGGATGTGAAATGGCAGTTATTTTTGAAAGTTATTTAACTGCTTTAAACTATGCCGAAGTTAAATGGCTACAAGGTTGGAATACTCAACTAACACAAAATGGCAATATAATTGCCGAATATGAAATATAAGGAGAAAAATAAAAAATGAATATAAATGAATTATATAAACTAAGTTTTGAACAAGCAATAAATATTTTAATAAATGAAAAAGATACAATTACAACAAGTGATACCTTAAAAGACTTTGCAATTAAAAATATAAATGAAGATAAATACAATGTTGCAATTCATATCTTAGAGGCATTAATTGATAGTCCTGCTTATTACTTTGATTATGATTATTGTATGGGAACATTAGAAAAACCTACCCCACTAGAAATGTTAAAAGATTTAGAAGATTATTGTGAATAAAAGGAGTTAAACAAATGAATAATTATTTTAGATTAACAGGATACTGCAAAGAACACGATTTTTGCTTTATATTAGATTGTAATGGAATGTTTGAAAAACTATGGCAATTCAGTTCTTATGTAATAAACAAAGGATTGCAAGTTTTAGAAATATCAAATTCTGAAAAGTTTATAGATGTAAACATATCACAAGCACAAGAAGATAACTCACATGTATTATTAAGAGCAAATGCTAACGGAAAACCAGAGCATTTAGAATATGAAATAAATGGTGTTAAATATAACGCTATAAAGGTTGCTGATAAAATTTATATACCTGATAATACTATGAGAATATAAATTAATATGAACAAAATAGCCAGGAGTATAAAACTCTTGGCTATTTTCATGTTAGAATTCATACCTTTAATAAAGACAAAGTTATAATTCTAATTTACTATATTTTTCTATCATCCAATTATAAAATTTTTTAAATAATGAAATTTTATTATGTTCCTTATTATACTTCTTTATAAATGGTTTAAATAGCTTATATACTAAAATTTCTCTTTTATCAATGTAAAATTTATTGCGTTGTCTTAATAGTTCTAACCTGTCGAATCTATATGATGCAGAAGTATAACTAACTAGACACATTTTTTGTATTTCTTCGGCACTTTTAATTTTACATTCATATAAGACACACATAGGCATTAATAGTCTTGCTGCAAACATACTTGCTTGTGTTTCTCTCAAATCTTCACTTATTATATTATCTTTATGATTTAATACAATATGTCCTATTTCATGAGCAATAGTAAATCTTTTAGCGCCTTCATTTATTTTATCATCAAATAAGATTAAATATATATCATTATAAAAAACTGTTAAGCCCCAATCATCTTTTAAAATACTGCTATCTAATACTCCATATTTTTTTATCTCAGTGTAAGATAAAATTATCCATCCATTATTTAAACATATTTTTTCTAAATTAATTGGTAATTCTTTTATTTTATTATTAATAATGAATACTCTTGTTTTTTCACTTACAAAATAATAATCATTTTTAGTTAAATTTTTATACGCATTTGTTTCAATGTTTGGTTTTATTCTAAAAAATTTATTTTTTTTTGTTTAAATCATTTTGTTCTGCTAAAACTTCTGTGAACTTTCTAATTGCTTCAACTTTTGAGTCATCAACTACATATGTGTTAAAAGAGCCATTTCTTCCAATTATGGTTATGGTATTTTCTGATTGTGGCAACTTAACTGAAAGAGTTTTATCCTCAGAGCTTAATAACCAATCTGTTGTAACATTAAATAGATTAGATAGTTTTATTAATGTAATAGTATCTATACCTCGTCTTCCATTCTCCCACATAGCTATGGTTGCTGCTGTAACACCCAATTTATTAGCAAGATCAACTTGAGTCATTTTGCTTTGTCGCCTTAATTGTCTTATTTTCCAACTAAGTATTTCTAATTTTTCATCTTTCATTTTTATTACCTACCACAAAATTTATATCATAAATCATATTAAAATTCAAATAATTTAACAAATTATGATAAAATAGTTGCTAAATATATTAACAAAAGTATATTATATTAACATATTGTTAGGGTTTACCCTTTGTAGAATTAAAAAAAGAGGTCTTATATATGAATATACAAGAATTAAAAGCACTTCTTGAAGGTTATTGGTATGATTGTCAATATTTAGAAGAAAAAATAAAGGAATTGGAAAAGATAAAAATACAATGTAATCAAGTGAATATAACAAATTCTGAAAATCTCAAAACTGATTGTAACTTTTTAATGCAAAACATTCTTTCATTAATTAAACCAATTGAAAATAAAAAAATATATTTAGAAAAATCGATTCAAAAGCTACCACAACCTTATAAAAATGTTATCTACTTTAAATATATTCGAAATTTTAATAATGACCAAGTGGCGGACAAATTAAACTACTCTGTAAATCGAATATACCAATTACATAAAGAAGGATTAACAAGGTTACAATCAATAATAAAAAATGAAGATATAAAAGATTATCAATAATTATCAAAAGTTAGAGTGCATTATAGTTTTTGAAAATTATACTTAAATTGTGATAAAAAAATAAAAGGAGAAAAAAAATGAAAAATATCACAATTGAAAATCTAGCGCTTTACTTAGATGAAGCAAATCAGATTGGTATTAAAATGCCTGAAAATAATACCGATGATCTGAAAATTATAGATGCTACTATAAAGGTTAAAATACTAGAACCTATTGAAGCATCTAACTATCAGGTAAAATTTCTATCCAATAATGAAAATTCATCGACCAATACTGAATGGCTAATTGATCAACTCATTGACATTAAAAAAGATGACGAAGTTTCAATCAATATTAGTGATGAATTTCAATATTGCTTAGATAATTCAATTAATAGACTAAATTTAAAATTTATCGGAATCAATAATATCGAATTTGATTTAATTGGGAGTTTAAAGATTGATTTTATTGATAATACGGAATTTCAAGGCAATGGAAATAAAAAAGAAATAAATTTAGGAAAAGCGGGAACTAGCACTGTTAACCTAGTTTCAGGTACTATGGCAATTACTACACCTCTTATGTCTTCTAAAAACGAAACATTACCTTTTTCAATTAATGCAAATTATAACTCTATTCAAAATAATTTAGTAGAAAATACTGGGCTCCCAAATGGATGGTCTTTAAATTTTAATCAATTTTTAATTAAGAACAAACCGATGAAAGCAGAAGATTTTTATCCAACTATTACTATTCAACCTCCTGAAGAGCCTGATACATCTATAAACGACATAAACATACTTACAACTCCTAGCTTAACAGAATCTAGTGATAATAATACTTATAATAAAGAAACTATTTTATCATTTACATATATAGATTCAACAGGTAAAAATCAGATTATAGAAGAAAAATATTATGTTAATGATAAGCAAATAGACAGAGATGATTTAAGTGTGGATTTTGATGGAAATTTAATTTATATTGATGAAGAAGAAATTCACCACAATGTTATTACAAAGTTAGAAGCACCTTCTGGTTTAACTCTTGTATCATCTATTAAAGGTTTAAAAGGATCAAATTTAGTTGATTATGAGCCTAATGAACTAGCACAACAAAGAAGTCAATTGAAAACATATAGAAATAATTTAAAACAATATGAACAAAAACTTCAATATTGTAAAGAACAATTAGCACTACTAAGTATCTCACGATGTTCAATACTCAAGCAACTCGAGTTACAAGATATTTCTATCAATTTAAACGAAAATGACATAACTTTTTATAATAATTTAAAAGATCTAAAAGTTAAAGCAATAAATACTTATACAACTGAACAAAAAGCATTATCAGTAGCAGAATTTGAACACACATATGGCAGAACAATAGATGACAAGAACTCAAATCATATAGGAACTATTAACTTTCAAACTAATATGCTTAGAACCAACAAATCAATTTACTTTGAACCTGTAGACGAGACTGAATTTAGAACCTTAATAAGAGAAAGTGTTCCAGAAGAGTTTTATCGTAACATTCTTGAAAAAAGGCATACTCCCGAAGATGGAGATGAAATTGATATACTTTGGAGATCTTATCAAAATTCAAAACATGAAGCCATAGATGACGGTAAATTGTCTGATAAAGACTTATATAGTTGTGATATTCAAATAAAAGAATTTGTTAGTCAATACTATCAATATAAAAATGATGTTGATGAGTTAAATGATTTAATAAAAAAACTTGAACACAATGTATCTCAACTTGAAATGCAAGTTCCTATTCATTATTTGTATGATGAGAATAATATTATTTATGGATTTGGAAAAACAAATAATGAAAATGTTTTTAGATTAATTTTAATAACTGATTCATATGGAAATAATTTATTTTTTAATTTTTCATCGGATGAATCTAATAAAATTAAAAGTATAAGTGATTCAAACGAAACTTACGCTACATTTAATTATGATAAGAACGATATTCTTGTTTCTATTCAAGATTCTAGAGATAATATAATCAAGTTGAACTATGATGATAACAAGTTTGTCAAATCTATAACTTTTGCAGATAATTCAACAAGCTACTATTATTATAATAATGATAATAAACTAACAACTATTATTAATCAAACCGGTTTTGGAATAAAATTTACTTATACTACAAATAAAGTCTCAAAAATAGAATATATTTCTATATTAGATAGAGTAGAAAATGGTAAAATATTCTATAAAGAAATAAATCAAAATGTCCCAAATTATGAAATACTAAACATAAGTGAAACTTCCACTAATGAAAATTATAATAGCCAAACTACTTCATTTAATTTTGAAATTGATGATTTTACACCTTACATAATTAATAATAATACCTTAAACATAACGTATAATAATTATAAATCTACGACAATAACAAATGCAAGAAACAAATCCATAACTTATAATTTTGATAAATATGGAAACACAACAACAATCTATGAAAATAAAATTCTAGAAAAAGAAGATTCAAATAATACAAAAGTCATAGAATATGTATATTCTAATAATTTACTTAGCGAGAAAATAACAAAATTTTTAAATTCAGAAAACTATTTAGCCAATATTTCTTTTAACCCTAATAATGTTATAAATACAGATTCTATTGTAGTTGGAGAAACTATTTGTGGAGATTCGGCTGTATATGAAGATGAAAATCGTAAGAATATTTTTAAGATATCTGATTTTGTAGCAAAATCTAAATTTGAAAGTATTAATGTTCCTAATGACAAAATTTTAGAGATTAATTCTAAAAATAAATCTACTTGTAACCATAAAATATATATAGTTTCGGGTTGGGCAAAAGCCGACTCTGCCTTTGTTATAGTTGATGAAGATGAAAACAAATTTGCTAATTATATTAGAGACCGCAAATTTCAAATTAAAGTTGATGTAATATATGAAGATGAAACAAAAACATTTTCAAAGTCGTTTGACTGGAGAAATACTGATTGGCAATATTGTGCAGTTCCTATCGTTATTGAAAATAAAGAAGTCAAAGTTATTACATGTTCTATAGATTATAGATATAATACAGGAAGTATTTATTATACAAATCTAGACTTTTATGAAGGTGACTATGAACATGTAGATTATAATGATAAAAAACAACCTATTTTAAAGTATTCTGGTCATTCAAAATGGCAAACAAAATATGAATATGATGAAAATGATAATTTAATAAAAGAAATAGTTTTTGAAAACAAAAAAGATAAGATTTATGTTACTAACTTTGAATATAATAAAAATGGTAAACTTTTAAGAACCACCAATTATAATGGTATAATTAAAGAAAATATTTATAATGACAAAGGTAAGATAATAAAAACATTAACCTATCATAAAGATGAACCAACAAATGTATTTTTTGAAGAGCACAACTTTGATGAAAACGGAAATGAAAAATATTCTACAAATGACTTTGGCGATGAATTAAAAAAATATGAATACTTAAAAAATACAAATATTATTCAATCCTCAACAGATTATAATGGGAATAAAACAAGCTATGGCTATGATAAAAGTGATACATTATTACAAACATCAACTACCATTAATGGTATAGAAAATGTTAATACCTATGGGTATACATTAGATTTCTTAACTAAATTGAAACACAATGATTTTGATATTAATTATGATTATGATGGTTTAGGAAGATTAAAGAATATTGATATCGCAGGAAATAACTATTTATCAAATGAATATAACACACTAAATAATATTAATGATAGTTCACAAGATGTTTATAACTCTGCATTTAGAGAAGAAATAACAACTCTTGCCAATGGTGAAATCTATAAAAAAGTGTATAATGAAAATGATAACTTAATAGAATTGTATTATAAAACAAGCAATGATACTACAGAATTTAACGATAAAGATATAATTCTTAAGAATACTTATGATAATATTGGTAATTTAATTAAATCATCAGAAATAAAAAACAATAAACAAATAACTCACTTATACTCCATAGATAAATTCGGTAATACTACTTGTGAAGAAATGTTTGTTGATAATAACGAAGATGATAACCCAGTATTTAAAATAATCAATCTCTATGATAACGAACACGATAAAATTGAAGACACAACTATAAATGTAGAAAACGAAAGTTTAAAATATCATTATGATTATACTTCAAATCTTAACAAATCATTACAAACTATTAAATTGCCTAATAATTTTAATCAAAATATAATTTACGATAAACTAAATAGGTTGGATAGTGTTAGTTTGGTAAAAAATAACACCAATATTTTAACCAAAAAATATAAATATTTAAAAAATGGGGATCACACAAGTAATTTAGTTTCTACATTAACATTTTCATCTGATATTAAAATTAACAATGAAACTGTTAACCTAATAAAAGATACACTTACATATAAATATGATAAGAATGGAAATATCACTGAAATTAGACAAACAAATAATTTAATTACAAGATATGGATACGATAGTCTAAATAGGTTAATTAGAGAAGACAATAAAAAATTAAACTTTACTAAAATTTACTTTTATGATGCTGGTGGGAATATTACACTTAGAAAAGAATATGAATTTACTCTTGTTGATAACCTAGATTACGCTAATTTAATTAATGAGCATAGCTATTCTTACCCAATAAACGCTTGGAAAGATCAATTAGTTAAATATGATAACGAGACCTTTGAATATGATGAACTTGGCAACCCTACTATTTATAGAGACAAACAGCTTAAATGGTCTTTTGGCAGACAATTAGACAAATTTGATAATGTAACTTTTAAATATAATGCTGATGGAATTAGAACATCCAAAATTGAAAATAGTATTTATACAAAATATTATTTAAATGGTAATAAAATTGTCGCCCAGTTTGATACTAATGACAATCTGCTTTATTTTCATTATGGTGTTGATGGTCTTACTGGATTCAAACTAAATGGAATAGAATATTTTTATAAGAAGAATATTCAAAATGATATTATCGCAATTTGCGACATTAACGGACAAGAAATTGTAAAATACATCTATGATGCATGGGGAAATCATATTATTAAGATTTTAAACAATAAAAATTATGTTGACATTTCAACCATTACAGGCAATAATGAATATGTTAATATTGCAAATCTTAATCCTTTCCGTTATAGGTCCTATTACTACGATAAAGAAACAAAGCTTTATTACTTAAATAGTCGTTACTATGATAGCGAACTTGGTAGATTTATTAATGCTGATGATATTTCAACACTTAATATAACTAAAACAGATTTTAATGGAATTAACCTATATGCTTATTGCTTAAATAATCCTGTTAATAGTTCCGATAGTTGTGGTTATTATACATACAGTGAAATTTTAGAACGCATGAATGTAATCTTTGAAACATCTTTAAATTTAGGAATTGCAGGTTTTGCTTCAGTATTTAAAAATATTAATCCCGAAAGTTTTAAACTCTTAAGTAACTCAGTATCTAATGTAGCATTCACAATTTCAGCTGTTGCTGCAGGAGTTAATGTTCTATATGATCTATTTACAGATGTTGATAAAGGTTATGATGCTGGACAAATAGTTTCCAATATAGCGACTAATTCAATTATTTATGCTGGTGTTGCAACAATTTCAGGAGCTATTGGAACTAAAATTGGAGCTGCAGTTGGGAGCTTATTTCCGGTTCCATTTGTTGGAACTGCAATTGGTGCTGGTATAGGATTCGTTATAGGGACTGTAGTTGGTGCAGTCTTGAACATTGAAATCAATGGAAAAACTATAATTAATCATATACGAGATGCTGTTTATGATTTTTGGAGGTGGTTATTTGGTTAAAAAATTTTATCTCAATAGTATTCCAATTACAATCTTAGGTTTTATAGGATCATTATGTTCTTTTTCATTATTTATAGTAATATGTATCTATAAAACAAATATTGGAGAAATTTTACTATCTTTATTTTTATTTTTAACTTTATGTTTTGGAACAGCATTATGTTTTTATAATGGAATCAAAATAAATAAAATTAATAATGAGATTATTATAACTACTATAAAAAAAGTGAGAATAAAATTTAATCAAGTGGATAAAGTTTTTGTTTCAACTGATGGTAGTATAAATCATAATAAATATTGTCATATTATTTTTCTCACAAAAAGTGGTAAAGACTATAGAGTTAATGGGTATCTTTCAATATTTAGAAATCATGATGTAGAAAAGACACAAAAAATTGTTGACCAAATTAATCTTGAAATTAATAAAATATAGCAAATTAAAAGACCTTAGAATGATTCTAAGGTCTTTTTTTATAAATATAAATCATTAAAATATTGTTATTCCATATCCAATAACATTTGCTCAAACTGTTCTTTAGTAATATTTTTTAAAAACATATCTAATGAGCCAAGTGGGGTGTCACTTGCTTTTCTTTTTTCATGGTTTGGGTCTCCAGCAAAGTATTCATCTAAACCTTTAGCATCAGACCACCTTAAACAATAAACAATGGAGCTTGTTGGTGGATTACTTTCATAATCGCCCATATCTAATATTTGACCACTCATAAAACTTGGCCCCATTTTATAATTATTTATTATTATATCATTATGTACAGGTCTTACATTATACTCAGGTAGCAACTTATTAAGTAACTTAACAACTCTGCCCCTATATGGCCTTTCAAAAAACAATATTGTTTTATCATCTATTACCCAATTAAAGTCATTGGTATATTTCTTTTTTAAAGTTCCAAATCTAGGGAATAGGTGAGTATAATATTCACCTTTATCCTCTAATTTACAAACAAACTCTGAGCTGTCATTAGTTCTCATCTTAATTGGCTTATCCAAATGACAAACCCAAGTCGTTGCAGGTTGGACTTTGTTTGTTCCATTAATTATATTTTTATAATCTTCCATTATATTAAATAATTCTCTTTCATAATCTTGTGGGGTTTTTAATTCCATTATTTATTCACTCCTCCTTCAAACTTAATTAAATAATCTTTTATACTATTATCTGCTACAAAGCCACCGGAGTTGCCAGCATTTCCACCACAAGCAACAGCAAATGTAGCTGAATTGCCATTGGCATTACCACCAATTCCTCCTGTTCCAATAGTATTTGGTTGGTCTGGTTGTTTAACAAAATTTTCTGCACTTTTTGAACTCGTGCTTCTTCCACCTTTACCTTTATCCCATACACTACCAGCAATGTAACTGCCATCACCAACATTACTTCTATATGTGTTTCCAAGAGTTCCAACAACTTTTTCTATATATAAATTTTTATAACCACTTGAACCACCACCTCCACCTAGGACACCATCAGAATTGCTACCAGAAGCCCAAGAATTTCCACCATTACCATTTCCACCATTTAAACCGTTTGCAGGACTCGCTTCTATTGTTCCGTTCCAATTTATTTTTGTAGCACAACCTCCACCACCTGATCCTCCTGCACCACAAACGATATTAATCAAATAACCTTTATACACTTTTACATCAACAATTACACTTTCACCATCATTACCATTATAACCATTTCGCCTATATAAACCTTCACCTTCGTGATAATATGAATTTTTATTAGTATTAGCTGTTCCACCATTAGCAATAAAATCATATTTGTCCGTTAATTCAGATCTTTTATTTATAAATATCTTACTAGGTGATCCATTGCTTCCAATACCTCCAATAGATGTAACATTATTCTTTCCATTACCACCACATACACCGCCGCCGCCACCAGCACCACCCCCATATAGTGTTCCCTTAAATTGAATTTCTTCAGGTCTATCTATAATTTGAAATATTTGCTCTGCATAATTCCAATCATTAAACTCATTATTTCCATAAACATCTCCAATTTTTGCAAAAGAATGAAGTTCTTCTTTATTTAGTTTATTTAACAATTTTCTTGCACTATTCAAACTTAATGCTTGTTTCTCAAGATCGGCTCTAAATTGAGTAACTTCTGTTCTAGAACTAAATTCACTTATAATTGTTTTTGCCATTCCAATAGATAAAACATTATGAATATTTGATATAAAGTATGAATAACGATATAAAACGAAATCATATATTTTTTGTTTATCTTCTTTTGATAATTCGTTTCCATTAATATATCGACATCTTTTTATTATTCCTTTTACAAAAGAATTATAATTAACCGCTTTACTTTTAGGTTTAGTATTCATTTAAACCTCCAAATCAGGAACAAGTATACCGTCTTCAAATGTTTTCATACCACTAATAATTTGATTTCCAGTTGTCTTAACACATTCAATATTTACTGTTATTTCTTCATTAGATTTGTTTGCAATTACTATATAATATGGATACCTAACATTTTTAGGTCTAGTTTCACTACCACCTGTATTCTGATTAGTAGCAGTTGTAGATCCTATAACAGAATCAGTCCACCCCGAATAGCTGTTTGATGGGGAACCAGCCATACCTGTCCATGCACCACCTCCATTACCTGAACGCCATATTGTATGTTTGTGAGCATCTTGTTTATGAGTATGACTTTTAAATTCATCTAATTGGGCTAATCCAATTTCTTGTCCATCGTTATTGCTTGCTATAAATTCAGTTATTGTTGGTAATTTTACATAAGTATCAGTTATAATGAATTTACCACATTGTCCATAAATATCGATATCCTTTTGATATTTTTCCATAGCAGTCTTGGTATCTTCTATTACATCTGGATCTATAGGATAATCCGCAACTGTTGTTATATCATCCTCATAATGTGGAACACTGTTAATGTTATTTACAACCCATTGATAAAAACTTGAATATGGGCCATTTTTGTCTAATTCAGCACCATCAAGTAAATGTAGACATTCATTATTTTGTATAAATGCACTAGGAATTATCATACCTATTGGTAAACCCATAATTTGTAATTTTTTTCTCCATAATCCTACATTTTCATTGCTTATATTGCTAGCGTCACATTGTGCTTTTTCATTTGGGTTGAAAGTTGCTGGGGCTCCATTACTTATGTTTAGTGCTTCACTTGCAGATTTTAATGCTTCAGTGGATTTATTGTAAGTATGCAACACAAGTTCTTTTATACAATTCATATCACTTGCTTTTATTAAAGTTCCTTCTTTAGTAGGTTTATTTAAGTAGCCAACCTCAACAATTCTTTCATCAGCTATTGCACTTAGTATTTTCACACGCTTTTTGTTAGGACTGTCAACAATCCTATCTTCAAAAACTAATGATTCAAGTTTTTCCACTAAATTACTTACATTTAAACTTTTATCAGTTTCATTGTTATTTATAGTCTTGTTATTTTGCTCTTCTTGACTTATATTTTCTTCATTTTCCACTTTAAATTTCTCCTTATTTTTTTAAACTATTTTCAAATAATAATAATTTATTTTTAAATTTTGATATTGAATCTTCTATAACTAGTTTCTTAGACATTAACGATTCAATATCAGCATCTAAACTTTCTGTCGCTTTAACATTCTCATTTGGAAATTTATTAACAAGTTCTTCTCTAAGTTTTAATAGTTCATCTATTTTTAAAACTATTTTTTCTAAGTTTTCTTCATCTACTTTAAGAGATGATGATATTGATTTTATATTGCTTTTTATATAACTGATACATTCTTTACTTAAATCATTTTCTTTTTCAGGTTTTATACCTTTTATAATGAAAACAAGTCTAGAATATATTGCATAAATTAAAACAGAAAAAAGATAACAACTACCAGCAGATTCAAAGACTTTAGTTCCAAACCAATTCTCCTTTAAGATTCCAAAATATAATATATTTAAAACAAATGATAAAAGCATTGGTATAAAGACTATAATAGTGTTTACTGCCTTTCTTTTATTTTCCGTTAAGTTTGCAGTTGCTTTTTTAATTGGCCATTTTATTAGCATAGTTAAAAAAAAGATGCATAAAGAAATTATTATTTTTTCAAAAGAAATGTCTTTTAAATATAAAAATATTTCACTGTTCAACTTTTTACTCCTTATAGGTTTTCTTTTTATATTTCGACTTTTAAATAAAATACCTCCTTTAATTCAAGTATAATTTTCAAAAACTATAATGCACTCTAACTTTTGATAATCTGTGATAATCTTTTAATCATTTGACATCGTGGCGTGTGCTTGTCTTGATACAAGTAGCTCGGCTTTCAGCCTCGCCAGACAAGCACACGCCACTAAATAAACTTTTTAATAAAATTAAAGCATTTGGAATTTAATTTTTTAGTTAGGTAACCTAAAGAACGGTGTCTAAAACGGGAGGTTGCGGGCTAAAGCGTATCGCAAACCTCCTCGTTTTTTAACGACACCGTTCTAATTACATTTTCGCATTTTCTCAATGACTTGTGGGCTTACAGGCCCTATCACTTCACCTTCATCTAGGCATAGGAAGTTATCAAACAATAATAGTTTTCTATCTTCTAAACCTATGTGGCAGACAATATCATCTTCAATAATATCAGAGATAAAATATTGTGGTAGATTTTTACTATACACAATTTTTTCGCCTGTCTTTTCAATATATTTCATTAAATAGGCAAGTGCATTACCAAGCCGTTTTTCATTTTCATCTATAGGTTTAAAATCTGACCTGCCAAATCTTTTATTAAAATAACTAGATTGTATGCTTTCTTGCATTCTATGAGAAGAAGTATCATAATCTTTAACTTTTATGAGTTCTCCTTGCAATGTTCCTTGTGGTATATTAAACAATCCATGAAAGTGAAGTCTTTGCGTTTTTGGTGCTCGTTCCCAAACGCCCATATATTTCCAATTTTTTCTTTTACAAAAATTAGCAAAACAATATTTAAGTTTTTTCTTAAATTCTTGTTCAGTGTGTTTACTGTTATCATAAGTAAATGTGCAGAAATAATTGAAATTAGCAAGATTTGCCTTTCTACACATTCTTATTCTTCTAACAATTAAGTTTCGTTTTTTTCTTTCAAAATGTTTTTCCACATATTCCACACAATATTTTCGTTCAGTGAAATATGGTGACATTTTTTCTATTATTCTAGTCTTTCTATCTTTTTTCTTTAAATCTATATATTTTTTATACAGTTCCTCAAAGTATTCTTTCTTTGTTAATTTCCGTTCTATTTCTACACATTTAGTGGTTGGTTGTTCATTGCTTTTAATTTCAGTAGTTTCAGTTATATTTTCAGTTTCTTTTTTAACTGAATTTTCATTATCAAACATACTAATATTTTCTGTTACTAATTGAGGGTTAGAAGATAAATCTTCTAACTCCTCATTAGTAGCATTAGTAATAGTTATTTCTTCCTCACACTCTATGTGCCTTATTTTTTTAGGTCTAGTAGTATGAGGAATGGCGATATAATGACTTCCATCAAAATATACCTTTGCTTCCGCATAGTGCATATTAGACCTCCAAAGTATTTAATTATTTCTATGTTTCTTTTTAAACTGTGGTGTGTTTCTATAAAGAAGTGCATACTCATATTTACGGTGTTCTTTCATTGCTTGTTTTAAAGCTTTTTTATCTCCGTTATATGAGGCCCTTTCTAGTGCAAAATCGCTATTATCATATCCTGTAACTAATTCTTGCATTGAACACTTTTTAGCCATTCTTTTTTGTTTTACGCTGAAAAATCCCAAATCTTTTTCCTCCTTTTAATCGTTGTTTTCTCCTAAAATTTCTTTGAAATTTTCTATCTTCTTTATCAAGTTTTTTAAATGTCTTTTTCATATTTTTGAAGATATACTTATTTATCTTGTCGTTGTATTTTTCTGGAACAAAATCTGCTGTATCAAGCGTGTGACTAAAAGTAATGTAATACTCATCAAGAGCTTTATTAATAAGCTTATTTTTATTGTAATTTATCACGCAGTTTTCCTCCTTTTTATGTAATAATTTTTAGGCATTTCATCATCGTTTTCTTCTAAATATTTAATGTAACCTTTCATAGTCTGTTCAGTTGGTTCTGCAACCTTATAATCGAAATCTTCGTTTAAATGACCATCATAAAATTTTGGTTTACAACTCTTACTATCATAGCAGTCAAAAACATTGTAGTCTGCTGTTACAATTTCTTCTGTGTAGCAAGACTTGTCCTTTTTACCACTTGCCATATATCTATCAAACAAACTGCTATTTTCTATTTTTCTAATTCTCCAAATTAGTTTACAAACCCTTCCATAGTTATCGTAAACAAGGTTAAGTTTTACTATTTCAATAAACTGTGCTAACTCACGAATATTAACATCAATTAACATTGGTCTTTGAGTATCTAAATAAATATCAATATCGTCATGACCGTGTTGCTCATACCAACGACTTTGCCAATCTGGGAAATACATACTCATTCTACTGTTAAGGTATTTCTGGGCTTCGGTTATACATATAACTTCATAGGGAAGATTAAAGTGTGTTTTCACGAACTTATTGGCAAAACCTAGTCTATATGGGTTTATACGCCTATTGTAACGAGGACTATATCTAAACTTTTTAAAAACCATATCATAGTTAGAAGAAACGCAGTGAGTAGGTATAGTCTTTATACTTGTAAAGCCACTTTGTTGTTTAGACATTATTTCTCTAACCATTAATCTATTTCTTTCTCTATTGAAAGCGTTAGTATTGGCAATATGAGTCATATAGCAGGTTTTGCCTGTTCGTGGAGGAGCAAAAATTATAGTTATCAAGCTACAAATTCCTTATATGTTAAATAACCCGTTGTATAATTAGCCATTAAAACAGTAGTTCTTGAAGAATCAAAAGCAACTCCTGATGTTTGCGATACTAAATCAAAACACCAATGGAACATATTTGTATAAGAAGTTACAGCCGAAATATCCCATAAATCTGAAACATAAATAGTTACTAAATTTTGACAACCATCAAACAAATACTCCATATTGGTAATGTTTTTTGTATCAAATGAAGATAAATCTAATGTTATTAATGAAAAACAATCACCAAACATATTATGGAGAGAAGTTAAACTATCCAATTCAAAGTTACCTAGATTTAATGATACAAGTTTTTTACATGTTCCAAACATAGAGTTTGCATTTGTTACTTTACTTGTGTCAAAGTTGCTAACATCTAATGAAGTTAAACTCTCACACATAGCGAACATTGCTCCCATTTCTGTAACAGAAGATGTATCAAAATGGCTTACATTTATAGCAGTCAACTTACTACAAGTGCTGAACATCCCACTCATATTAGTAACTTTACTTGTATTAAACGAATTAATATTTAAAGATGTTAATTCTTTACACATGTAAAACATTTCGTGCATATTTGTAACATTACTTGTATTAAAAGAAGATAAGTCAAGTGATGTTAAACTCCAACAAGTGGAAAACATTTGTTTCATTCTTGTAACTTTACTTGTATTGAAATTACTTAAATCAAGAGATTTTAAATTAGAGCAACCAGAGAACATAGTTCCCATATCAGTAGCACTACTCGTATCAAATTTACTTAAGTCTAACGAAGTTAATCCTTTACAATAAAAGAACATATTACTGAAAGACCTTAAAATACTTGTATCAAAATTGTTTAAGTTTAATGAAGTTAAATTTTGACAGCTTTGAAATAATGAACTATTACCATTATTACTTAATCTCATTTTAACATTTGATAAAACATATAAGGTTGTGTCCTTAACATAAGAATTGACAATGATATTTCCTTGCTTTATTGTCTTTAAAGGTTCAATATTTTCAATAACATTTACATTATTAACTAAATATTCGTTTTCTCCTGTATAGTAATCAAAATTAATACTTGTATATTGTTTAGAAACATAATCACTTGTTCGTATATCAATATAATCTCTAAATATTGCATAAACATTTGTATTTTTTGTAATTTGAAGTGAAGTAATTATATTCCTATTGTCAACACTCCAACCAGCAAAAACAAAACCTTCTTGATTTGATTGTGGTCCTTGTGGTAGAGTAGCATACTGTCCGTTTATTACTATTTGACTATCAACTAATTCATCATTAGCATAAAACTTAACATCAAAAGCAAATGTTAAATCTGCAACAAAAACTGTATCACTTGAAATAATAAAGTTAGTAACATCAACATTAGTATTGTTTACTTTCCAACCATTGAGAATTATATAATCGGTATTTTCTATTGTTGGAACAGTAGCATAGTTACCTTTAATTATTGTTTGTTGTGAAATTGTTTCGTTATTAAATACAAATGAAACGCTATAAGTCTTTTCAAATATTGCAGTATAAGTTGTATTTTCTGTTATAGGTAATGTTGTTACATTTACAATATTTGTTCCATCCTTAGACCAACCCATAAAGGCATAACCTTCTTTTGCTGGTTGAGTAGGAAGTGAAGCAAAATCATTTTTAGTAATAATTTGAGTGTTATAATTACTTTCATCAACAACAAAATTTACATCGTATTTGTAAGTAACATCTGCAATAACTTTTGTATTTGTTGTAAAAGTGAAAGTTTCTAAATCAATTATTTCACCATTAACGCACCAGCCATTAAAAATAATATAAGCGGTAGAAGTAGGAGTTAAAACAGTAGTTGTGCTATTTTTTGCTATAACTTGAATATTGTAAACACTGCCATTAAATTCAAATGTTACAATCACTTCGTTATTAGTTTCCAAACTAGAAATATACTGTTCGTAATATGCAACCGATTTTTCAAGTTCTTTAATTCTATTATTTAATGAACTTGCGTTTGAAGTGTTATTTTGAATTTGTAATGATAATTCACTAATTTGAGTGTTTAAACTAATAATTTGATTGTTTAATAATAAAATTGTATTTTGATTTGCTATATTAGTGTTTTGCAATAAAGTATTAGAGCTTTCTAAATTACTTATCTGATTAAGATGACTTGTAATTTGTGATTCTAATAATAAATTACTATTAGTTAAATCACTAATCTGTTTTCTTAATTGATTTGCCTCAATATTTACAGTAAATATTTGGCTATTTTTATCTTCAACATCTTCATTTAATTCATCAACTGTATTTTGTAAAGTTTCTATTCTAGCATTTAAACTTCTAATAGTTAGTAGGTTATTTTCTTTATCATAGGATAATGAATTTACCTCTAGCTGAAGTTCATTAATTTGAGAATTAAGGGAAAGAATAGTATTTTGATTTTCACTATTACTTTGCTGTAATCGTGCATTTAAAATTTGTAAATTTTCTACTTGATTAGTAAGATTGGATATTTCATCTTGACAAGTATTATATTGGCTTTGTAACTCTTTAACTTGTCGTTGCAAGTCCTTAATAGAATCTTCTTGTTCAGTAATAGTAAGTTCATTTTCTTGCTTTATTGTAGTTAAACTATTAACTTGATTTTCTAATTCTTGTTTGGAATTTGAAAGTTCTTCAATGGTTTTTGTAGATAACTCATTTTCACTTTTTCTAATATCAAGTTCTTTATTAAGGTCATCAATTTTGGAATAGTATTCATTAACAAGAGTTTCAAAGTAGGTGTTCTTTTCTTCAAGTTCAGTTCTATTTTTATTGCCATCATTAAAGCCTTTATCGTATAAGTCTTGTGCTTGTTGTGATGTGTAATATTTGTTACCCATAATAGTTTCAAAAACAAGTGGATAAAACATATATCCTAAAACACCAATGGCTACAAAGCAACAAATTAAAATAATTGATTTTACTGTATTACTCATTTGTTACCCCACTTTTAACAACCTTTAAAACAGCACCGTTAATATTTGTATAGGTTGATAGGTAGGAAACACTATCATTAGTGTTGGTAATTAGCATTGTAACTCTAACTTCTGTTTCCAAAAATTCTACTAATATTTTTAAGTTAGAAGTTGTAATTAGTTCGCCATTAGTATCATAGTAATTCTTTATAAATTCACCAGAAATACTACCATTTGTTGTAACTAGATTTGTAACTAAATTATCATTGAATAAAAGAATATATTTGTTTTCTTTACCATTAAATTTAGTAGGCACAAAACTAGACTTATTCTCATAGTTCACATTGTCTTTTGTATCTAGTGTTAGTGAACCATAATCATAGCGTGTAACCTCATCATAGTTGTTTTTAGTAATAATATTTACAGCAGTTCCATATTCGCCACTTTTGATGTTAAAAGTGTCTAGTATATTCATAAAGCAAAATGCACCAACTATAATGACAATAATGCAAAATATATAATGACTTAATTTCATAGTTCCACCCCCGAATTAAGATTATTTATTGTTACATTTTCGAGAGTTATATCGGTTAGTCCTGTGTCTTTTAGTGAGTTAACTAGAAGTTTAAATTGTCTAGGAGTATTAGATTTAATTGTTAAAGAATTAACTTTAATACCATAAAGGGCATAATAGTCAAAACCTATAACATTTTTATCATTACCTAATTTTGAAATATCAAAAGTAATATTAATTTCAGTATCATCATAATTTTTAAGTTCTGCTATCTTCTCATTAGGTAGGGAGTAAAGCCACCCGTTGTCTTGTTGTGAATATCTTGCAGTAAAGTTATTTTCTGTTAAGTTATACACAGTTGTAGATTTCCAATAATCAACATCTTCTGTTAAACCACTTTCATTGTAACTAGAGTTATATGCAACTGACTTAAACATAGATTGCTTATACCACACTAAACCTCTTTTATCGTAGTGAGTTTGCATTGTGAAATATGAATTAGTTAGAGTATTAAGTCCAATAGGTTCGCCTACAAGTTGTTTTTTATCTTCATCATATTCGTATAAATGCAAGAAATCACCCAAGTCTATAAGGGGTATAATGTTATCGCCTGTGCCAGCTGAAAACGACCTTATTATACTTGCAATTCTTTCAAGTAATTGTGGAATTGTATATTTGTGAGTTATTGTATTTGTAACACGCATGTTGCTACCTTCAAAGGCAGTATTTATGCCAAGAGTTGCAATACTTCTAAATATCTTCCAACCATCAACATAACTTTCTTCTGTTGTATATGTTCCATCTAATTTAAGTCCAAATAATTTGCCATCTATGTCAATCAATATTGCTTCACTTTTATCATCAAAGTTGTATTCGTGTCCTGTTTGATAAGAGTTACCATAATATGTGTCATAGTAGTAAAGAGTAGGGATATTTTCTTCGTTATATACAAGCTGAAAGCCACGAGAATAAATTGCTTGTTTACCAACACCACTAAAACCATTAAACATAAACTCTATAACTTGCTTTCCGTTCTTTGTATCATTAGCATAGTAATTGGCAGAAAGAATAGGAACTTGCTCACTTGTTATTGGGTCTGTTATGTAAGTAGCATAAGTAGAAGTAATAGCAGTGGGTATTTTATCTTTACCAAGTGTTTTGTAATATATTAAAGTTGCTATACAAAATGAGCCAAGAAGTGTTGCTAATATCAAAATTACATTTATTAATTTTATTGAAATCTCTTTCATTGTTTCTCCTTTTAATTAAAATTTTTTAAGAATAAAAAAAGCACTAGATAAACCTAAAAAAGATTTAAGTAGTGCTTTTTATTTAAAGTAGTCCGTTCCATCCAAAGAAATTGATTAAGTTTGCTAGAAAGTAAAAGAAACTAGCAAAAAACTCAAATATCTTGCCTAGAACAGATAAAGGGTAAGTCCCTATTAACACCACTAAACCGATAATTAAAATTATTAAAATCAATTTCTTCATTGAAAACTTAGACCTTTGCTTATTCGCTTAATAGCATATTTAAAAGTGCTTTATCAGAAGTCCTAAAAGGTTTAACTGCACACTCATAAACTTTGCCATTTTCATCAGTTGTTCTAACTAGGTATGAGTTACCAGAGATAACTTTACCAGACTTATTGTCTTTAATTTCATAAGGATTAATGATAAGGTCAGCAGACATTTCATTACCAAAGACTATGTCTAATACTGTATAGCCACCTTTGTCAGTTTCTTGGTTAGGTGGTGCAATAGCAACTTTAATATCTTTGCCTCTAACATTTCCTTTAATAAAATATGAAAAATATGTTTTGTCATCTTTTTCAAAGGTTTCTCTTTCAACCTTTATTTGATTGTTTTTCTTTGCCATTATTTCTTACTCCCTTTAACATTTAATTTAGTGCCTTTTTCTCTTGAATACTTTTTGGCATCTTCTTTAGATAAACCATTATTTAATGCATCTTTATATCTAAATAGACCTGCATGGTCGCTTTGACATAGAAGATAACCAGAACGAATACCTTTTTCATAATCGGTTAACTCTTTACCTTCTTTTGAGCCGTGTTGATGGACTCTAGCTTTGCGTTCATCGGCGAAACTTCTAGCCCTTTTATTAGGGACAGACCAACGCCTTTCGGTATTATATTGAGCCATAATTAAAATTACCTTTATAAATAACCATAGAATTATTTATTCCTTTTATTAAATTATTTTTGTAATCGAACTTACTAGGAACTTGATAATACGAAACATTGTGTTCCCGTTGATAGTGCAAAAGGTGGCCACCATATTAAAAAATTTGCACTTAATCACAAGAGTTAAAAAATTTGTTCCTGCATCAATTACACAGCAAGTATAGGATATAATTTGAGGCAATGTTAGAAAATCTACTCATAATAAAACCCAAAAAAACTGAAATGTTTGAAAGCGAAAACTAAACAAAATCCAAACAAAAGTAATAAAAAAAAGACAACCAACTTTGGCTGTCAAGGTTTTAAACTATATAAAATTATGCTACTAAATGTTGTTGTAAAAATTTAAGTAATTGCTTATTAAGCATTTGTATGTATTCAGGGGTATAACTAAGTTCCACTGATAATGATTCTTGTGTGTGGTTTTTTATGTATAAAGAAAAATAAACTTCATAAAGTTTAGGAGTTGCCAATTTAATAACTTCGTTATATTTATTTACTTTCTCTATAATATTATTTTGTCCTGTGCAACTAAACCCTTCATCAAATACATCTTTATGTGAATAATAATACCTTATTTCTTTTAAATCTTTTCGTATTACTGCCAATGATAACATTTTTTAATCTCCCTTTAATTAAAATCTAAACAACACACATTTTTAATTAGCTAAAGATGAATATATAGAAGTAAAAGAGGTATCTTAAAAAAATGTAATATTAACTATTACACTATAAGAGTTTTATTAAATTTCATCTAAATAATTAATACAAAACTTTTGTGCTGACTTTTTCTAATATTTATCAATCTTACATCACCATTTTATCAAAAACTAAATTACCATTTATTAGAAAAAGATTTCTTATGGCGTTAGTATAGAACATATGTTCTACTGTGTCAATATATTTTTTATAAAATTTTTGACTTATGGTGGAATTTTTTTTGTTTTTTTATTCATATAAATTTTCCTCAACTTTCATACCCAATTTTATATATCTATAAAAAAATTAGTAGAAAATCTACTCATACAAAATCAAAACAAAAGTTAAAAAAAACAAAACAAAACCCAAAATATCCTAAAAGGTAAACAAAAATACAATTAAGATTTTTTTCGTTTGTGGAGGTTACCAGAAAAAGACAAATTAGTCAAGGAGAAAAAATATTGCTTAAAATAAACAACTATAAAACATTAAAACAATATTTTTTCTTTTTCAATAATGAAAGACTTTCAACTTTCTTATTGCTTTGACTAATTTGTCTTTTTCTAATCTTTTTTCGTTGTCGAAAAAAAAGTTCGACTAAAAGGAGTTTACCATTTAATTTTAGGAAATTTTGGGAAAAAGTTTTGAAATGTTTGGCTTTATATTTTGTATTGTTATGTATTTACTTTCTAATAAATTTCAAAAATTCATTGTATTATTTTGGAAACAATAAAAAAATTGGAGTTTATTTTACAATGAAAATTGAAGAATTAATTTGTGCAGAAGTTGAAAGACTTAGTAAAAAATATAATAAAGATTATTTAGAACTTAAAGATATAATGGAAATTACAGGATTAGGCAGAGATAAAGTTAGAGAGATATTAAATTCAAAAGATTTCCCCTTATCCACATACGGACACAAAAAAACTGTAACCATAATGTCCTTTGTTATTTGGCAAATGAAAAATAATACAAAGGGAGATTTATATGACTAAAAAAAGAAAGACAAGGCGTTCAAATAATGAAGGCTCTATTTATCCACTTAAAAACGGAAAAGTAGGTGGATATGTCAACTTAGGAATTGATGAAAACGGAAAACGAATTAGAAAATTTTTTACTGCTAACAATGAAGAAGATGCTGAAAAAGAAATTGCACGACTTACAGGTAAACTTTCATCACTAAAAATTGAAAGTTTTAAAAATTCGTGCATTGACCTAATGAAAGAATGGATGTTAGTTTTTAGGATTAACGAAGTAACATCAAGAGTATTTGAAAATGACATGAGAAATTTTAATATACACATAAAACCATACTTACAAAACTTAAATACTTGTGATATTGATACTGTAATAATCAAAAAACTATTAAATAAGGTGTATGCTAAAAACCACTCTTTAGATGTTCAAAAGAAAGTAAGAACCTTATTAAAGCAATTCTTTAACTATGCTGTTGAAGAAAAACTAACTCAATATAATCCTGTTTTATCAGTAAAGAAAATTAAAAAAGAAAAGAAAGATTATACTTTGGAAGATATTGAAAAAAACAATAAAGCAATTAAACCAGAACATAGACAGAAATATTTAGATATACTATCAAAAAATGATTTTCTTTTATCCTTATGTTGCGTGGGTTATTACACAGGATTAAGAATTGGCGAAATATTAGCTTTAAAATGGGAAGACTTTGATTTTGAAAATGGCTCTATGATGATTACAAAAGGTGTAACATATGAAGTGAAGTTTGATGAAAATGGAAAAGCAATAGAAAAAAAGAATATTGTTAGTAGCCCAAAAACTGATGCTTCCGTTGCAGTGTTACCTTTACCAAATGTTTTACAAAAGATACTTTTGAGTTGGAAAGATAAGCAAAAGATAAAAAGTGAAAAATTAAATGTTAATTTAGTTAAAGATAGTGATTACTTATTTTGCAAAGATGATGGAACTGTTAGAGGTTATTACGGAACAAGGTCTATATATAAAAACTATTTAGAGAAAAATGGACTAACTACAAGTGAATTTCACTTTCACGCATTAAGACATACTTTTGGAACTATACTAAAAGATAGTGAAGAAAATTTAATCAATATACAAATGCTACTTAGACATAAAAGTTCAAAGACAACAGAAAGATATTTGTCTATGAATACTAAAAAAGTTTTATCTTTAAAAACAAAGTTAGATAATGTGTTTAATAATCCTCAGAAAGAAGAATAGTAATTTTAATAAAAAAATAGTCAAGATTAAATAATAAAATCTTGGCTCTTTTTTTGTGCAGTCTTTTACAGCCTTTGAATTATTTTAATGAGAAATTGTTTGAAAAAAACATAAAAAAACTTACAGCCTTTCACAGCCTTTTACAGCCTTTTTGCTAGTAAATAGGCAGTTTTAGTTAGTAAAAGTTAGTAAATTGAATATTTAAAAAACTATTAAAAATACTGAAAAATGTTACAGCCTTTTTTTAAAGTTACAGCCTTTTTAGTGTTTAAAATTTTTGAAAACCTATATTTTGGGTTAAAAACATAAAAAAACCACAATAAATTGTGGTTTTTTTGGTAGGATCGAGTGGACTCGAACCACCGACCCCCACCTTATCAGGGTGGTGCTCTAACCGACTGAGCTACGATCCTATATGAGACTATGTTTGCCGATTAAAGCACTTTCACTACCTTATCAGGGTGGTGCTCTAACCGACTGAGCTATGTTCCTGTATAAATTTATTTTGTATTTTTTTAATCGCAACAAAACAAAAAAATGCGAGATGCTATAATAAAAAACTATATTTGGTGGAGATAGTCGGGCTCGAACCGACGACCTTCTGCGTGCAAGGCAGACGCTCTAGCCAACTGAGCTATACCCCCACATTCATTAAAGCGATATAATAATATCAAATTAATTTATTATTGTCAATGATTAAAACAAATTTTTTTCAATTTTTTTGTTCAATTTTATGTAAATATAATTATATATAATTAAAACAATAAGTATAAAATTTAGTTAATTAAAACATTTCCATATTATAATTATCATTAAACTAGCTAAATTACAATAATTTTACTATTTACATTTTATCTGCTTATGGTAAAATATAATTATAAATATTATAAAATTATTTTTGAGGCATATATGAACATTATTGGAAGAGAAAGTTTAAATGATTATAGTGCTTTAAGGCAAAATAATAATGTTATTAGAATAAACAATTTTAATAACATTAAAAGGTTTTTATCTGTTGGTTTTAGCACAATTTACACTGCTACCGCTGGAGTAAATGGCAGAAATGGTATTGCTAAAGGAGATAGAGTATATTTTAAAATTAATAATGAACTTGGCGTAAATCGAATTGGCAGAATAGATGAAAGTAGTGGTAGTTGTGAAGATGTAGCAGAAGTTATGGGTTTTTATGCGCTTAGAAATTTACAAAATGCTTTAGGCAAAGAAAGCGTGCTAAAAACAACACCTTACGATTTTGCAGATTATGAGCACGATAATTTTTATAATATAATAGCAAAAAAAACAGCCGATTTTGTTGAAGATGATAGGCTTTATGGTTGCATTTCAAAAGATTGTGTATCCCCTAATGCTGAAATACTTCACGGTGATGCTATTCTTAGCCTTGTGGTTCCTAACAATAAAGTTGTTGCAAGTAGTAGCAATACCTTGTTCAATTATAATTCCGCTTTAGGCGAACTCTCCAGAAAAAGTGCTGGCTATAATCAAGATATTATTATTGACCCTATTTCAACAAGATACCTTGCAAACACAATGTTTTGGGATTACTTTTTTTTAAATAGTGATAGGCATTGTAAGAACATAAATTTTGAAAGAATACCTTTAACTAATGGGCAGTTTTTAGTTACACCTCTTGCCATAATAGATAATGGCGGTGGCTTATGTATGCAAAGCACTAACTGTAAAGAATTTTTTTCTAGTTGCAGCAAAGAAGGCTTAGCTAATGGATTTTATAAAACCTATTCATCTAAAGCAACTGGTCCTTTTTGTATTCCTTACGAATTAAGCGTTGGACGAGACTCTTACCCAGATGGAGTGTATAAAGATGCTTATGAAGGACTAACTCAAGGCGAGCAAATTGTTGTTTTATTAAGTGGAAACAGAACCCTATATAACGACTTTGCAAATATGTACAAAAATTTAAACTTTGAACAAGCAATAAAAGATATGCAGTCTGAATTAAGGTTTAACCCCGAATTTCTACCAAATTTAAGTAGAATTTCAACTGAAATTTTAGACCTAAAAAAAGCAGAAGTTAGCAGTGCTATGGCAGACTTTATGAGTGAAGAATTTAATTATGAAACTTTTTTACAAGACCCAAATCATTATATCGATAAATTCCAAAGTTTTGTTGCAGAAGATGAATTAAACTTACATATTGCAACAAATGAAGAAGTTGAAGAATTTAACATAGCTATTGCACCTTTACTAAGAGATGCTCAAACTCAACAAGAACCAGATGCACAAACTTATAACGAGTTTAATGATGGCAACTCCCTTCAGTTATCAAAAACTTCGCTAGAACAAAACGATTATGCCCCATTAAGCAGTACCACATTATCCGAAAAAACTGGAGAAACAAATGTTTCATTAATAGCAGAAGTTCCAAAACTAACAACAATAGTGCCTCCCGAACCAACTTCCAATTTCCCAACTGAAGATGTTTCGCAATAGGTAAATTATCCACCTAAGAGTTTTTTATAGCATTAAAAGGAATATTTAAATGAAAATTATTAGTGTTTATTATAACGAAATTAAACTTGGCGAATTAACTCAAGAAAATAAAAACTATGTATACAAAGCAAACATCAAAAATATAATGCTTGCTCATAAAAAGGGTTACTGTACCTATCTATATAATTGCGATGAAGATTTTACAACTGAAGAACTTCCTTATTCTCTTCAAAATTTTATTCCAAACGAAAAACAAACACAAATAATGCAAGAAGCCAACATTTTAAACTCTGATTCCGATTTTGAAAAACTTTATAAAATTGCAAAACTGCCTTTTGAAAAAGAAGCATTTCATATTCAAGCTTAACAAAAATCTATTAATAAAAATTAACAAGATCAAATATATAATTTTTTAAAAAATAATTATTAACTTTATTTGTTTATAAAATATAATATAATTTTATTATAAGAAACTTATGATATCTGCAGGTAAAATAAAAAAACAACTAAATTTTGTAAGCTTTACCTAAAATTAATAAATATTTATCAAATAAAATAACATTCTAATTGAATATCAAATTCTTATTTAAAATAAAAATTAAAAAAATAATTTCCTATTTATATAACTAAACTTTACAATTAATAAAATAAAAAACTATTCATATTTATAAATAGTTTACATTAAATATTCATTATGTATAGGTAGCTTTAAAAGCTACCTTTTTTGTTATATTAAAGATTTTTCTATAATCAAAATTTAATATCTTAAATTGTGTTTAATACAACAAAAATTATTAAAACAATTACAACCAGTTTTCTTATTTACGCATAAAGAACTAAAATTATTACAATAATTTATTTTATTATAATTATCAAATTGGCATTTACTATTATGGTAATTACATATAGTATTTCTACAGCAATTAATATTATTAAAGTTTCCGTTAATAATTTGACAAAAATTTAAATTACAGCAGTTTTTTATGTTACAACAAACAGCTGGTTTACAACAACAATCTCTTAAATATATTGGTGGTCTTACAGGAGGATTGATGGCTATAATTTTAGTTCTAACCTCGTTGCTTATAGTAATAATTGGTGGTATGTTAGAATTATCTATTATTCTTGAACTATTTACTACATAATTAGCCATTTTAATTCACCATCACATCAAATTCAACTATCACACTTTCTCCAACAGCTAAATCGTTAAGAGGGAAACCTGTTGCAGGGTTATAAGATATTTGAGAAACATTATCTATTTTAACACTTCCAATAACAAAGGATGTTCCATTTGGAATATCATCCATAAAAGTTAAATTAGTTTTTGGTAAAGTTCCTGTATTAGTTATTGTACTAGTGTAGTGCAAATTTTCGCCTCTAATAGCAACTGATTTATCTACTACTTTAACAATTGTAAGCCTATTTGAAACAACAACTAAATTTACAGTGTTAGAATCTTCGTTAAAGTTTCTTTCGTTAGCGGTATAGGAAATATTAGCACGATTTGTTATTAAAGCTTCAGTTAACGGATTGTTTGCCTGAATATTATAAGTTATTGTGACAAACTGACCTGGTGCTAAATCGTTAACACTGAAACCTGCAACTAAATCATAAGTTGGCTGACTCACCCCATTAACAACACTGCCTACAACATAAGTGCCACCTCCTGTTAAAATATCTTTAAAAATTATATTAGAAATGTTTTGTTGTGAATTATTTGTTAGCACAACAGTTTGGGTAGCAACTTCCCCTTCTTGTAAAAAGGTTCTATTAGAGGATTTTACTTTAGTAAACTCATCAGTTAAAACTTCTGTAGTAACAATATTACTTTCTCTAGTTTCTGTTACTGTTTGCCCATCTGGTAAAGTATAAGAAAATTGAGTTTCACTTTGATTAGGAATTATCATATTTATCTCCTTAAATTATTTGAATTTGAAAAGTTACAACAACTGATTGATTAGGAATAATCGTACCAAGGCTAAATCCTACACTTGGATTTAAACCTGGATTATTCACGCCATTTATTGTTACAGAATTTTCTATAAAAGTCGTTCCTATTGGTATATCATCAATAAAGTTAGTATCAAATAAAGGTATACTTCCTGTATTAGTTACAATACTTGTATATGTGAGAGTTTCACCTTTTATTGCTACCTCTTTATCCACAGTTTTCACAATAGATAAATTAACATCAACCCCATTATCAATTTGAAGAGCCAACGCATTAGGAACATATAAATCTCCGTTTGTTGTAAGTCTAATAAAAGCCGTAGTTTGCTCACTTACAAGAATACCAGTTAAATCTATTGCTGTAATATCATAGCCTTGTCTTCCTGCACTAATATTTGTTCCAATGCTAGCATTTGCATTTCTGTTGCCAAAAGTTCCACTAGTTTCTAAAACACCATTATCATTGTTTATCTGCGAACAAAAAAAGTTTGTTGTCGGATTATTAGGTCCAGATAATAACGTTAAATTAGCTACACTATCTCCAAAGGACATTTGATCCCCTGTCAAAATTGCATCACCTTCTTGCGCAGAAACAAAAATTTTACCACTAGGGTTTACTTCTGCGGGCGTTTTAAACCCAGTTAAAGAAATATTTGCAACTCCAACAAGTGGAGAAACAACTTCTCCCCCAACCCAAAAATTCAAACTTCTAAATGGTAAATTATCATTTGCATAAACTACGGCAAGAGTCCAACCAGCGTGATTAGTATCATTTGTTCTGCTATCTATAGCCTCAATTAAAGCAGGTACTCCACTTATAGAATAAGTGCCATTACCTGCATTAGAAACAAGATTTGTTACATTTGCACTTCTAACATAAAAGCCAAGAGTCTTATCTTCCACTGGGATATAAAATGTTTGCTGGGTAATAATATCATTTGCAATACTATTAGAACCAATGGGGGTTGTAAAAGTAATATTATTATTTATTAAATTAGATATATCATTATTGCTAGATTTAAATAAACCACCCCAAACTAGTTCAGCATATAAAATCGTACTACCCAAAGGCATAGATAGAATTGCATCAGACCCATTTTGTAAATAATTTAAGGTTGTGCCAAAAGGAAAGTTATTTACTTTTAAAGTATTATCTAAACTTGTAAAAGCCCCTATCGACCCTTGCAACCCTGGTTGATTTTGATTTGTTAATTTGCTTAATCCCAAGGTATTGCCAATAAAAGTTATTCCTCCCTTTTTTATGCTAGAATATCTCTGTATAAAAGCCATATTCTTCTCCTATAAAAAATTAAAACATTACACAAGGAAATGTCTTTTGTGCAATGTTCTAAATCATACTATTCATTTCTTTTAAAAAAAGTTAAATTATTTTTACACTTTTAAAATAAGCAAAAATTTATATATAACTATTTATCCATATATAGTAATCATATATTGTCCATCATCAGTAACTATATTTTTTAATAATTGAGAGTAATTCAAATAAAAAGGTCATAAAAAAATATCAAACGTATTTAATATAATAGCAAAAAATAGTTTAACTACCATTTAAAAATAAACTCAAAATTTTTTATAAAAATATAAATAATTAAAAGAATATAAACTTACAATTTTATAAAACTTGTAATATATTAAAGCAAATCAAATTGATATAATAAATAAAGAGGTTGCTTATTAAAAGCATTATTATGTATTCGACAAAGTTTAAATAAAAGGTCTCATTACCAAACAACTTATAACTCTTTCTTGCTATTTAAACAATTCTCCAAATTCTATACCACAACCTCATTTTTATTATTGTTTTTTATTAACCCATTTTAAGGGTTATTGTTCCTGTATTTGTACTATCTTTTGTATCTGTTATTTTTAATTTTATTGGGTTTTCTGTTATTGTTATTATTTCATACATTTCTCTTTCTTTAAGCGTTTCTATTATTTTATCTTTATCTTCTATTGTTATTTTATAGTTACTATACCCTTTCCCATCTTTCTTTATTATCAATATATATCTTACACATTCTATTATTTCTATTCTTTCATATGTATAGGTATATGTAAATTTACCCACTTTCAAATCTGTTTCTTCAGGTGGTTCATTTTCTTCTGGGTTTTTATCTTCTGTGTCTGGAACTGGTGGTTTTGGTTCTTCTTTTTTATTTATTATTAAATTAAAAAGACAATCTATTTCTTCATTTTTGTAGTTTATTACAACATCAACTTTTGTTTTACCTTCTGCAACAGTTGTTATTGTGTTTGTAGCATTGCTAGTTACTAAGTTTTCATTTTCTATTATTATTTCAACATTACTATTATTTTTTAAATTATCTGTTACCGATTTTGGTAGATTGGTTTTATATGTAAGGTCGAAGATATTAAAAGTTTTACCTACTTCTTCAACAATTTCGTTAGGGGTAAACTCAAGAGTATATTCATCCTCTCTTAAATATTTACAACCACTTAACATTATTGTTACTAGAATTATTGTTCCTAGTAACATTAAAGTAATAAACTTTAAAACTTTTTTATTACATATAACATTAATTTTATTAATCATTTTAAATAAACCCACCTTTTACCAAAATTCTAAAATATAATGAAAAATTAAAAATAAAACTTATCATTTATACACTCAAACAATAAATTTTAATATTAAACATTATTTTAATAAAATATTTTAACTTTTATTTAAACCTATACTTTACTTTTAACGCCACTTTAAAATTTAGTTAATGTATAATTTCTTAAACAAATAACTAAACTTAAACTTATGAACTGAATTATAGCATTATTTAAAATAATTTCAAGACTCAATTTGTAAAATTTACCATATTTTTGTCGTTTTATGTAAAAAAAATTATTTTTTTACACTTAAATATTTACTAAATAAATATAGATTTTAATAATTTTATCTTTTATAAATGTTCTTTAATAATTATATAAAAAATGTTTTTTTGATAATTTTAACAATAGAAAATATCAAATTCATCTATAAATCCTCAATCTATTAACAACCTATAAAATATAAAAAAAGAAAATTGTAAGACTTTTTTCTTACAATTCTCTTTTTTTGCTCAATTTTAAAACTGAAAATCTAAAATAATTCTATATTATCTTTACAAATTTCAAAACTAATTTCTATTGTTAGGAGTGTTACTACTTATTTGAGTTCCATTATAATAAATAGTTCCGCTACGCTTATAAACTCCGCCATAAGAACCACCAGTAGTATGGTTATATTGAATGTATCCACCATTTAAATATACTGTTCCACCAAATACTGCTAACCCGCCACCTTCATAGGCTGCCAAATTAGATTTACCATATTTTCTATCAGAGTCTTCATTTGCATTTAGATTAACACCATAACATCCTATGTATCCAGCAAGAAATTTAAATATTCCACTTTGAATATATACCCCAGCGCCATAACCAGCATCATTATAAGCTATTTTAGAGCACCAAGAATTATATTCTGAGTAATTTAAATTCAATGTAACATTACCACCCAAAATTGCTAACCCTCCACCATAGCCTTTATAAGCATTGTTATGCCCAAATGATACATATCTAGCATTTATGTTAAAAGTTCCACCTGCAACACAAACACCTGCTCCATAACCCAGGTTATTCCCAGTACCTCCTTTAACAATATTATTATTAACATTAATTTCACATTCAATTGTTCCTAGTGAATAAACCCCTCCACCATAAGCATAAGAATAGGATGAAATTGCTTGACCATATTCTATATTCAAACAAGCACTAGCATTTTCACTACTATACGTTAATGTTCCATATTTTGCAACATATAAGTTTCCTCCATATGCCTTTTGGTTGGAGGCAGTTGCAATAGCTTTATTGTAAATTATATTAAGAGCCCAACCACGTATAATATTTATTGTAGTTGAAACATCTCCAAAATACAACCCACCTCCCATTGTAGCTTCATTATATTGAATATAACTAGAATAGCCTTCATCTGAAATTGTTCCTCTATAACAATATATGCCTCCACCTTTACCTGTAGAAGATGTTACTTTATTATGATCTATGTATCCATTACTATATAATTTCAAAGTTCCACTTTCAATATATATACCACCACCAGCATCTCTAGCTGTATTCTTTTGTATATAACTTTCGGACTCATCGTAATAACTTCCATAACCACCACTACTTCTATAAGAATAGTTTAAATTGACTGTCGAATTAGCACCAGCGATATAAACTCCACCGCCTAAAATTGCTGAATTGTTACTTATATTAGAACCACCACTTTCATAAGCATATAAGGCTAGCGTTGCATTGTTATCAACATACACACCTCCACCTTTATTTGTTGCTTTATTACCTGTGATATTTAACCTTCCTCTTAAATAAGCATCCGTTCCAACAATGTATGCTCCACCACCATTTGTGGCAGTATTATTATTTAATTCTGGATATACACTCATACTGAAGCCATAACCAACTTTAGGTATGCTAACATCTAAATATAGACCTCCACCATTACCATTAGTAACACTATTATTACTAATTGTAAAGTCCATATCAATATTTGCAATATCGTAACTCCAGCTACTACCACCACCAATAACAACATCAAAACTACTATCTAATTTATATTCATCTCGATAGGCTTGCTTATAACTATCTGTGTCCCCAACCCAGTGAATATTTCTTGAATATAAATACACTCCACCACCAGCATAAGTAGCCGTATTATTTTTTACTATAAGTCCTCTCAAGGTATAATCCATATGAACTGCTGCAACTAACCCGCCACCATAACTAGCTTTATTATAAGATATTACAGTACTGCTAATTAAATTATAATCTCTATAAGTACGCCCTTGAATATGGGTTAATTCATCGCTACAATAAACGCCTCCACCTTTACCTGTTGCTTGATTGTTAGAAATTGTTCCACCAACCAATGCCAAACGATTAATCATAAGACGAGTATGCACATTAGCTTCATCAAAACTATTTGGATGAATATTCCATTGACCTCCACTTGCCAAATAAATGCCACCGCCATCTTTTGTTGCAGTATTATATGTTATTTGTGCACCACTACCTATTTGTAATGCAGAATAATTCATATAACCAAAACCTATACTCTTATAAATTCCTCCACCATTTTCCGCTGTATTATAAGAAACAATACCATTTATATTCGTATAATTATGATACTTGTCATCCATATAATATCCACCACCCCCTCGTGAGTATATGCCTCCACCATTAATGGCTTTATTATATTTTACAGTTGCTCCAAAATCACTGCATAAATCAAATAGAAAGACACCTCCACCAGTTTCTGCATAATTATATTGTATTAATGTGGAACTATCAATAATCCATTCTGCGCGTTGCCCCCAGTAACACAGTCCACCACCTCTATTGGCATAATTTCTTTGTATAATAGTATTAAAAATATTTGCATTTGCATCAATAATTATACCACCACCAGAACCAGCTTTATTAGAGTAATCAGTTTCTGTTGCTAACCTGTTAATAGAATCACCTATAATAACCTTGCCATTTTTTCCGTTATATTTTCCAAAAATAGTAAAAGTATTAGAATAAATTCCTCCACCAGCATTTTTTGCTTCATTTCCATAAATATTAGCATTAAGAATATTAAATTTACCACCCCTACTATTATTTGCAAAAATACCCCCTCCATTATAACCAGATTTATTATTATAAATATTTGCACTCATTATCGTTAAATTATTAGCATTATAAAAACCATATGAAACGCAAATACCACCACCTGAATCTAAACTTTCATTGTTAAAAATATCTGTATTATTTATAGTAACTGTATAAATTTCATTTGTATCATTAGAAATATGATCATAATAATAATGATTTCCTATATAGATACCGCCACCACCAAAAGAACCCATCCCTTTCACATATTCAGTATATAAATTTTCTTGTGAAGGGTTAGTAAAATACTCATATTTATAAGTATAATATTCTCCAGTTGAAAAATTATTATATATTTTACAATTGTTAATTGTTAAATTAGTATACAAAACTGCAAGTCCACCACCATTACTGATCTCAAGTTTTTCTGTAAGTATAAAATAACCAGTATATTCATCCCCTTCAGAATAATCAACTCGAGTTACTTCTTCCTTTACTAAACCTCTTAAATTATTATGATGAATTTCTCCGCCATTAATAGTTGCTGTAACTTTGCGTAAGTATAAACCTCCTCCCTCAACAATAGCTGTTACATTTTTAGTATCTGTAAAAATATCGTTTACACCATTGTTATGTATATTACCAGATGTCATTTTAAACGTGCCACTATACTGGTAAAAACCTGCACCAAAACAAGCCAATGTAATACTATATGAACAAATAGAACTATCATCATTACCTTCTAGAGCGTTGTTGCAAATTTCTAAGCCAGAAATGGTTACACTTGCGTTATTAGCTGCACAAATGCCACCGCCACCTAAGCCTGCATTGTTATTACTCATTATGCCTGAATTTAATGTATAACTTCCACCATCTAGGCACAATCCCCCACCATATTGTGCAAAGTTATACCTTACACAGTTTATTATATTTTGAGGAATAGTATAGTTTGTTTTACCTTTAAAGTAAATTCCTCCGCCTCTGCCAAGTAGATACCCACTTCTATCGGTGTCTCCAGCATAGTTATTCCAAACATAAGCACCTGTTCCACCATTTATATAATTAGCACTGCTTGCAACATATATTCCTGCACCAAAGCCTTTAATTGTAACATTCCCTTTTAAATTATCGGTTGCATCAGTTGCTGTTAAAGGAATATTTTCCGATTCTCCGCCAATATAACCTGCGTTGTGTGTTAATGTTCCACCATTTAAGTAGAAACCTCCTCCGCCTGCATTATTAGGGTTCTCTAAATCGTTTTTAAATGTAGACAATGGGTTAGATTCATTATAACCATAACCATAACTACCATCATCATTATAATAATAACCTATTATTTTAGCATTATTAATAGCCTTATTTGCTTGAACTTTAGCTGTTGCACCTTTCATAACAAAAGTTGCTCTTGCGCCATACATATAAACTCCGCCACCCTGACCTGCCTCGTTTCCAGCAATGTTTCCACTTTCAAAGTTTACGGTTCCACCATACATATACAAGCCACCACCTTCGCCATATAATGTAGATGCCTCATTTTGAATCTCTTTTGCAGAGTTATTTAAAATATTTCCACCATTAATGTTAATGGTTCCACCATACATATAAATACCACCACCAGAAGTTACCGCTAAGTTAGAATCTATTTCGCCACCAGTTAATAAAATAGTTCCATTATTTAAGTAAACACCACCACCAATGTCTGCTGTGTTATTTTTAATTTTTGCATTAGCACTAATAGTTAAATTACCATTATTTAAATATATACCGCCACCATTAACTGCATTATTATTTACAATATAACCTGCAGATATATTTAAATTAGATGATGAATTATTAACATAAATAGTTCCAAGCCCAGAAGTTGCATTATTGTTTGTTATATAAGCATCTGCTGTAATATTAATAGTAACAGCATTCCCATCTGCTTTAATTACAGAACCACTAGCTGATGTTATACTATCAACTAAGTTTAACTTTGAAGTTGAAATATTTAAAGTTCCAGAAACCATATTAAACATTGAACCCATTGCTGTTACAGAAGTTGTTGAACCATCTTCTGCCTGAGTTAAACCACTAATTGTTAACTGTTGTTCTTGCCCACTAAATTCAACAATTGTATTTTCTATAGTAAACATATTTGATAAAAATAATGGAGCACGATAAATGTATCTTGGTTTAATGCCAGATTCAATATTATCATCATTATTAGGTCGAGATTCAATTTTTATTTTAGTTTTATCTTTAATTACAACTGTAGTTTCTAGTCTAATATCTTTTACAATTTGTAAAACATTTTCTTGCTTACTATTATCAACACCATCAACAGCATCTTGTAAGTTTGAATAATATTTTCCTAAAGTTATATTATGAACAACAACATTAGTCATTAATAATATATTTTGACCTTCACAAGTAAAACCATACTCATTATTAATAAATATACCTTCAGCTGGAGTGCAACCATCTTTATAAGTTGCAACAATATCTCCGTGCCCTACGGTACTTGAAGTATCTAAATAAATAGGATGCACTGCACTGTTATAATTGCTATAGATATAGATGCGGACATCGTTACCAATATATACTGGGTCTTCAA
>CAJUBT010000010.1:15779-46491 GCA_910584815.1 uncultured Christensenella sp. | reverse complement strand
AAAAAAGGAGAAAAATTACTATGTTATATTTTGTAAGGCACGGTGCAACAGATTGGAACGAATATAAAAATGAGTTTGGTGAAAAAGATGCAAAATGTCAAGGTAGAGCAGACATAGAACTTAACGAAATGGGCAAAATTCAAGCCCAAGCAACTGCAAAGTTTTTAAAGAATGTTAAAATAGATAGAATAATTTGTAGCCCGTTAACAAGAGCAAAACAAACCTGTGAAATTATAAACTTTAACAATTTGCCTGTAGAATATGATAATCGTTTAATCGAAAGAGATTTTGGCGAATATGAGGGGGTAAATGTAAGCAAATTTGACTTTAATGCCTTTTGGAATGGCAAAAACGAATTGTTTGGTAATAGAGCAGAAACAATAGATGAATTAAGAACAAGAGTTTACAATTTTCTAATAGAGTTGGAAGACTATCCAAACGATAAAAATGTTTTAGTAGTTTCTCACGGTGGAGTAGGGTTAATAGTTACTGAATATTTTAAAGGTAAACCAAAGGATTATAACTATTTAGAATATATAATTCCAAACGGCAAGCCTCTAATTTTTGATTTTCAAAAACCATAATAAAAATTTTTTATCATAAATTACATAAATTTTTTTACTTATAAAAAACTATCTTAATTTTGATAGTTTTTTTATTATAATAATTTTTCACTTTTTCACAAAATTCTAAACCTATTCATATTATGATTTGTTAAAGTGTAGTTATTTATATTTAACACATTACAAATTTAAAAAAATAACAAAACACAAAACTATAAAAATTTTGGGTATGTAATATGAATTTTAGCATAAACTTTTTTGTTACAAGTGTGCTATTAGGCTTAGGGCTTGCAATAGATGGCTTTTTGCTATCGCTTACTAATGGATTAAATTACAAAAAAACAACTAAAATAAAAACAATTTTAAGTGCAACTATTTTTGCTCTTTTTCAACTGGTAGCAGTAATAATTGGTTGGTTTTGCGTTGCTAAGTTAATTAACAATTTAAAATTTATTGAAGATATTATAAGTATAATTGCGTTGATAGTCTTAACAGCACTTGGCACAAAAATGTTAGTAAATGGGGCTAAAAACTACCATAAAGAACGCATTTCGCATAATAATGTGCAAAATAAACTAAATAAAAATAATACTATGCAAAAAGTAACACAATTTAACATCTGTTTAAATAAGTCGAGTACTACTATGCAAACAAATGTTGAAAACAACAGCTCTACAAAAAACAGTGCAGACAAAAATAATAAATTTAACAATAAAAAAAATAACTTAGAAAACATTAATTTTGAAAGTAAAAATGAAAGTTCAAAAGACAAAAATTTTAATTTACTAAATAATGAATCTTTAGAAGAAAATAAAGAAAATTTAACTAATACGGAAAATTCTTCAAATAATAAAGGTAAAAAAAGGAATAGGTCTTGGTTTGGGGCATTGTTGTTTCAGGGGTTAGTAACATCGGTAGATGCTCTTAGTGTTGGTTTTGTTGTGTCTAAAAACACTTTTATTTCTGCTTTAATTACTGCAATTATAATATCGTTTGTAACATTTACAATGTATCTTTTTGGTTTTACCATCGGCAAAAAATTTGGGGAAAGAATAGGTAGCAAGGCAGAAATTTTAGGTGGAATAGTTCTAATTATAATAGGTGTTGAAATTTTTGTAACCAGTCTTATTAATTGAACTCTATAAAAATTTTTAATTTATTTTCATAAATTTTGAATGTAAATTGCAAAATTAAATGTTTTTAATAAATATTTATTATTATTGGCTCTGTAAATCTTTCAATATTTAATTTACTATAAAAGTTTTAATAAATAATAAGTAACTTTGATAAATTATAGAAAGTTAAAAAATTCTAATATGTGTTTTAAATATTAAAATAATTTTTCTTTTTTAAAATATATTCATCAGAAAATTTTTAATTACTAATTTATTTTTAATAAAGGTAAAAAATTTATAATTAATAAAAATAAATATAAAAAGTTATTTTTATTGAAATTAAAACTTTAAAAATGCAGTTGACAATTAAAAATATATTTTATATAATAAACTCCGACCAAATTGGTAGGAGTTTAATTTTTATTTTAAAAGTTTTTATAACAATGCTAGTTTGTAACACAATAAAAATATTTTTTAACATTAATAACTATTGTAAATTTTAATGTTATAAAAAATAAATTTTATTAATTATTTTAAAAAAAGTTAAATTGTTTAATTATGCTTATAATTTTTTTATAAACCTTTGCTTTATATAGTAGTAGGGTACAGCATATTTATTTCATTTTAAAAAATTATTTTTTAAAGATATAATTTTTAAGGGAGATAACATAATTTATATGGATTGTATTTATTTAGATAATGCAGGAACAACAAAAATGAGCGATAAATGCATAAATGCTATGTTGCCATTTTATAATCAAATTTATGGCAACCCAAGCAGTTTGCACACAATGGGGCAAATAGCAAAAGAGCATTTAGAAAAAGCAAGACAAGATATTGCAAAATGTATAAATGCTGATAATAACGAAATTTATTTCACTTCTGGCGGAAGTGAAGCAGATAATTGGGCTATTGAAACTGCTTGCAAGTTTGGTAAATTAAAAGGCAAAACGCATATTATAACAACTGCAATAGAACATCACGCCATTTTGCACACTTTGCAGGAAAAACAAAAACAAGGTTTTGAAGTTACTTATTTGCCTGTTTATGAAAATGGAATAATTAAAATAGAAGACTTAAAGAAGGCAATTAATTCTAAAACCTGCCTTGTAACAATTATGTTTGCTAATAATGAAATTGGCACAATTCAGCCAATTAAACAGATAGGCGAACTTTGTAAAACTAATAATGTTTTGTTTCACACCGATGCTGTACAAGCAGTGGGTCATATTAATGTTGATGTAAAGGAAATGAACATAAGTTTCTTATCTAGTTCTGCACACAAATATCACGGGCCAAAAGGCGTGGGTTTTATGTATGCAAAAAAAGGTTCACCTTTATTTAACTTTATAAATGGTGGGGCTCAAGAAGGAAATAAGCGTGCTGGCACAGAAAATGTTGCGTCTGTTGTTGGTATGTCTGCTGCTTTAGTTGAAGCTGTAAGTGAAATGCAAAAAACTGAAAGTATTATTAAGCCACTTAGAGATAAGCTTTTTGCGGAATTGTCAAAAATTCCTCATTCTAAAATAAATGGAGACAAACAACAACGCTTACCTAATAACTTTAATATGAGTTTTGAGGGCATAGAAGGTGAAAGTTTATTGTTGCTTTTAAACGATAAAAATATATGTGCATCTAGTGGGTCTGCTTGTACAAGTGGTTCGCTAGACCCAAGTCACGTTTTACTTGCAATAGGTTTACCACACGAGGTTGCTCACGGCAGTTTAAGGTTAACTTTAAGTAAATACACAACACCACAAGAAATAGACTATGTAATTAAAACTGTGCCAAGTGTGGTGGAATATTTGCGTAAAATTAGTCCTGTATGGGATGAACTTGAAAAAGGTAAACGAAGTTTTATTTTAAAATAAATATTGTTTTTTTAAATCAAGTAAAATTTTAAAGTTATTTTAGAATTATTAAAAGGATAAATTTTTATGTTATATAGCGAAAAAGTTATGGACCATTTTAGAAACCCAAGAAATGTGGGGGAAATGATAGATGCCGATGGTATTGGAGAAGTTGGCAACGCTAAGTGTGGCGATATTATGAGAATGTATATTAAGGTAAAAAATGACATTATAACTGATGTTAAATTTATGACTTTTGGTTGTGGCAGTGCCATTGCAACAAGCAGTATGGCAACAGAAATGATTAAAGGTAAACCAATAAACGAAGCTTTACAATTAACTAATAAGGCTGTTGTAGAAGCTTTAGATGGTTTACCAACGCATAAAATTCACTGTTCTGTTCTTGCAGAGGAAGCAGTAAAAGCAGCAGTTAAAAATTATTTTGATAAAAATAATATTGAATATGATAAATCCTTATATTGTGCAAACGATTGTTGTGCTTGTGGTAATCACGATAATGAATAATAGGAATATATAAACATAGAAGCATTTTTAATTAATAGTTTTTTTTAATTTTTATGCCCATAAAAATTAAAAAGAATTGTTTAATTATATTATAATTTTTTTGTTAATTTTTTTAATTTAAGTAGTTAAATTAAACAAACTTATTTTAATAAATTTTATAGTTAATAAGCCAGTTGAAACTATATAGTAGCTAAAAATTTTAAAGTTAAAATTTGGTAAAAAAAACCTGCAAAAAACTAAAATTTTTTGCAAGTTTTTTTGTTTTAAAATTATTATTGGTTATCTTCTTGTTTTTACAAATTTTTCAAGTAATGCAATTAAAAAATACATAAGGCTTGCTAAAACGCACAAAACAACGGTTACAGTCATTATAAGGTCTAAATCGAACACTAAGCCGCCATAAACAAGTAAGTAGCCTAAACCAGCTTTAGAAACAAGATATTCACCCATTATGGCACCAATCCAAGCAAGCCCAACATTTATTTTTAAAGTGGATATTATATCTGGGAAAGAACTTGGCAAAACTATTTTTGTGAATATTTGCCATTTGTTTGCACCCATAGATTCTAATGCTAAAATTGTATTTTTGTCGGTATTTAAAAATGCGTTTAAAATGTTAATAATTGTAACAATAATAACTATTAAAAAACCCATAACAACAATTGCTTTTGTGCCAGCACCAAACCAAATAATAATTAGTGGTCCAAGTGCAATTTTAGGCAAAGAATTTAACACAACAATATATGGTTCTAAAATGCGTTTTAATGTGTTGTTGCTCCAAAGTAACACTGCAATAACAAAACCTAAGCCTGTTGCTATAAAGAAAGCTAATAGGGTTTCTTTAAGCGTTATAAGCGCGTGGGTAATAAGTTCTCCACTTTTCATTAAAGTGCCTAGGGTAGCAATCATTCTGCTTGGAGATGAATATATAAAACCATCAATAACATTGCTGCTAACCAAAATTTCCCATAATCCAAAAATAATAACAAGTATGGCAATTTGCACTGAAATAACAAATGCGGTTTTAAGTTTAATGCTTCGTAAATATTTTTTATGTTCAGGGCTATAATTGTTTTTATCTTTTTTCTTTTTTATTTTGGTTTTATTTTTATTATTTGCAATGTCTAAATTTTCATTATTGTTTTCTGTTTTATTTTTGCTTGGTTCATTTTTATTAGTTTCATTATCAACAGTTTTTATAAAATCAGAATTATTTTTATTTTTTTTATCAATAACAGAAACATCATTTTCAACATCAAAATTTATAACAGAACAATCTTTTCCCAAATTTTTATTATTTGTTTTTTGTTCATATTCAGTTAATTTTAATTTTTTGTTAGTATTATCATTTTTATTTTTGGTTTTCTCTTTTTCATTCTTCATCTTGAATTTCACTCCATATTTTTTGGAATAATTCAGTGGCTTCTTTTGTATCTCTTCTTTCAAATGGAGTTTTATCCCTTGCAAAAGTTAAAGTATGCACATTTTTAACCGTTGCAGGCCTTGCAGATAATACAATAATTTTATCAGCCATACTTACTGCCTCATATATATCGTGGGTAACAAGTAGGGCAGTTTTTTTCTCATCTTTCAAAATTTTTAAAACATCATCACAAACTTTAAGTCTGGTTTGAAAATCTAATGCAGAAAAAGGTTCATCAAGTAGTAAAATTTCTGGATTTAGGGCAAGAGTTCTAATTAAAGAAACTCTTTGCCTCATTCCTCCCGACAGTTCATCTGGTCTTTTAGTTTTAAAATTTTCTAACCCATATTTTTTTAATAGGGAAAGAGCATAGTTCCTTTTTTCTTCAGTGTTTGAGTGTTGAATTTCAAGCCCAACATATAAGTTTTTTTCAACAGTTCTCCAAGGAAGTAAATTATCCTTTTGAAACATATAACCAATAACTTTACTTTTTTTGTTAGGTTTTTCGTTATTTACAAGTATTTCACCGCTAGAGGCATTAATAAGCCCAGACAAAAGAGAGAGTATTGTTGTTTTGCCACAACCGCTAGGACCCACAAGAGCAACGAAATCACCTTTTTTTATGTCGAAGCTAACATCTTTAAGAGCCAGCGTTTCAAATTTTTTTGAATGGTAAATTAAACTTACATCTTTAACGGTTATTATTTCATTCATCTTTTTAAAACCTTTAATTTTTCTATGCTAAAGCGTTTTTAGCAACTTGTGTGTTAACAGCAGTGGAGTGGGCAACTCTTGCTTTTAATTCACCAGCATTGTCTATAATGTCAAGCATTTGTTCCCAAGCACTTTCACTAAGAACACTACTTTCAGCATATGCACCAATTCTTAAATAGTTTTTAACAGCACTTATTATAAGGCTATCTTTTGTTGTGTTGAAAGATGGTTTAAGTGCTTTTAACAATTCTTCATCGCTAGCAGAAATAACAAAATCGTAACCCTTTTTTAAAGCTTTAACAAAGTTTGTTAATTTTTCGCTGTCTTTATTTAAAAGTTCTTTATTAGCAGTAAAACAAGTATAAGGTACATTGCTTAATTTTTCGCCAAGGGCAGAAACAATATAGCCAGTTTTATCTTCAACACATTGGCTAGCAACAGGTTCAAACATTGTGCAATAATCACCAGTGCCACTAATAAAACTAGGGGTGTTTAGGTTGAAAGGAATAGAAGTGTCTAAAATAACATCAACTTCTTCACCCTCTAAACCGGTGGTTAAGCCCATATCATTTAAAATATATTGTAATGTCATTGCAGGCATACCAGCTTTACGCCCTGCAATAATGTGTTTATTTTTTAAATTGTTCCAATCAAAATTGTCAACTTCGTTTGCATCTCTGCCAACTAAGAAAGAGCCATCACAAGCTGTAAGTTGAGCAAAAATAACAGGGGCATTAGTCATACCTTTGTTATTAACAAAAACAACACTTTCAGGGCCCATTAATCCAACATCAGCACTGCCACTTATAAGGGCTGTCATAACGCCATCACTACCGCCAGCATTACTTAATTCAATTTCAATATTATATTCTTTAAAATATCCTTTGTTTATTGCTGCATAAAATGGTGCGTAGAATAAACTATGAGTAACTTCACTTATTCTTATAACATTATCATTGCCGCCACCACAACCAACAAGCGAAAATAATGCTACACACATAACAACAGCCACAACAAAAAACGAACGCAGTTTTTTCATTATTTTTATACTTTTGCAAGCTTTCTATTTTTTTTAATTAAAAATTTTTTTGTTATTCATACTTTTTTATTATTTCTTTTTTAAGCACTAAAACAAAATTATTATCTGTATTAAATTTTTGCTATAATAAAAATTTAAAAAATTAAGTAAAACTTTTTTTAATTTACGCGTAAACATAACCTTTATTTTTTAAAAACCATACAAAAGTTTAAAACAATTTTTTACTTAAATTTTTATTTTTATATATCATATAAAACACAAATAAATTAATTCTTTAATTATTTAACTTGCAATTCCTCCTATATCACTCTATGTAAAAATTTACAAAGTGTTAAAAATTTTTTAAATTATTTTTAAAAACACAAAATATAGGCGGTTAAAACTTAAAAAAGTTGCCAAAATAATTAAGGCAATATTAAAACAAAAAGTAACAATTTTGTGTTTTTATTAACAAAATTTTCCAAATGAACTTTATTTAATTAAGTTATTTAAAAAGGCGAATAGAACAAATATTCAAAGGTAGTTATTAAAAAATAACTATCTGCTTGGAATTTAGTGCAATGAACAAAACGCAAAAAAAAATCAAGCGTTTGTTACAACTTTTTTTATTTTTTTTAAAGTTTGTGAAAACTGCACAAAAAACAAGTTGTTGTGGTCTTTGTTGTTGACTAACACCATATATTGTGGTAATACTACTATGGCTATAAAATAAATATAGTACGGAAAAATTCAAAAGAAAGAAAATCTAACAAGGAGCAATAAAATGAAAATCATTAAAAGAAGTGGCGAAGAACAGGTATTTGACATCTCAAAAATTATAAAGGCAATAAGCAAAGCAAACATTACAGTTGACGAAAAATACAGACTAAGTGAAGAGCAAATAAATTCAATAGCAAACCAAGTTGAAGCAATTTGTAAAAAGAAAAGAAGAGCATCTAGCGTAGAAGAAATTCAAGACTTAGTTGAAAATGAAATTATGAGAACTTGTAATTTTGATGTTGCCAGAAATTATATTACCTACAGACATATTAGGGCTCTTGTTAGAAAAAGTAACACAACCGACAAACAAATTTTAAGTTTAATTGAATGTAATAACGAAGAAGTTAAGCAAGAAAACTCAAATAAAAATCCAACGGTAAATAGTGTTCAAAGGGATTATATGGCAGGGGAGGTTAGTAAAGACCTTTGCCGTAGATTTTTGGTGCCAGAAGATGTTATGCACGCACACGACCAAGGCTTAATTCATTTCCACGATGCTGACTATTTTGCTCAAAGAATGCATAATTGCGACCTCGTAAATTTAGAAGATATGCTTCAAAACGGAACCGTTATAAGCGGAACAATGATAGAAAAACCACATTCTTTCTCTACAGCTTGTAATATTGCCACCCAAATTATTGCACAGGTTGCATCAAACCAATATGGTGGGCAAAGCATATCATTAACACATCTTGCTCCATTTGTAGATATTTCTAGAAAAAAAATTAGAAAGAGTGTAGAAAACACTTTTAAAGAACTTAACATAAATTACACCGAACAACAACTAAACGAACATGTGGAAAAAATGGTAAGGGAAGAAATTAACAAAGGCATTCAAACCATTCAATATCAAGTTGTAACTTTAATGACAACTAACGGGCAAGCACCTTTCATAACAGTGTTTATGTATTTAAATGAAGCTAAGAACGAACAAGAAAAGAAAGACCTTGCCATTATGATTGAAGAAACTTTAAATCAAAGAATACAAGGTGTAAAAAACCAAAGCGGAGTATATATAACCCCTGCCTTCCCAAAACTAATTTATGTTTTGGAGGATGATAATGTAGAAGAAGATAGCGAATACTACTATTTAACAAAACTAGCAGCAAAATGTTCTGCAAAAAGAATGGTTCCAGATTATATTTCCGAAAAGAAAATGCTTGAACTTAAAATAGATAAAAACGGAAATGGAAATTGTTACACTTGTATGGGGTGCAGAAGTTTCTTAACACCATATGTAGATGAAAATGGTAAGCCAAAATATTACGGCAGATTTAATCAAGGGGTTGTAACAGTAAACCTTGTTGATATTGCCTTATCTAGCGAAAAAGACACAGATAAATTTTGGAAGATTTTTGATGAAAGACTAGAACTTTGCCACAAAGGCTTACAATGCCGTCACGAACGTTTAACAGGAACATTGTCCGATGCTGCTCCAATTTTATGGCAACACGGAGCAATATCCCGCCTTAAACCTGGCGAAAAGATAGATAAATTATTGCACGGTGGTTATTCAACAATTTCACTTGGCTATGCAGGCTTATGGGAAGCTGTTTACTACTTAATTGGAAAGAAACTTACTGAACCAGAGGGTAAGGAAATGGGCTTAACCATTATGCGTAAGTTAAATGAATATACAAAAAAATGGAAAGAAGCAGAAAATATAGATTATTCCTTATATGGCACTCCGCTTGAAAGTACAACATATAAATTTGCAAAATGTTTACAAGAGCGTTTTGGCATTATTAAAGGTGTAACAGATAAAGCATATATAACAAATAGTTACCATATTCACGTAACAGAACCTATAGATGCTTTTGAAAAATTAGCCCTTGAAAGTCAATTCCAAGAACTAAGCCCTGGTGGCGCAATTTCTTATATTGAAGTTCCGAATATGCAAGATAACATAGAAGCAGTTTTACAAGTGCTAAAATTTATTTACGAAAAAATTATGTATGCTGAAATAAACACTAAAAGCGATTTCTGTGTAAAATGCGGTTATGATGGTGAAATAAAAATTTTAGAAGATGAAGATGGAAAATTAGTTTGGGAATGCCCAAATTGCCATAACAGAGACCAAGCTCAAATGAATGTTGCACGCAGAACTTGTGGTTATATTGGCACTCAATATTGGAATCAGGGCAGAACTCAGGAAATTAAAGAAAGGGTTTTACATTTATAAAAAAATAAAATACTACCTTTTAAATTAAAGGTAGTATTTAACTTTATAATGTTTTGTTAAAAAAATAGTTAAATTATAAATTTTTAATTTAATAATAAAATAGAAGAAGGTAAAGCTTTTGAATTACGGAAATATTAAAAACACAGATATCGCAAATGGAGAAGGGGTTAGAGTAACTCTTTTCGTTTCTGGTTGTACTCACCATTGTAAAAATTGTTTTAACCCAGAAACTTGGGACTTTAATTATGGAACTGCTTTCACAGAAGAAACAGAAAATAAAATAATAGAACTTTTAAAACCTACTTATATAAAAGGTTTAACTTTGTTAGGCGGTGAACCTTTCGAGCCACAAAACCAAAAGACTTTACTTCCATTTATAAAAAAAATAAGAGAAATTTATAAAGACACAAAAAACATATGGAGTTATACAGGCTATGTTTATGATAAAGACCTTGTTAAAGGGGGAAGGGCATATACTGATTGTACAGATGAATTGTTAAGTTTGATAGATATTTTAGTAGATGGTCCATTTATAGAAGCTAAAAAAAATATTATGTTAAAATTTAGGGGGTCCTCTAACCAAAGGGTTATTGACTTAAAAAATACACTAAAATTGGGTAAAATCTGCCTTTATATGCAATAAAAATAAAAGAAATAACTTTTGCATAATACTGTGCAAAGTTATTTTTTTATTAATGCATAGCACTAAAACAACTTTAATAACTTATAAAACTTATTGTGTTTGACAATATATCTTTTTAAAGTTATACTAAATTTTAATAGTAATAAACTTAAAAACTTTTAAAAAGGCGCAAAAAAAGTTAATGTTTAATTTTTTAATTTACCGCAAACTAAAAACAGAAAAATGGAACAAGTTATCTGCAAAAAAAAGGCTAAGAGTGTTTAGCAAAATAGAAAAGGTTATCGCAAAAAAACAAAAGCGAAAACCTTTTATTATTGTGCCAAAAAATTTTTTAGATACAACCTTAGGTGTGTGTAGTTACACAAAAAGCGAAATTAGTTTAAGAGAAGAATACTTTTTAAAACCCAATTTACAGTTTTTAGCATTAGCAACCCTCTTTCACGAGCAACGCCACATATATCAACGAGAAGTTATTTGCAGTAAAAAGAAAATATTTAAATTATCAAAAAAATACAGATGGCAACAAGAAATGCGTTCTTATATAAATTACGATGGCAGCGATAAATATTCTTATTATTCTATGCAGGAAATTGAAAGAGATGCAAACCGCAATGCAATAGAGAGGATGGAAAAACTATATTTTTTGTTTAGGAAAGATGTTAATTTTATAAACGCCTTAGAAGAAAAAGAAGTTGAATATAGCCTTGTAAAGAAAGATGCAAAAAAAGAACTAGGAAAGTTTTATAAATTAAAGCTTTTTATTAAACGAAAGTTTGGAGATTAAATTTTTTTAAAAATTAATTATTATTAACATAAATCATAATAAACGCATTTATAAAGTTAACAATTTTAATTTATAAAACTTTTAATTATGATGTTAAAATTGTTGATTTAAACTTTTTAAATTTATATAATAATCTTATTAAATTTATAAATTAAAACTAAATATTTTAAAATAAATAAGGGCAATACTTATGACAAAATTAAAACAGAACATTATGTTTGGTAGCGGCTGATACTTTCTCTTTTTTAATTAAAATTTATTTATAAAAAAATAATTATAAAGGAGAAAATAATAAATGAGTGAAGAAAAAGTTAATAAGAATACTACAAATAAAACAAAGCAAACAAAAACGCAGATAAGTAGTAAACCTAAAACATCAAACAAAAATTCCACTAAAAATGCTAATTCCAAATCAAACCAAAAAAATAAAGTAGAGAATAAACAAACTTCTTCTGTTGAAGAAATAAATATAAATAACACCAATAAAACAGAAGACAATAAAATAAATCAGGAAAGTTTAACAAAACAAACAAATTCTGTAGAAACACAAGAAGTTAAACAAAACAATTCAAACACAGAAAATAAAACTCAAAATGGTTTTGTAAAGTTTTTAAAATCCTTCACACCATATCAAATTATATATCTATTAAGTGTTGTTGTTTTGGTAACACTATTTTCAATTTTCTTGCCAGATGAAATGCTTGAAACCGATAATACCTTTGTTATTATTTGTTCTGTAGTTGCAGTTATAGCAAACCCAGTTTGCGAACTTATGATATCAAAACAAAATAAATGGAATTTTATAGTTTCCATTATCTTTATTGAAATTACTGAATCTATACTATATTTCTCATTAGGTGCATATTCAGTTGCAATAATCTCTCTTGTATTCTGGATTCCAATCGACCTTGTAAGTTTCTTTAAATGGAAAGAACACCCAGATGCAGAAGAGGAAATTGTAACAGAAGTTAAAAGGCTTAATTGGTGGCAAGACATCTTAATTGTGCTGGCCATATGTGCTTTTGGTTTCGGCGTTGGCTTTTTATTAACCCTTATTCCTGGTGCAACAGAAACATATCCAGAACCATTCTTTAACTATCTAGATGCATTTATTAGTGCAGTTGGAATGGCAAATGGAATATTGCTTCTTGTAAGATATAATGAACAATGGTACGCTTGGGGACTTACTCTTATTTTAGATGCTGTTTTATATATCTACACTGGCAGTTACATAATGCTTATAACTGTTGCTGCTATGATGATTAACACTATTTATGGGTTTGTTAAATGGCTTATTTACATTAAAAAACATAAAACAGAAGAAAAAAATACTATAGCCTTAGAAAAAACAGAATAAAATATAAAAAATTAAAATTGATAAAAATTTATTTCTTAATTAGTTTTTTAGTAATAAAAAAACATAAAAATAATGGTTCTTTATTATATTAAACTTTAAAGTTTATTAAACGGTATTTATTACAAATAAAAAGGTACAGATTTATTATCTGCACCTTTTATTTTTTTAATTATATACATTTCTAATTTTCTCATTCCTTGAATGGTAATTGTGTTGGTGCCTGCATCACTAATTTTTTTGCCCATTGAATTTATAAAACTTTGTAGCACCATTTTTATAAAAACATATTTTATGTAACTTAAATATAATTTTAGTTACAATTTAATTAATTTTTTTATACTAAATGGTTATAATTCATCTTCAAAAAAGTTATCACTAATTTCACAATTAATATGGCTAGCATTAATAAGCAAAGCTCGTTTAATTTTACTATCCCCATATTTACTTTTTATTAAATCTAGTGTTTTATCTTTTTTTGTTAACTTTTCTTGTTTTGAATTATCAATTAAAAAGTTGCACTGAAAACTTTGCTTATCGCTAACTAGGTTGGTGGCAGAAATTCTAATTGCTCTAATTAAGGTTGTGTTTTTAGTAAAATTCCAGCAACTGTTAAAAATTTTTAAACAATAATTTGCAATATCATCGGCATTATTGGTGGGGTCTTCAAAACTCATAGAGTGGGAAATAATGTTAAATAAGTTGTCTTTTATAGTAAAATGCACACATAACGCCTTAAACCCCTGTTCTCTTAAGCGTTTTGTAACGCTTTCACTTAAAAAGAAAATTAATTGTTTTGCTTGTTCAAAATTATTAATGTCTATAATAGAAGTTGTTCCATTGCCAATGCTTTTAACGGTTCTTAAATTATTAAAGTTTGCAACTTCATCTTCTTCTGTTCCATTTGCAATTTTAACAAGATAACTTCCATTAATCCCATATTTTTCGGTTAACACTTTTTCATCAAAATTAGCCAAATCTCCAATAGTGTTGATATTCATTTTTTTAAATTCGGGTAATCTTCGTCTGCCCACAAAAATAAGTTTTTCAACGGGAAGGTGCCAAACCTTTTCCTTATAGTCAAATTTTGTAATAACATTAACTTCATTATTACCAGCAAGTTTACTGCCAAGTTTTGCAAACATTTTACTAAAAGAAATGCCAACAGAAATTGTTAATCCTAGTTCGTTTTTAATTTCTTCTTTTATTTTAGTTGCAATTTCAAAGGCTCCTCCAAAAAGTTTCAGGCTGCTTGTAACATCAAGCCAACATTCATCAATTCCAAAAGGTTCAACAAAATCGGTATATTTTAAATATATTTGCTTAACTGCATTAGAATATTTTGCATAACTGGCAAAATCTGGGGCAACGCAAACAATGTTGGGGCAGAGTTGCTTTGCTTTCCAAATAACTTCGCCAGTTTTAACCCCTTGTTTTTTTGCTATAGAATTTTTTGCTAAAATAATTCCTGTTCTTTTTTTAGGGTTACCAGTAACTGCAAGCGGAACATCTTTATATTCAGGATTTTTAACACATTCAACAGAAGCATAAAAATTATTTAAATCACAATGTAAAATTGTTCGTTCCATTTATTCAAATTTTCCTTTATAGAACATATGTACAATAATTATAGTAATTAAATTTAAACTTGTCAAATCCAAAATTTGTATTTTCAACTAAAGTTCTAAACTTTAAAATTTATTTATAGAATTTAATAATAGTACAATCTTTTTAACTTTTTAGAAATAATTTTAAAACAAATAAATGTTTATATATCAAATAAAAATAATGATTAGAGAATAGTATCTAATAAAAAATGTAATATTATCAAATGTTTTATAGAGTATAAAACTAAATTTTTTACTTTTTAAACAAAAAAAGTTTTTTAAAAAACAATTTAAAAATATATAAAATAAAGTTGACACATAAAAAAAATTGATTTATGATATAAAGGTCAAAGATAGTCAAACTTTTATTAAAAGGAGTTTTTGTTATGGCAAATGTAAGTGATATTATAGAAAGTTTCATTCTTTCATCAATGGGGAATGCCGATGATATAAATCTTTCTCGTAACGAACTTGCCGATTATTTTAAGTGTGCACCTAGCCAAATTAACTATGTTTTAACAACTCGGTTTAATTTAAATAGGGGATATATAATTCAAAGCCAACGGGGTGGAGGCGGTTTCATAAAACTTGTTAAATTAAAGGATTTTGACAATCATTATTTATATAAAGTTATAGAAGAAAACTTAAGTAGAGAAATAAGTTATAAAGATTCCTTATATTTATTGGAAGATTTAGTTAGCAAAGCTTTTCTTACTTCCGAACAAGCAACCTTAATAAGTTATGCAATAACCGATAAAGCTCTTTCTAACCCATTTAAATTAGAAGGCAGTTTAAGAAGTAATATATTAAAAAGTTTTTTAATTAACGTAAAAAGAGGTAAAGACAATGAATAATTTTATTAAATTTTCAGATAGTGCCCAAAAGGTGCTAAATTACGCAGGTGAAATAACAAAAAAAATGAAAGGTAACCAAATAGATAGCGAACATTTGCTATATGGTATTTTGTCTGTTTCATCATCTCTTGCTTGCAGAATGTTAAAAGATTTAAATGTAACAAAAGAAAAATTAGTAGAAAAAATGGGGCAAGCAGGTTATAACCCATCGTTAGAATCAAATAAATTAGAACTAACTCCAAGAAGTAAAAATATTTTAGTAACAGCTTCCAACATTGCATTTAAATTAAGCCATAACTTTTTAAGTGCAGAACACTTTTTAACTGCAATTTTATATAATGAAGATTGTTTTGCTGTTAAACTTTTAAGCAGTTACTTTAATGTTGACATCTTAAATTTAAGAGATAGAATTTATGATGAACTTAAAAATGCAAATATAGATGAAGCAAACACAAGTTATAAAACAGTGGAAGATAACCAAACAGGAGATAAAAGCCCTCTTCCAGAAAGTTTGTTAGAATTTGGCTATGATGTTACTTTAAAAGCCCGCCAAGGTAAAATGGACCCAATTATTGGTAGAGACAATGAAATTGAAAGATTAATTGAAATTTTATGCCGAAAAACAAAAAACAACCCAATTTTAATTGGTGAAGCAGGCGTTGGTAAAACTGCAGTTGTAGAAGGTCTTGCACAAGCAATTGTTAAAGGCAGAGTTCCACAAATATTAAACAATAAAATAATTTACTCTCTTGATATGGGCTCTCTTATGGCAGGCACAAAGTTTAGAGGGGAACTTGAACAGCGCTTAAAAGATGCCATAGAAATTATAACAAAAGATAAAAACATAATAGTGTTTATAGATGAAATTCACACTCTTGCAATGGCAGGCAGCGAAAAGGGAGATATTAATCCAAGTGATATGCTAAAACCATACCTTGCAAGAGGAGAATTGCAAACAATAGGTGCAACAACAACCGATGAATATCGCAAATTTATAGAAAAAGATAAAGCTCTAGAACGCCGATTTCAACCTATTATGGTAAATCCACCAAGTGTTGAAGAAACAATTTTAATTTTGCGTGGTTTAAAAGATAGCTACGAGGCTTTCCATAAAATTCAAATAACTGATGAAGCAATAGTGGCTGCAGCAAAATTAAGCGACCGTTATATTATGGATAGAAGTTTGCCAGACAAAGCAATAGATTTAATAGATGAAGCAAGCAGCAGGGCAAGAGTAAGCGGAACAATAGAGCCAAAACAATTGCAAGATATGCAAGATAAATTTAAAGAAATCCACAGAAACTATCAAGAAGCCCTTGTTCAACATAACTACGAAAAATCAACCAAATTAGCAAACGACCTTAACACAATGTATGCCGAACTAAAAAAAGAGCAAGATAAATATAATCTTTCTAAACCAAAAAGTGAACCTATGATTGTAGAAAAAGACATAGCAGAAGTTATTGCTCGATGGACTGGTATACCTGTAGCAAAAATAACAGAAAGCGAAAAAGAAAAACTTATTAAACTTGAAGAAGTTTTGCATAAAAGAGTTGTTGGACAAGAAGAAGCAGTTAATGCTGTATCAAAGGCAATAAGGCGTTCAAGAGTTGGTTTGCAAGATAGTAAACGTCCAATAGGTTCTTTCTTATTCTTAGGTCAAACTGGTGTTGGTAAAACAGAACTATGCAAGGCCTTAGCAGAAGCAATGTTTGATAGCGAAAATAATATAATTAGACTAGATATGAGTGAATATATGGAAAGTTATTCCGTATCTAAACTAATTGGTGCTCCTCCAGGATATATAGGGCACGATGATGGAGGGCAATTAACCGAACAGGTTAGAAGAAAGCCTTACTCTGTTGTTTTGTTCGACGAAATAGAAAAAGCACATCCAGATGTATTTAACATCTTATTGCAAGTGCTTGATGATGGCAGACTAACCGATAGTCACGGAAGAACTGTAAACTTTAAAAATACAATAATTATTATGACAAGTAACTGTGGGGTTAGCGAACTAAACACACATTCTAGTCAATTAGGTTTTGGTAACAATAACTTTACTGCCGATAACCCAGAATACGAACAAATGAAAGAAGTTATAATGAACGCAGTACGCAGAAAATTTAAACCAGAATTTATTAATAGAATAGATATAATAACTGTGTTCCATAGCCTTAGCCAAGAAGACCTAACAGGAATTACTAAAATTATGCTTAATAACTTAAACAAACGCTTAAAAGAAAAAGATATAAGTTTAAAATTCACTGAAAGTGCATTAAGATTTATTGTAGAAAAAGGAACTTCTGCCGAATATGGTGCAAGACCTTTAAAACGCTTAATTCAACAAGAAATAGAAGATAAACTTACCGATAAAATTTTAGCAGGAGAAATTACTGGTAAGAATGTTATTGTTAATGTTGCTGATAATGGTTTAAATTTCACCGAACAACCATAAAGTTAAATTAATTTAAAATTTTTGTAGTGTTTTTATTCTTAATTTTCTACTAATATAAATTTTATGTTTTGAAAATAATTTTAAGTAATATAAAAATATTTAAAATTAAATTTACAACTATTTTAGTAAATAAAAATAATAACATTATATAACTTAATAAAACAATATAAATTTAATTTTGCACATATATTTTTATTTAAATTTTTTAATAAATAAGTTTAATATAAAAAAAAGATAATTTAGCTATATAAATTTAATGGTAACCAAACAAACTTTTATTAACAAAAGAATAAACTTCTAACAACAATCTTTAAATAAAAAACTAAAAACAAAATATGTAAACTAAACAAAATTATTTGTGTTTATTTAATATATTTGTTAAACTAAAAGTAGTTAAAAAGGAGATAGTTATGAAAATTGAAATAACCTCAAAAAATTATGTAGTATCCGATAAATTAAAAGATATTATAGAAAAAAAAGTTGGAAAACTTGATAAATACTTTAATGATGATGCCATTGCAAAAGTAAATTGCAAAACAGATGGCAACTTAAATAAATTAGAACTTACTGTTAGAAGCAAAGGCTTATTCTACAGAGCAGAAGTCTCTAGCGATAATATGTATGAAAACATCGACCTTGCACTTCCAAAAGTAGAAAGACAAATTGTTAAATATGGTGATAAATTCTTTACACGCCTTAAAAAAGATTCTTTAAATAAAGATTATTTATTCTTTGATGAAACTCCAGTATTCAAAAAAGCAGATGTTGTTAAAAAGAAAACTTTTGAATTGGAACCAATTTCGGTTGAAGATGCTAAAGTGTTCCTAGACACAATCGATAATAATTTTTATGTTTTCCTGAACAGAGAAACAGGCAGAGTAAATATACTTTATAAAAGGTTAGACAATAACTTTGGTTTAATTGAAGCAATATTTTAATTAAAATTGAAAGATAAAATATTATTATTTATTTAAATTTTTCGCATAAAAAATTTATTATTTGTTAAAATTTTTTAAATTAAAAAAATAAGACTTAAAATAAAAAAGTCCCAATAAAATGGGACTTTTTGTTTTTATAAATTTTAAATAAATATGTTTTAAGTTTTCTTCTTTCGTAGAGATATAAAAATATTTATAATAAAAAAAGAAAATCTAAAAATATTTCTTAGATTTCTTTTTTTTGTAAATTTTAAAAGTTTATTACTTTTTTAAAAGGTTTAATTCTTTCATAACTTCAGCTATTATGTCTGTAGCCTTGTCAATTTGTTCTTTTGTTAATGTTGCCATATAACTTGTTCTAATAATAGCTTGCCCAACTGGCACAGCAGGAGAGATAACAGAATTTACATAAACGCCTTTATCAAATAATTTTTTGCAAGCAACAAAGGTAATTTCATTATCATAAGTGTTAATTGGAATAATTGGTGCAAAGGAATCTCTTATATCAACGCCTTTTTCTTTTAATTTTTTTCTGGCATAATCAGCAATCTCCATCAATTTTTTAGGTCTGTCAGGTTCGCGTTTTAAAATTTCAAGTGCTTTTCTTGCACATTGCACACTTGCTGGAGTAATAGATGCTGCAAAAATAAATGGGCGAGAATTGTGTCTTACATAGTTGCAAACAGTTCTATTTGCAACCATATAGCCACCAAGAGAGGCAAGACTCTTTGAAAAAGTTCCCATAATAATGTCAACTTCATTTTCTAAACCAAAGTGAGAAGCAGTTCCTCTTCCGCCTTCACCAATAACGCCAAATCCGTGTGCATCATCAATCATAACTCTAGCATTATATTTTTTTGCTAGTTTAACAATTTCAGGTAGATTGCATAAGTCTCCACCCATACTAAAAACACCATCTGTAACAATAAGTTTTCCAGCATCTTCTGGAACAGCCTTTAATTGTCTTTCAAGGTCGGTCATATCATTGTGTTCATATCTAAGCAATTTGGCATAACTTAGCCTGCAACCATCGTAAATGCTTGCGTGATTTTCTTTGTCACCAATTATGTAGTCATTTCTACCACAAATAGCACTTATAATTCCCAAATTGCTTTGGAAGCCTGTACTGAAGGTTACACATTCTTCTTTATGTAAAAATTCGGCTAGTTCCTTTTCAAGTTCTAAATGTAATTTTGTTGTGCCATTTAAAAATCTTGAACCAGAGCATCCAGAGCCATATTTTAAAATTGCTTCTTTTCCAGCTTCAATAACTTCAGGATGAATGGTTAAGCCTAAATAGTTATTAGAGCCAAGCATAATTTCATTTATGCCTTCCATTACAACTTCTGTGTCTTGTTTTGTTTCAAGAGCGTGAAAGTAAGGGTAAATACCTTTTTCAATTAACATATCAGCTAGTTTAAAGTCTTTGCATTTATCAAATAAATCCATAAAAATCTCCTTAAATAAACGAAAAATATTGTTTTATAAAAAAACATATCTCAATAATTATAACACCATAAAAAACATAAGTCATTTAATTTAAGTTAAAAGTTTGTAAATTTATAATTTTTTATTTATACATTAAAAAAATATTTTTTTAAAACTGGATTTTTAGTTTGTGTTTTTTATAAAGATATTATAAAATAAAAATATGATTAACCTTGTAAATGTATTTGTTAAATATACAAAAGAATTTTATGCTTTATCCAACATAAATCTCACTGCAAACCGTGGGCAAGTTGTTGCTTTGTTTGGTCCAAAAGATAGTGGAAAAACTTGCTTAATTCGAGTGCTTACGGGTTTAGAGAAAGTAGAGAAGGGTGAAGTTTACATAAAAGATATCCCAATTAATAAAATAGATTTTAAAACAGATATTTCTGCTGGCTATATTCCTTATAAAGCAAATTTTTTTGATAAAAAAACTGTTTACGATAATTTAAAATATGTTTTAGACATAAGAAACTTTGAAAAATCAGTTATTACTGAAAAAATAAATCAGGCAATTATAGATTTTAGGCTCGAACAAATTGTTAACCAAAAAATATATAAATTAAGTTTATATCAAAAATACCTTGTTTCTATTGCAAGGTTAAGTTTTAGAAAGTTAGATTTAGTTTTAATAGATAATATTTTTGAAGAGCTTTCAGAACAAGAAACTATTGAACTATTAACTTTAATTAAAAAATATTTTATAAATTCTAACACGCTTGTTTTATTTTCAACAAGCAATTTAACTTTGGCAAAAACAATTGCATCTAATGTTTATTATTTAGAATATGGCGCTATTGTTAAAGAAGAAAATTTGGAAGATACTTTTGAGAAAAGGTTAGCAAAAGAAGTTTCTTTATTAGAAGAGCAGGTAGAGGAGCAAGTAAAAATAAAAAAGAATAATAAAACAGCTAAATCAAAAAATGCAAAATCAAGTTCTAAACCAAAAACAGAAAAATCTAAAAAAACACAAAATAAAAATATAAAAAAAGATAACATTAAAAATAATAAATAATATTTATTTTTAAACACACATAACAGGGGATAAATTTTATGGGAAGAAAAAAACTTATAGTATGTAACTTAACCTTCGATGATAATGAAACAATTGAAGAAAAAATTTTAAAAATGTTTTCGCCAGAAAATCTTATAAATTGTTTTTCAGAAACAAATTATGAATCTTATAAAAAAGTTATAGACCACACTAACATCCAACAAATTTTATGTGATGAAGAACTTATGTCAACTATTTTTTCTTTTTTTGAAAATAGCCTAAACACATCGGTTACAAGTTCAAAAAATTTTATGCACAGAAATACTTTAAATTATAGGCTAGATAAAGTTAAAAAGTATACAGGACTTAACATTAAATTATTCGAACACGCGGTGGTTTTTAAAAATTTAATAATAATAAACGATATGATAAAATCTTTTAATGAGGAAGAATAGAAATATTTTAAAATAATTTTAAAAATAAAAAATATATTAAGTAGTAAATCTTAATATATTTTTTTTATTCATCTAAACTTACATCATCAACTTTTTTAAAATTGCTAATTGGGCTAGATTGTGTTGATTGTGATGTGGCCTTTTTTACATTAGTTGAATTTTCTTTTTTGCCAAATAAGTTTGTAAACATACTCATTATTCCATTATTATTTACGCCATTATTACCACCAAGTCCACCAATCAAACTTTCAAGTATATTGCCACCAGTGCCTCCAGCTCCGCCAAGCCCACCAAAAAGTCCTGCAAGGCTAGAAAGTAAATTGCCATTACCGCCTAAACTTCCGCCCAACAAACTTTGCAAATTTAAACCATTAAATAAATTATTTAATGGAGAATTGTTAACATTATTGTTTGATGAAAAATTTTCATTGATGTTTCCATTATTGAAGTTATTAAAACTATTATTTTGGTTAAAATTATTTGAATTATTATTTAACGAGAAGTTATTGTCGTTAGAATTATTCATAGAGTTAACATTATTTGTAAAATTATTGTTATTATTAGAATTATTAAAATAACTATCAGTTACATTAACTGTGTTCTTTTCATTATTATTGTTTGAATTATAATTATTGTTATAAATGCCTTTATTATAATTATTTATTTTTGTATTATTATTTGTGCTATCATCAAAGTTATTATTAAAATCAGGGTAAATATTATTAATATTTCTATAATAATTTTCATTATAATTATAATAATTTAAATTATTATTTGTGGTTTTCTCGTTATTTTTATTTCCTTTATTATTACCGACTTTATTACTAGACCAATTAGTCGGTTTCTTACTATTTTGTAAATTATTATGGGTACTATTTGCTTGGTTTTCTCTGTTAGAAAAATGATTTGAGGTATTATTGTTTTCTTCATCTAAAAAACTATCAGGATAACCTAAGTTACTAAAATTATTAGTTGGCATATCATCATTTTTGTTATTGTTTGATATATTATTTTTTGTTTCTTTATTGATGGAATTAATATTATTTAAATTATTATTTGAATTATTAAAACCATTTAAAACATTATTTATTATATTTGAGTCCATTTATAATCCTTTTTAACATTAGTATTATATGTTACATATAATATTTGTGTTTAAAGTAAATAAGTGGGGGCGTAAAAATGTCTAAAAATCTTTTTGATTATGGCGAAGAAAATGTTGAAAATTTGAATGAGGAAAAATTATCTAATTCTAACGATAGTAATAATACTTTACATAATAACGATAATAGTTTTAAAAATAATAGCACTGCAAGTGCTGTAGAGGAAGAGGCAAAAACTTTATACGAAAAGTATAAAGATTATTCTCAAGATAATTTAATTCAAGAGTTTCTTTCAACCTCTAAAGAAAAACTTATGGATGGTAGTTTATCGCAGGATAAAATTAATTCAACAGCAAATGCACTTTTGCCATATTTAAATGATAGCCAAAAGCAAATGATGAAAAGTTTATTAGAGCAATTAAAATGATAAGTTATTTAAATAAAATATGCCCTGAGCTTTTAAAAGTAGTAACTTTAAAAGATAATGATAGTTTAACTAATTGTGTTGTTTACGCAAATGACTATTTAAAATTTAAAAAGCAGATGACTCAAAATGGTATAGCTTTTTATGAATATCCATTTATGTCGGCTTTTGGGGTTCAATTAACTCAAAAGCAAATTGTAGATTGTGCAAAGGTTAATGTTGTAAGTTTTATTACCAAACAAACCAAGGTTTCTGCTCAAATTAATGTTGCTAAAAATGTTCTAGGAGTTAAAGAATTTTATAGTAGAGATATTTATGGCAAGGGCGTTACAGTGGCGGTTATAGACACTGGTATTAGTCCCCATTTGGATTTTGTTATGCCAAAAAATAGAATTATAAAGTTTGTTGATTTAATTAATTCAAAACAAAAACCTTATGATGATAATGGACACGGCACATTTGTTTCTAGCATAATTTGTGGGAATGGACTTATAAGCAATGGTAAATATTCTGGAGTTGCGCCAAAAACGAAGCTTATAATGTTAAAAGCTTTGGAAGAAAATGGTGAAACTGGGGCTTTTAAAATTTTAGAAGCAATGCAATGGATTTACGATAATAAAGAAAAATACAACATTAGAGTTGTATGTATGAGTTTCGGAAGTAATCCCTTAGAAAAAAATGACCCTCTTATTATGGGGGCAGAAGCACTTTGGAACTCTGGAATAGTTGTTGTGGTTGCTGGTGGGAATAGCGGACCAGACTACCAGACCATAAAGTCGCCAGGCGGTTCTTATAAAGTTATAACGGTAGGTGGAATTAACGATAATAGGCGTGAAAGTGGGGAATACGATGAAACAAAATTTGAAATTGCCAAATTCTCTTCGCGTGGTCCTGCAGGGAAATATTATAAACCTGACCTAGTTGCACCTGCAGTTAATATTATGGGAGCAAGTAACTCTTTAAAATTTTACACTAAAATGAGTGGCACAAGTGTTGCAACTCCAATGATAGCAGGTATTTGTTGCTTAATTTTAAGTAAATACCCTTACTTAACGCCAGACCAATTAAAAATAAGACTGTTAAGAAATTGCAAACGAATAACTTTTGATAGAAACCAAGAGGGATATGGGCTGGCAAATTTTACAAGATTTTTTGTTTAAAAACCTTTTTAACATAAACAACATTACAAGTTTAAAAATAATTTACAAATTTTGGAATATTTTGTATGGTTATGGGGTGTTTTAGGTTAAAACCCCCATAATTTTGTGCCAAATTATTTAATAAATAATGTTAATTTATTTGACATTATTTTTTATTAAAATGTATAATTATTTTGTAGAATAAATTTATTTTGGTGGTTTCGATTTATGTCAAATAAAAATGTCGCCATTTTAGATTTTGGTAGTAAATGTTTAACCGTTTTAATAGGTAGCCGAGATGTTAACAATTCAATTAATGTTAAAGGTTTTGGTGAGGCAAGTTATGAAGGTTTTATGGACGGCGAATTTATAGAACCTAAAAATCTAGAGAAGGCTATTAAAGAGGCAATTTCAAGAGCTGAAAAAAATAGTAGTATGCAAATTAACAGTTTGCTTGTGGGGGTGCCTACTGAATTCTGTTTTAGTTTGTGTAAAAATGTTTGCCAAAACTATTTGAAACCAAAAAAAATTACTCAAAAAGATATCGACAAAATTTACGATAGCGTAAATCATTTTGATGATATTAAAACCCATCAAGTTATGAATAAGGACAGTGTTTACTTTGTTTTGGGCGAAAACAACAAAGTTAGTAACCCAATAGGGCAGGTGGATACAAAAATTACGGCTTGCTTGTCTTTTATGTTAGTTGAAAATTCTTTTCTTAACCTAGTTGGTAAAGCGCTTGCTCATAACAACATAACACGAGTTAAATATGTTTCTTCTACATACGCACAATCTTTATATTTGTTTGATGATGAACAAAGAGATAAATATGCACTTTTAATAGATTGTGGTTACATAACAACTTCTGTTTCTTTAATAAGAGGAAGAGGTATACTAAATTTATCTAGTTTCTCGCTAGGTGGAGGTTTTATTAGTGCAGACCTATCAAAGTGTTTAAAAATTCCTTTTTCATCGGCAGAGAAATTAAATAAAAAAATAATTTTATGTGTAGAGCCAACCGATAACGATGTTTACGATTTATTTATAGATGGTGGGGTGGTTCCAATTTCAATGCGTATTGCGAATGCAATTGTTGAAAGTAGAATAGAAGTTATAGCAAGAGGCATTCAAAAGTGTTTTAGTTCGTGGCAATATAATTTCCCAGACTTTATACCTGTTTATTTAACTGGTGGAGGTTTGGCTCATATTAAAGGGGCTAGGGATATTTTATCTAAATTGTTAGATAAAAACATAGAAATTGTTCCATTGCCATATTCGCAGTATGATAAACAATGTTATTCTTCTTCTATGGCCGTTTTAAATTATGCGTTAAATAACGCTTAATTTTTAAAATAATTACTAATTAAAAAAATGTCTAGTTTAAAAAACTTTAAGAAAAAAAGTATAACTTTAAAACACGAGTTAAATAGTTTATTAAATTTAAACTATTTTAAAAATTTAGGAGGAAATTTATGTATAGTGCAAACAGTATAAGTCAGGTTGCAAAAATAAAAGTAATAGGCGTAGGCGGAGGCGGAAACAATGCAGTTAATCGTATGATGGCTGCAAATATCACAAGCGCCGAATTTGTTGCAATTAATACCGATAAACAAGCACTTATTATGAGCAAAGCCCCACACAGAATTCAAATTGGCGAAAAATTAACTCGTGGTTTAGGTGCAGGGGCAGATCCAGAAGTTGGGCAAAAAGCAGCAGAAGAAAGTAAAGCTGTTATAACCGAAATGTTAAAAGGTTGTGACCTTGTTTTTATAACTGCTGGTATGGGTGGCGGAACAGGAACTGGTGCTGCGCCAGTTATTGCTTCCGTTGCAAAAGAACTAGACATTTTAACCATAGCAGTTGTTACAAAGCCATTTAATTTTGAAGGCAAAAAGCGTATGGAAAATGCTGAAAAGGGTATTGCTAACTTAAAAAAGTTTGTAGACACTTTAGTTGTTATTCCTAACGATAAACTTCTTAAAATTGTTCCAAAGGGAACTCCAATACTTGAAGCTTTCCGTTGTGCTGATGATGTTTTACGCCAAGGTATTCAAGGTATAGCCGATTTAATTGTTACTCCAAGTTTAATTAACCTAGACTTTGCCGATGTTAAAGCAATTATGAAAGATAAAGGTCTTGCTCATATGGGAATTGGAACTGCAAAAGGTCCAAACAAAACTATAGATGCTGTTCGACAAGCAGTTCAAAGCCCACTTCTTGAAACAACAATTGAAGGGGCAACAGGCATATTACTTAATGTTAAAGGCGGTATGGACTTACCTATAGATGAAGTTAACGAAGCTGCAACTTTGGTTAAAGAAGTTGTAGATTCTGGTTGCAACATAATTTTCGGGGCAGGTATAGATGAATCTTTAAGTGAAGAAGTTGAAATAACAATAATAGCAACAGGGTTCTCTCAAAGAGCAAAGAAACAAGAGCCTGAAGAAAGCGAAATGCCATTGCCAACAGGAATATTTGGTAAAGATTTTCCTTCAAATCCTACTAATATTGAGAAACCAATTTCTCCAGAACCTGTTGAAACCCCAACAAAACCAAGCAAACCAACAACAATTGTTGATGTGGGAGATAAAGAAATGCCTGAATTTTTAAAAAAGGTATGGAAAATTAAAAAATAATAACTTTAATTAACTTTTATAAAATTTATAGTTTTTTAAAAAGGTTGTTACAAAAAAAATGTAATAACCTTTTATTATTTAAAGATAGACTGCTTGTTACAAAAGCAGTCATTTTTTTATTTTATTTTTCAATTAGTTAAATTGCAAATAATTATAAAACAAATAAAATAAAATTATGGTAGTTTATATAGAAGATGCAATATTAGATAATTTGGTTATTAACAGCATAATTTTGTTTTTATCACTTTTTAGTCTGCGCCAAAAAATCAAAATTTTAAAAGTTATTTGTGCTTCATTGCTTGGCTGTGTGGTTTCAATAGCTTTAACTTTTTTTTCGTTACCATTATTTTTAACAATTTTAATAAAGTTTTTGTTAGGTTTAATTTTAAGTAGCATAGTAATTCAAAAATTTTCTTTTAAATTGTTAAGTTTGTTTTATGTTGTTTTTTTAACTTTTACCTTTGTTATGGGGGGCTTCTGCTTTTTTATAATTTATTTGTTTGGCGGAGAAGTTTATTCAATAACAAATATGACATATAACTTGCCAATAAGCTTAGGTGTTATATTCATCTTTTTAGGAATTTACGCCTTCTTACTTATTCAAGCAATTAAAGTTTTTTACAAAAAACAAAAGCTTGCCTCTTTCTATTATGATGTTATTTTACATATTCAAAACAAAAAAATAAAAATTAAAGCTTATTTAGATAGTGGAAATTTGTTACAAGATAACCTTACTGGCTTACCAATTTTGATTGTAAATTTTAACACCTTTAACAAAATTTTTAATGGAAAGGTTAGTGTTTTTAACTTTTTAAAAAATACTCTTAATCAAACAATTAAGGGTAGATATATAGATGTTTCAACAATAAGTAGTAATGGCAAAATGTTTGTTATAGAACCAAATAAAGTTGAAATAAAACAAGATGGTACACAATTAAAAGAAATAAAGGTTCTTGTGGGCGTTTCAAGCAACACAAGCAAATCAGGGCAATTTGAAGCCCTTTTAAGCCCACTAGCTTTATAAATTTGTTTAAAAGTTTGTAATTTATTTGCTTTTTTTTATTAGAAATATTTTTAGAAATATTAAAGTTTTTGAACATAAATTTTTTATAATTAATTATTAAAGTTAATTTAAAAACAATTTAACTTATAATGCAAAAACTAATTATTTAAATAAAAAAAAATAATTGAATTTTAGCATAAAAAAATAAAAAATAAAATATATAAAAGTAACATTAATTTGTATCTAAATTATTGTTAATATAATTAATATGTAAGTGGAACTTTATTTTAATTGTTTCTAATTTGTTTTTAGAATTGTACAAGCACTGATATATAGTTATAAATAGATATAACTATAAAAATTTTTATAATAAAAAATAGGAGAGAAAAATGAGTTTGAATATTGTAAAAAAAATTAAAGATATATTTTTAAAATTATTTAATAGAAATCTTTTTGAAACACAAGAAAAAATTGTAGCGTATATTTGTGGCGGAGAAGCCCTTCCAGAAGCTCTTAGTAACGATGAAGAGCAAACTCTTCTTAACCGTTTAGCACAAAACGATGAAGAAGCAAAAAATTTGTTAATAGAACATAATCTTCGCCTTGTTGTTTATATAGCAAAAAAGTTTGACAACACAGGTACAGAGTTAGATGATTTAATATCTGTGGGTGCAATAGGCTTAATTAAGGCTGTTCATTCTTTTAATGTAGAAAAAAACATTAAACTTGCCACATACGCTTCAAGATGTATAGAAAATGAAATTTTAATGCATATAAGAAAAAAATCTCGTCAAGCAAGTGAAATTAGTTTAGATGAACCTCTTAATGCCGATAAAGATGGTAATGAACTTTTGCTTGCAGATATTTTAGTTTTTGAAGATGAACACATTTCCAAAGAAATGGAAAAATCTAGCGAGAAAAAAATATTATGGGAAGCTGTAAAAAAATTAAATCCAAGAGAACAAAGAATAATGGAACTTCGTTTTGGTTTAGTAGGTAATGAGGAAAGTACTCAAAAAGAAGTTGCCGATATGCTTGGAATATCTCAAAGTTATATATCAAGAATAGAAAAGAAAATTTTAAACCGCTTAAAAAAGGACCTTTCAAAAACAGAAGTGTTAAATTAAATAAATATAACTCTTTACAATATTCTTTTATTAAAGTTTTAATATAATATAAGTATTATTTTCAAAAAAATTTTTTAATTAAATATTTATAATAAAATTTTTCCCTTGAAATTTTATTTAAAAAAACTAGCATAAATGTAGTGCTAGTTTTTAAATTTTTATTCGTTAAAACTTTTCTTAATTTCCTTTAAAGCGTTTTTTTCTAACCTACTAACTTGTGCTTGAGATATTCCTACTTGGTCACTAATTTCTACCTGAGTTTTACCAATAAAGTATCTTAGCCATAAAATTTCTTTTTCTCTACTATTTAACTTAGATAATGCCTCTTTTAAAGCAACCTTTTCAATAAAGTTTTCGCTACTGTTTTTAATATCTCCAATTTGGTCCATAACCATAACGGTTTCTGTATTGTCATTATAAACTGGTTCATAAAGGGAAATAGGCTCGCTTATTGCATCAAGGGCATTTAAAACTTCTCTAGAGGTTAAACCTGCTTCTGTTGCAATTTCATCAATAGTTGGGTCATCAGGTTTATTAACACTCAATTTATCTCTGGCTTGTAAGGCTTTGTAGGCTATATCTCTTAAACTTCTAGAAACACTTACATTAGAGTTATCTCTTAGGTAGCGCCTAATTTCACCAATAATCATAGGAACGGCATAAGTAGAAAATTTAACATTAAAATTTTCATCAAAGTTTTCCATTGCTTTAATTAAACCAACACAACCCACTTGAAAAATGTCATCAACATTGTCTTTTTTTGCACTAAAACGCTGAACTACACTTAAAACTAGCCTAAGGTTGCAATATATAAACATTTGTCTTGCATTTTCATCGCCTTGTTTTTGCCTACGCATAAGGTCCGCAATTTCACTTGCTTTCAATTTTGGTAGGGTAGAAGTGTTAAGTCCACAAATATCAACTTTATTAGCCATTATAAATTTTTCCTTTAAAAAGTTATAAAAATAGGTTTTCCTTAAAAACAAATAATTATTCTTTATTCAACTAATTTTTTTGCAAAATTTAGCAAATAATAATACTTTTTAAATTGTTATAAATTAGCTAATAAAAAAAATTTTATAATTTATGCAAATTTTGTTTTATTTTGTAAAAACATAGCATAAACATATAAAAAATATTTTTATAATAAAGGGAGTTGATTTTACTTTTGGAAACTTCTTTTACAGATTTAAGAAACAAACAAGTTATAAATGTGCTTACTGGCAGATTACTTGGAAATGTATGTGATGTTATTTTAGATTTAAGATGCAATAACATTTTAGGGTTGATAGTTCCTGGCACAAAATCTACCTTTAACTTTTTTAAGCCTTGCCAAGAAATTTTTGTTCCATTATCCTGCATTTGTAAAGTTGGGGAGGATGTTATCCTTGTTGAAGTTGTAGAACCTACACAAAAAAAGAAAAAACGCAACAATGCTAGAATTTTTGAAATTGAAAACGATGAGCAAGAGCAAAGCTATATGAACAGTAAAAGAACAGAAACAGAAAATTCTAAAAAACAACAAGATTGGT
>CAJUBT010000010.1:0-15679 GCA_910584815.1 uncultured Christensenella sp. | reverse complement strand
TAAAATCTCTTTGAGTTTATAAAAAAATATGATATAATTTTTTTAATAAAAGATAGGAGCAAAAATAAAATGAAATGTATTTTTTGTGGTTACGCAGATAGTAAGGTTATAGATTCAAGAGCAGCGGAAGATACAAATTCTATTAGACGCAGAAGAGAATGCTTAAAGTGTGGTAAAAGGTTTACCACTTATGAAATGGTTGAAAGTTCTCCAATTCTAGTAATTAAAAACGATAATTCACGCCAATCTTTTGACCCACAAAAAATTAAAAAGGGAATTATTAAAGCTTGCGAAAAACGCCCTGTAAGTATGACCCAAATAGATGATATTATTGCAGATATTGAAAAACGAATTTCTAACTCGTTAGAACAAGAAATCAAAAGCAGTGAAATTGGCGAAATGGTTATGGAAGAACTTAAAAAAATAGATGAAATTTCATATGTTCGTTTTGCTGCTGTTTATAGAAGATTTAAAGATATAACTACCTTTATTAATTTTTTAAATAATGTAAATTAAATAGTAAAAACCCTGAACATATTTCACATAAAAATTCTATTAATAGTTTTTACTTAAAGTTTTTTGTTAATAGATTATAAAATAAAACAAAATAAAATTATCTGTTTGTTGTGGCTAAAATTATTGATAAAAGTTTTAGTTTGTGTTAATATTTTTTATAGGGTAGGAAGATATGAAACCATTAGTTGCCGTTGTTGGTAGACCAAATGTTGGTAAAAGCACTTTTTTTAATAAAGTGTGTGGAAGAAGAATAAGTATTGTTGATGATATTGCTGGGGTAACCCGTGATAGAATTTATAGTGATGCAGAATGGTGTGGTCACTATTTTACTCTTGTGGATACTGGTGGGTTAGACTTTGTTGAACAAGGCGAAATGCAAAAAAATATATTTGCTCAAGCCCAAATGGCAATAGATTTAGCAGATGTTATTCTGTTGTTTGTTGATGGTAAAGAAGGTTTAACAAATAACGATAGGCAAGTTGCCGATTATTTAAGAAAATGTAAAAAGCCATTAATTTTGGTTGTAAATAAATTAGATAACTTTGAATTAGAAAATACCTACGATTTTTATGAACTTGGAATAAAAAGAATGTTTCCAATTTCAGCAGAACAGTCTAAGGGCTTAGGTGAATTGTTAGATGAAGTGGTATCTTTATTAAAATCTAACCCAGAAATTAATAATGCCCCAGGAGATGAAATAAAAATTGCAATAGTAGGCAAACCAAATGCAGGGAAAAGTAGTTTAACTAACAGACTACTTGGTGAAGAACGCCTTGTTGTAAGTTCCGTTGCAGGCACCACAAGAGATGCAATAGACACCCCTTTTAAATATAACAACAAAAACTATGTTTTAATAGACACAGCAGGTATGCGAAAGAAAAATGCAATAGAAGATAAAAGCATAGAACGCTATAGTGTTTTAAGAAGTATTGAAGCAATTAAAAGGGCAGATGTCGTTTTAATTGTAATAGATGTTTCAAACGGTATAACTGAGCAAGATATTAAAGTTGCTGGTTTTGTGCACGAGCAAAATAAACCTAGCATAATAGTGCTAAACAAGTGGGATTTAATTGCAAAAGATGATAAAACCATAAATATATATACAAACAAACTTAAAGAAGACCTTAAGTTTATGGATTATTTTGTGCCTCTTTACATTTCTGCACTTACAGGTCAACGTACAAATAAAATAATGCCACTTGTAGAAAAGGTTTATGAAAATGCATCTAAGCGTGTAAAAACAGGTGTTTTAAACGAAATTATTCAAAATGCAGTAACAGTAAAGCAACCACCAACAAAAAATGGTCAACGCCTTAAATTGTTTTATTGCACCCAGGCAAGCACAAATCCCCCAAATTTTGTTTTGTTTGTAAACGATACTAATGCAATGCATTTTTCTTACGAAAGATATTTAGAAAATGCTATAAGAAAAGCAGTTGATTTTGATGGAACTCCAATAAAAATAACCTTAAAAAATCGTTCTGAAAAGGATGAATAAATTATGGAATGGTGGAAGTTTTTAGTTTTAATAGTTGGTTCCTATTTAATTGGCAACATTTTTTTTGCTAAAATTATAAGTCGTGCTAAAAGGTTTGACATTTCAAAAGCAGGTAGTGGAAATCCTGGCACTATGAATATGCTTAGGAACTTAGGTTTAGGCATAGGGCTTTTAACACTGCTTTTAGATATGTTAAAAGGTGTTATCCCAGCACTAGTGGGGTTCTATCTTTTTGGCGGTCCAACCGCTGGGCAAAATGCTTATATAGGTTTGTTTACTGGCGGTCTATCTGCTTTGGTTGGCACTGTATTCCCAGTTTTTTATAAGTTCAATGGTGGTAAAGGGGTCGCTCTTGTTTATGGAATGTTTTGTGTGGCAAGCCCATTAACTGGGGTTATAATATTTTTGGGCGGCATTATTTATCTTTTGGTTTTCGATTATGCTTCTTTAATGTCTTTTACTGTTTTAACTGTTTTCACTATTTACGAAGCTTATACTCTTGGTCTTATGACAGGTAATGGAAATTTAGTGTTAAGTTGTTTGTTATTTGTAATTTTTGCTCTTGTTTGGTTTGCACACCGAAAAAATATTTTTAGACTTCTTGTTGGTCAAGAAAATAGGGCTAATTTTAGAAAAAGTTTTGCTAAATTAAATAAAAAGAAATTATCAAAATCTCAAAAAGAAGAATTAAAAAGTAAAGAAATAGGTTAAATTTTAATATAAAATAATATAGGTTAATTAAACCTATTTAAATTAGTTTTTTAATTATATTAAGTAAAATTTTTATTTTAAATTAATAAATAAAACAAAAAAATAAATTAATTTATAAATTTTATAGATATGCAAAAAAAAATTATGCATATCTTTTTTTATTAATTAATAAAATTATAATTTAATATATATTAAAAATTTATAATTATTAGTTTTCTAAATTTAAAAATTATAAATAATGTTATATTATTTTTTGTTTTTAGTTATAACTTGGCTAAATTTAGCATATATTTTAACATATCTTTTGGAGGAAAAAATGGAAGATTACAAATTATATGAAGATATAGCCTTACGAACCAAAGGGGACATATACCTAGGAGTTGTAGGTCCAGTTAGATGTGGTAAATCAACATTTATAACTAATTTTGTAAACAAAATGGTTTTACCAAACATAAAAGATGAATTTGATAAAACAAGAACAATAGATGAATTGCCTCAAAGTGCAGATGGAAAAACTATAATGACAACTCAACCTCGCTTTGTGCCAAAAGAAGCAGTTCAAATAAGAGTTAACGACAATGTTGACCTTAAAATTAGATTAGTAGATTGCGTTGGCTACACAGTAAAAGGGGCAGAAGGTTTAAGCGAAAACAATAAACCTAGGTTAATAAAAACTCCTTGGAGTGCAAATCCAATTCCATTTGAAGAAGCTGCTGAAATCGGAACAAAAAAAGTTATTACAGACCATTCTACTATTGCAGTTGTTGTTACAACAGATGGTAGTTTTGGCGAACTTGATAGGAACAGTTTTATAGAAGCAGAACAAAAAACTATACAAGATTTAAAAGAACATAACAAACCATTTATTGTTGTTCTTAACACAACCAACCCAGAAAGCGAAGTAACTTTTAATTTATGTGAAAGTTTGCAAAAGAAATATTCTGTTCCAGTTTTACCTATAGATGTTTTAAACATTACAGAAGAGAATATTGATAGCATCTTTGGATGCATTTTGCAAGAATTTCCTCTTTATTCTCTAAGGGTTAGAATGCCTCAATGGTTGCAAGCTTTACCTTATGAAGATGACCTTATTCAAGAAATAGTTGCAGAAGCAAATAATTTAATTGGAAATGTTAATAAAATAGGTGAGATAGATACTCAAGCAAACATTTTTCAAAGCAGTGAAAATTTTGAAGAAATTTCAATAAGCAACATAAATATGGGAGATGGCATTGTTTATTTAGACATAAACCCAAAACCTAGTTTGTTTTATAAAGTTTTATCTAAACAATGTGGTCAAGAAATAACAAGCGACTTCCAACTAGTAGCATTCTTAAAACAATTAGCACACGCCAAATGTGAATACGATAAATTAAAAGAAGCTTTAAAACAAGTTGAAGAAACAGGTTATGGTATTGTTAGCCCTAAAATAGAAGAAATGACATTGCAAGAACCAGAACTTGTAAAACAAGGTAGTAGATATGGCGTAAAATTAAAAGCCAATGCACCAAGTTTACATATAATGAAAGTTGATGTAGAAACAGAAATTAGTCCAATTGTTGGAACAGAACAACAAGGGGAAGATTTAGTAAAATATTTGTTAAAAGAATTTGAAAGCAATCCAAACAGTTTGTGGGAAACAAATATGTTTGGTAAAAGTTTGCATAGTTTGGTTAATGAAGGTTTAACTAACAAAATTGTTCAAATGCCACTAGAGGCCCAAAAGAAAATGCGTAAAACTTTAACTAGAATTGTAAATGAAGGTAAGGGCGGAATTATTTGCATCTTGTTATAATTCTTTAACAAAAATCTAAACAAGTAAAAAGTCGTAAATAATTATAACAATATACATTTTTAAATTGTTAATTATAATAGAAAAATATAATTTTTTATTCTATAAATTTAAATATAAAAATAAATTTGTTTTAATTATTAAAAAATTAAAAATAAAAAATCACTAATAAAGTTTAGTGATTTTTTATTTTAATATAGTTCGATATTATTCTTTGCTTCTCTTACTATTCCAAAGAGATATTCTTCCGCCAAATACTAATGGAGAAATTAAAAGCCAAATAGCACTAAGCCCAACTAATGTGTAAATAATTCTGGCAACAACTCCCATAGGTCCAAAAATGGCTCCAACTAAGTTCCAAGATGCAATTCCAATTAATAACCAAACAAGTCCGCCAATTAATAAAATAACCCACGCAATAAAGTTAGCAATTTTCATATTTTTTTCCTCCTTATTGCTTCTAGTATGTAAAATAAAAAGCAAAATATACATATTATAATTTAATCAAAAAATTTACAGAAATAATAATACTTTAAATGAAAAATAATTTAATTGTTTTAAGTTGTTTTTAAAAATTATTATTGTGTTAAAAGGGAAGTGCTAAAATTTTTGTTGAGTTTTATTAAAAAATAAATTTTTAGTTGACAATAATTTGCAATTATGGTAAAGTTTATAAGCGTAAAAGAGAATATGCGGGTGTAGCTCAATGGTAGAGCCCTAGCCTTCCAAGCTAGTTGCGAGGGTCCGATTCCCTTCACCCGCTCCAAAAATTTTTTATACTAAACCAGTTTTGCTATGCAAAAAATTAAATTAATTAAATTTATTTTACAATTTTTAAAATAATTTTTTGTTGAAAATGGTGGGGAAGTAATAAAAATTCCTAAATTAAATTTTAATATATTTCTAACCAATTCTATCATCTGTTATATGTTTCAGTAGCTCAGTTGGATAGAGCACCGCCCTTCTAAGGCGGGTGTCGGGGGTTCGAATCCCTCCTGGAACACCATTTTTATTTTAAAAGTAAAAAGTTTGTGTTTTGGTGATTGTAGTTCAGTTGGCTAGAACGCCAGATTGTGGCTCTGGAGGCCGTGGGTTCGAGTCCCATCTTTCACCCCATAAAAAAAGAACCATCTAATTATTAGATGGTTCTTTACTTTTATTTTTTAAAAACTATTATTCTGTTTAAACAAAACATAAAATTTTATGTTTAATTTTTGCTTTCACTTTTTTTAATATAAATATATTTAATAAATTATCTTATAATAACTTTTAAATAATTTTACATAATCTTATTTTATAAAAGGCTAATTTTCATATTTTAGTTTTTCATTATAAAAACTTTCGTAAATACTTTTCCAAACATCAAAGTTTTTATTTTTTAAAGTTTCTATGTTTTGCTTCAAATCTAAATTTGGGTTAGGGTAGATTGGTTCGGTAATATTTATGTAATATTCTTGAATATTAAAACCATCAGGACCTATTACATCTGTAGCTTTCATAGTAATAAATACAGGAATAATAGGAACATTATTTTTAACACTAAACCTAAAAGCTCCATTTTTTAAAGGTCTAGGTTTTTTATAATTCCACCACATACTTTGTTCTGGATAAATTAAAATAAAATTTCCTTCTTCTAGCAGCTCTTTAACACTTTGCATAAATTTTTTTAATGTTTCACTATTTTCGCTAAGTGGTAAAGTGTTACAATTCAACATCATAGCCTTGTATTGTGGTGGAGGATTTGTAAAATTACTTTCTTTAATTACTCTAAATAGTTTTTTATGTTTTAATTTAGCGGCGCTAAAAGCAATGTCCATAGCAAAACTATCGCAAGCATTAAAATGATTGCAAGTAATAATTGCACCTGTTTTAACTTTTTTAAAATAATCTAAGCCATTTGTTTCTTTAATACAAAACAACTTTTGTTTTTTTAATTCTTTAACTTTTTTTCTAATAACTTTATAGGTTATAAATCGTTTAATTTTATTTATTAATTTTTTTCTTTTATAGTCAACCTGGTTTGGTTGCAAAATAGTAGATGCTGGTGGGTCATTTTCAACATCAGCATCAAATATTCCTTTATTTTCATAATCTTTAATTTTTTCTAAAACTTCTAATCTATCTTTTGCTTTTTCTATCATTAATTGTTTTCTTTTAAATTATTATTTAAAAATGTTCTTTAAAACTTAAACTTACATTGCATTAAAAGGTTTAATTTCTAATTTTTGTTGGTTATTTAATGCCATTAAAAACTTGATTCTATATTACCAAAATTTAATTGTAAAAATTATTTTTACCAATTAAAAATAGGAGAGGATTTTAATATAGATAAAATATCAAAATTTGGTCCAGAATTTTGTCCTGTTTTCTTTAAATCCTTTTTATAGGTATGTTCGCTTTTTGCAACTTTCATTGCAGTTTCATTTAATTTGGCTCTTGCTTGTAAATCAATTTCTTTACTGTTTGCTGAAACGAGAGATTTTCTTCTAACAATTTCATCATAGTAAGGGCAATTTTTTGCATATTTCCAGAAATAGTTTTCATACATAACATCATCATATTTCCAAGGCTTGAAAAACATATTGTAGTGAATAAGTTTCAATTCTTCATCTGTAAATTTTTTCCCTGCGGGTAAAGCATTCCAAGTTTGATTTAAATAAACAACCTTATTTTTGCAAACACAGTTTAAATAATTTTGGTCTGGGGCAATGGCCTCAGCATCATATTTATTACACCAAGGCGAAAAATGGTCTTTTAAATTTAAGGGCCTTAATTTTTTTGTATTCATAATTAAAACGCCAGAGTTAAAGTAATGGTTTTCATCAAGGTCGTAGGTTTCTTTTGCCCAATAGGAAAGAACTTTATCTGTGTAAACGGTAGGCTCCAGTGCTGCTCCTAATAAATTGTCTCTAAGGTCAACAGTTATAAGTTCTGCAATATCTGCATTTAATGTTATGTCAGAATCTAAATAAATAACTTTGTCATAGTTCGGAAATAATTCTGGAATAAACAATCTAAAATAAATACTTTCAGTAAAATAATCTCTAATAACCATTTTTTCTTTAATTTCTTTTACAACATTGCTAACATTAACAAGTTTAATATTAACATTAAAAGGAACATTTTCTGCAATTGGGATAATTTGTTCGTTTGTAACATCTGTTGTTAAAATATAAATATTGTAAGTATTGTTTTTAGATGAATGGTCTATTAATGAACCTATTGCAACGCTTAAATAGGGTAAATAATTCACATCTGTAGAAAAAAACACAGGAACTAACAATTTTTTTTGTTTATTATTAATCATATTCGTATCTCTCTTTTTTATTTTAAATTATATATTCATAAGTCGTTTTGTTTTTAAATATTCATTTAAAACTTCTGTAACATAAGCATTATTATAAATATTTCGTTTATCTCTAAAAACTTTGTTAACATTCCATTGCTTAACATTTTTTATTCTAATATAGGGGAAGAATCTCCAAGATGCACAATAATGCCTTATAACAGTGTCTTTGTTTATTCTGCGTTGACTATTATATTTTGCTGGCAAAATAAGCCTTGCCGAAACACATTTGTTTAAAGCGGTTTGGTCCGCTAAAAAGAAATTTTTCTTAATACATAAATTTCTAACTTTTTCAAGTAAATTTGTTTCTTTTATTTTTTTCATATTCATAAGTAATACGCCAGAATTACAATAGTTATGTCCAATAAAAATTTTGCCAAAATAATCTTTGCACATAGCAACTTCATAATCATCTATGTTAGTATTAAAAAATTCATTTAATGAACCTAACACTAATGTGTCGGTATCAAGGTATAGCAATTTGTCTGGTAATTCTGGTATAGTTGAGGCATAAAGTCTTAATAGGGCATATGGGGTAAATCTTTTCCCAACAGAAATTTGTTTGTCTTTTTTAAAACTTTCTGTAACATCAAATAAATAACAATTATTTTTATCGTTCACTTGTTTTAAAATTCTTTCTAAAAGCAAGCGTTGTGTTTCGGTAATAGGTACAAATTTTTTAGTTTCTTCATCATCTACATCAAATAAATTCATTGTTAGTATGTAAACATTTATCTGTTCATTATTACTTTTTATAACAGATAAAATAGAAGAAAGTATTCCATCAAAAATATAAAAATTTCCAGAATATAAAATATTAATCATTTTTCACTTTTCCCCTTGCCTAAATATTAATATTTAAGTTTAGTTCAAACTTTTCTATAATTCGTAAATTAGTTTAAAGTTATAAATAATAACTAAATTTCTTTTTTCTTATAAATAATTTTTTCATAATTGTTAAGCAAACTTCTTTCAACCATTTTGTTGTAAATTTGGTTGCGCAAATCTTCAATTTGTTCTTTTTTGCTTAACTTTTCATTAGGATAAAATGGCCCATCAATGTAAGTTACAATTCTAAACTTCTTTCCATTTTTTTGGTATGTGTTTGTAAAACAAAAGGAAGGAACATTGTATTTAATAGGGTACCTAAACGATGTGCTTTTAAATGGTCTTATTTTTGTGTAATATGGCCATATGTGTGCTTCAGGGTAAATTAAAATTGGTTTATTGTCTTTAACAATATTATCAATAGCTTTAACAAAATTTTTTGTATTTTCATAATCGTTTAAAATAGGTAAAGCCCCAAGCCTTTTTGCTAAAAACGAAATTCCTTTTTTTGTAACATTAGTTTCGCTAACAATTATGTGGCAATCTTTATTGCTTATAATTTTTGGCATTGTTGCATCAAAAAACGCCTGAGTATGATTTCCATAAATAAAGTAACTGCTATTTTTAATATTTTTAAATGCTTTTTTATTTATAATTTTCCAACCAAATTTTGCTTTTGCGTGAATTATTGAAACTGGTATAGCAAAAATTTTGTTCCAAAAAAAATATTTCATTTTATAAAATAAATTTGTTTTATAATAAACATATTTTTTTGTGTATGGAACAACTTCATCATTTGCACCAATAAAGTCATCATTTAATTCATCGTTATAATAAATTACTTCCTTTTCATTATTCTTCATTGTTTCACCACAATTATATTGTAACATAACGAGATATAAAAAATGAGAGAATTTAACAAAATGATTTCTAAAATTTTAATATTAAAAATTAACAATAAATAATTTACTCTACAAAAATGAGAATTTTATAAAAAAATTCTTAGTTTTGTAGAAAATTGCTATTAAATTAAGTAAAAATGGCGTAATTTTAGCCTTATTTGCTGTTAAACTTAAAAAACAGTTGTAATTTTAAAAGAAATATTTTTACATATTTTTTAATAAATTTTATTTAATTTTAATGTTTTTTACTAAAAAACTTAGTTTATAAATATTTAATTTAAATATAAGCGAATAGTTCTCTTTAAAAGAGAATTAAAAATTTGCAATAGGTTAGCTTAAAAATTTTAATTATTATTATATTAACATTTTGTAATAATTATAATAGTATAAATATTTATATTTAAAGTTTTATATTAAAACATAATTTTTTAAAAAAATCACTCAAAATAATTTGAGTGAAATTAAAAAGAAATCTTGCTTTTATTAATGGCTGGAACAGGGGCTTAAATTAGAATTTTTTTAATTGGTAAATGGGGCCCCCGCAAATGTATACTTTTTTTGAGAAGAGGAGAGCAAAACCGTAAGCAACCATAAAAAATTTTTTGTACAAATTTTTAGTTTGTAAAGGTTCTAGTTTGATGATTGCTGAGCGAGTTTAACCTAAATAGAATAATAGTTTTAAAATTTTTGCTAACTTAAATTTATAAAAGGGCTCCCAAAATTTCCGATGAAATTTTGGGAAAGAGGAGAAACCGACTGATAGTGAAACATTTGCAAATTTCAATTGAAATTTGTGGTTTCAAGAAGTCGTGTTTTGACGATTGGCTGGGGTAGTAGGATTCGAACCTACGGAATGTTGGAGTCAGAGTCCAATGCCTTACCGCTTGGCGATACCCCATTAAAAACAATACAGTTAATTATGTATCGTTTTGTTAAAAATATCAAGTGTTTTTTTGCTTTTAATTTCTTTATTAATCTTCTTAAATATATGTTTAGTATATGTTCTTGTGCAAAATGCGAAGAACTTTTTACCAAATATTTTGTACGCCATATAGGTAAATTTTTCTTCTTTACGCTGCTTTTTGCCCTGCCAACTGTTTGCAAAATGATGAATTGCGTAAGTATTTTCTGTTATAGTTAATTTTTTGGTTGTAAAGTTAATGGGTGCAAAATAATCGCAAGGAAAAATATTTAAAATATCTTTATCTTTTTTTAATGTTTGTTGTTTATTATAAAGTTCTAAATTGTAGTTTTTATAAAGAAAATATGTAAAATAAAATGGGTTAGGGGTCAAATCTGGTTTTTTATTGATAATAAAATTTTTATTTTCGTAGAAACTCTTCATATCTTTTATTAATTGATTGTTCTTTTCAGCTCCTAATATAGCTGTTTGAACATATGCATCGTTTTCAAAACAAGTAAAAAAGGTGCAATTAAGTAAATCATCAAAAGGTTTTATAACTTCCACATCTGTATCTAAATAAATACCGCCATACTTTTCTAACACGCTAATTCTAATATAGTCTGCAACAAAACCATATTTTTTGCTGTTATATGCTTCCATTGCATATTTACAATTAGAAAAATCAAAATTATCTTCGTTCCAAATCATTACATTATAATTTGGCATAACTTCTTTGCATTTTTTTACATAATTTTGGTGTTCTTCTGGCATTTGTTTTTTGCCTAACCATATGAAATGTATAATTTTAGGGATCATACTAACTCCTCTAAAACAAATTTTGCTATTTCATAAGCACCATTTTTTGTTTTGTCTAATTTTTTTTCGTTTTCAATATAATCATTTAATAGGGAAGGGTTATCTATACAATTTTCAACAAACTTTCTTGCTTTGTGTTTATTTTTAATTGTAACACCGCATTTAAGAGTATTTACAAAAAGGTTATTAGTAGCTTCTTCAATTTGGTTAGCATAATAATTAATTAAAATTGGTGTTTCAACAAAAACACTATCTAACACAGCATTTGGGCCTGCCTTTGTAATAAATAAATCGCAAGCTTTGCAAATTTCATAAACTTCTGGAACAAATTCAAATGGAATCAAGGTTATATTTTCAGGTAAAGATTTTTTTAGGTTACAAAGTTCATTATAAAGCAATTTGTTTTTTCCAGCAATGGCAATAATGCTTATTGGTTTATTTATTTTTATAAGTTCATAAACAAAACTTTTTAATTTTGCCTTGGCGTAAGCTCCATCCGCAAGTTTAACCGCAAATTTATTTTCAGGTATATTGTATTTTTTACGATAAAAGCTTTTATTTTGATTTGTGTTAACAACACCCTGTCTTGTAATAAAAAACACTTGTTTAACTTTTTCTTTTGCAAATTTTGCCTTCAAAGCTTGCTTATAGGCAAGGTCATTATTAACTATAAAATAATCAACTTTTTTGCACCACCACCCGTGAACATTATTATCAGGGTCATAGGCTATTACTTTGCAAGATTTTTTATATGTATCCCTAAAGCATACAGATGCAAAAGATGTGAAATAATGTGTGTCTATTATAATGTCTGGGTCTAACTTCTTAAGTTCTTCAACATACAAATCCTTTTGTTTTTTATAAATAACACCATTAACTAATTTTAATGTATTTTGGCTACCTAACAAATGCATTGATATTTGTTGAACTCTGGAATGGAGAGGATTGCTACTTGCTTTTTTTGTTTCTTTTATTAAAAATTTTTCGTAATTTGAAAGAACAGCATTTTCGTGAAAAATGTTTTTAGAAATAATTTCAACTTGTTCATTTTTGTTAAGGTTTAAAGCTTCTAAAATTGCTTGTGCTGTGGTAATGTGTCCCATCCCAGCTTCAACAAAGGTAACTAAAATTTTTTTCATTTTTTATTTTGCCTTTTTTATTTTATTCTAACGGAAAAAGGTTATAAAAGTCAAACATTTGATAAAAATAAAACTAATAACATAATAATAATCTATTCTGTTGATATTTGAAAAAAAGGAATAATTATAAATAATTTTTTATTCAGTTTTTTTATTATTAATTTTAACTTTTTTAAGTTGACACAATTTGTTGGAAATATTACTATTAGTAATATAGGAGATAATGATGGAAAACATAATTTTAGGGTTATTGTTGCTACAATCTCGAACAATTTATCAACTCCAGAAACGTATAAATGAGGGGTTAAATTTAATGTATAGTTGCAGTATGGGTAGCATACAGGCTGCTATCAAAAAGTTATTGCAAAATGGTTATATAAGCGTTAATGAAATAATTGAGAATGGTAAACTAAAAAAATTTTATACGATAACTAATAGTGGTAAAAATTACTTTACCACTTGGGTAAATAGCCCCATTGATATTTCTACTAATAAAAACCCCGAACTTTCTAAAATTTATTTTTTAGGTTTTGCTGAAAAAGAAACTCGAATAAAACTAATTGAAAACCATATAGCCGATTTAAAAAATTTGTGTTCTGTTTTAAATGAAGTATGCAAGGAAGGAGTAAAAATATCAAGCGAAAATAAAAATAACGATATTTTATATTTTCAATTGCAGACAGCAATGTATGGCTACGATTTAATGAAGTTCAATATTGAATGGTACAGTCGTTTATTAAAAAATATAAAAGGGAATAATTAAAAATGGAAAAATTATATTTAGAAAAATCACCTATTGCTTACTATATTGATATTACTAACACTAATAAGGAATGGCTAGTTTTTATTCACGCTGCATTTGTTGACCATAGAATGTTTGAAAAACAATTTGAATATTTCTCTGGTAAATATAACTTGCTAGCTATTGATATTTTAGGTCACGGGAATTCAATTAATGCAAAAAAAGGTGATAAAATTGAAAAGATGTCTTATTGGATAGACCAAATTTTTCAAAAACACAACATATCGGCTGCTCACTTTGTTGGGGTATCTTTAGGCACTGTTTTTATACAAGACTTTGCTAATAAATATGAAAATAAAGTATTGTCACTTGCTTGTTTTGGTGGTTATGACATTAATAATTTCGATAATACAAAGCAAAAAGCTAATTCAAAAAATCAAATGAAAATGATGTTAAAAGCATTGTTTTCTATTAAATGGTTTTCAAAAGCAAACAAAAAAATTTCTGCTTATACAAGCGATGCTCAAACAGCATTTTATAATCTTAACATTCAGTTTAAAAAAAGTTCATTTAGATATTTGGCAGGGTTGCAAAAATTTATAAACAAATTTCCTAAAAAACAAAGGATATATAAATTGTTAGTTGGTTGTGGTGAACACGACATACCTATGGAAATAGAAATTGTAAACGATTGGGCAAAATATGAAAATTGTGATAAAATAATTTTTAAAGGGGCAGGGCATTGCGTTAATATGGATGTTCCTAAGGAATTTAATTTATACTTGGAAAAATTTTTGCAAAAAGGTCATAACTAAAATTTATAATTATTAAACATTTGTTTTAAATGAACTGAATTTTAAATAAGAAAGAGAATAAATTATATTAAAAAGTTTTTACGCGTAATATAGAGAAGTAAGAGTTTTCAATAATCTATTTTAAGATTTATTTATTATTAAATTTTTGAATTATTAAATTAAAAATAAAAAAACAATGAATGTTAAACTCATTGTTTTTTCTTTTATATAATATGATAAAGTTTTTACCAAATTTACAAAAGCATTTAAGGTTTAAAATTTATCTATCTTGGTGCACCAGAAACGACAGAGATTGAACCCGAAATATCTATTCGTAAACGGAATAGCGGGCTTTATCTCTGAAAGGTAAGGAAAAAGCACAAGGTTGAAATACCTTGTGCTTTTTCTGTGTCCCACCCAAGAGAACCCACCCTGTGAGAATTTATACTTTCTTGTAAATCAAATATGATAATTTCTGTTGCACGGGAATATACATATGGATTTCACTATCTAACACTTTTGAGCCTTTCATAATTACGGGCGGCAATTTGGAATATTTTATATAGTATTCGTTGTATTTGTCGTCAAAATCAACAATGGCTTCTAAATCTTTTGTTTCTTTGCCGTTAAAAATAACCTCGTTATCTTTTATAATAATTTTATTGCCTATGCTGTCAATTCCTTTTGCAACGCCTGCATAATCGGACAGAGTTTTATCGTTAATATCTAAAAAAATGCAATCGCCGTTTACATCTATAACAACTTGTTTAACGACATAAATTTCTCCGCCGTCTGAACAACCCGCAAATATCATACATACCATACTGCAAATAAGAATAATAATTGAAACCGCTTTTTTCATTTTTGCCTCCCGTTTATTCATTATATGCTTATATGAATTAAAGCGATTTATTAAAACGGACTTTCGCCGTCGTCGTCAAGCGGTATTAAGGTTATAGCCTTTTCTTTTAATTTGCCCGTATGCTTGTTTACGGGCGTTTCCTTGCTTATATCGAAATTATATACCGCAGTTATTCGCCGTAAAAACGCCGCCCAAGTTGCAGGCTCGGACTGTTGTATTTTGGCGTATTGCTCCGTAAGCGGTATATTAGATACAATATACACCGTATCATAGCAAGCGACACGGTTAAAGTGCCGCCCGTGTATTCGTATCGGTTGCCCGTCCAAATAGTCCAGTATTTCCGAGATTTTGAACGAACTGCGAAACTCGTCTAAAAATAATACCTTTTCGCCGTTGTAATCGTCAACCCAACCGAACTCGTAATTTGTTGTTCTGTATACGTCGTCGTAGCCGTGTTTATTGAAAACGTAACTTGTCTTGCCGCAACCCGCAGAGCCGTATATATAAAACACTTGCATTTTACGGAATTGCCGTTTGTACTTGTTTTCCAAATATGCTTGTCTGTATTCTTTCGCCCATTTCATAACCCTGATAAAGCGGTTGCCGTGCTTTTTAGATAAGTCGTAAAAACTCATATCGTTTTCTATGTCGCGCATTATATCGGTTAAGTCAGTGCGTTCGCCGTCCTCTATGAACTCGCCGTATTCGTAGTATGTAGGACTTATTCTTGTTTCCTCGTCCATACAGTATAAGCGTGCTTGCGTTCGTTTGGCACGGCGTTGTTCTATATGCGCGTCAACGCCTATCGTCTTTTTAGATAGGCATTTTT
>CAJUBT010000009.1:26962-52690 GCA_910584815.1 uncultured Christensenella sp. | reverse complement strand
TTTTACCCGTTAAATGAAAAACCACCAGGTACACTGGTGGATTTTTATTATTTAAATAACTTAGTTTTGTTAAAATTTCAGTTTAAATAATGTTATGGTAAATTGAAAAATTTTTATATCGAATTTAAAAACAATATTATAATTTTAAAGCAATAAAACTTTAGCTTTTAAATTTTTTATTTATCTTTATTTAAATTGTTAAGTTTTCTAAAAATTTTTGCAAAATAAGACAAAATATATCAAATTTTTAAGTAGACTTTATACCCCCTGCGACTATACTTATTTATGTTTTCACCAAAAAATTTAAAAGGAAATTAAACAAAAAATTTGCAGTTATAATTGTTACAAAGGCTTATTCTTTTAAATTGTTATTAATAAAAAATAATTAAAAAATAAAGGAGTAAAATTAAAAAATGTCAAACACTGTAAAGGCAAAAGGAAATATTTATAATTTAGCAAAATTAGCAAAGGAAAGATTAAAACAAAATAGTTACACAAAAGCAAAGGGAAATGTAATTAACACCGCATCTACATTTGCAAACTACATATCAACTCAAAAAACAACTGTAACTAAAAAAGTTCCTAACAAGCCAGTCAGTGTTAATAAAGATGAAGAACTTTATAAAAAAGTTTGTTTTTTAATAGAATCTCATAACACATTAAATCCAGTTTCTTATTTGATAGATAAAGAACTTTTTGCAACGCTAGATGCAGAAGCAAAACAATTTTACATTAACAGTTTAACTCAAAAATATAAGTTTATGAAAAATAGATATTATAGAGAACACGCAGGAAGTATTGTTTATGTTTAAATCTAAAATTTTAGTGCTTATATTTAAGGTATTTTAAAATTTTTTTAATAGTAAATATTTTAGAAAAATTATTTTAGCTTGAATGTAAATAACTGCTTTGTAAGTGTATTTCTCAAAATTAATTTTTTTAAAAAAAATATATTTTTTTTATAACAAAATAATTATAAATTTATTGCTTGTTTTATTGAAATATTTTTATTGTTTTGTTATAATTCTATCTATGGAAGAATTAGATTTAAACAAGTTAAATAAATCACAATTAACGGCATTAAAGCAAATAGATGGGGCGGTAATGGTGCTTGCTGGCGCTGGCAGTGGTAAAACAAGATTGGTTACATACCGCATTGCGCATTTAATTAAAGATTTAGGTGTTAACCCAGAAAATATTTTAGCAATAACTTTTACAAATAAAGCAACTAATGAAATGAAAGAACGCTTAATAAATATGGCACCAAATGCAAACGATATTTGGATTTCAACTTTCCACTCAATGTGCGTTAAAATTTTAAGGCGTCATATAAGCAGTTTAAAATCAACTAAAAACATTTCAGGGCAAGTTAATTTCGATTCTAACTTTTCAATTTATACCGATACCGAAAAAGAAAAAGCCCTTAAAACTGTGTTGCAAAATTTAAAGATAGAAAAAGATGGTTTTTTATCAAAATTGTCTTATCATATTTCAAACGCTAAAAATAATAATTTAACCCCTTGGGATTACCAAAAGTTTAACCAAACCGAAGAAGATATAGAAGAAATTACAAAAGCATATTCTGCTTATCAAAACTTTTTGGCAAATAATAACGCGCTAGATTTTGATGACCTACAAACAAAAACTTACGAATTGTTTATTGAATTCCCAGATATTTTAAAGCGTTATCAAAATAAATTTCAATATATTCATATAGATGAATTTCAAGATACAAACCATATTCAATATCAAATTGCAAAATTATTAGCAGGTGAATATGGAAACATTTTTGTGGTGGGAGATGAAGACCAATGCATCTATTCTTGGCGAGGTGCAAACATACAAAATATTCATTCTTTTCAACGCGATTTCCCAGACTACAAAATGTTTAAGTTAGAGCAAAATTACCGTAGCACAAAACAAATTTTAACCCTTGCAAATAAATTAATTAAAAACAATCAAAACCGTAATGATAAAGAACTATGGACAGATAATAGCGTTGGTGTGAAAGTTGAATATCATAAAGCGCAGGATGAATTTACAGAAGCAGAATATGTTGCAGGCCAAATAAAAAATTTAGTAAACAACTTAGGTTATTCTTATAGCGATTTTGCTGTTTTAACCAGACTTAATGCCTTAACAGCACCTTTTGAAAATAAATTTTTAAACTATAACATTCCATATAGAATGTTTGGCGGAAATAAATTTTTTGACAGATTAGAAATTAAAAATTTAATAGCCTATTTAAAAATGCTAACTAATCCATACGATTCTACATCTTTCGAACGCATAATAAATTATCCAAAACGCGGTATAGGCGAAAGCACAATTCAATCGCTTTTGTCTCTTGCCGATTTTCATAACACAACTCCCTATAACTTAATTTTAAACTCATCGGAATATTTGTTAGATGATAAGCTAGAAAAGAAAATAAAACCTTTTAAAGAAATTATTGTAACTTTAAATGAAGATTTTGAAAAACTAGAACCATATAAATTTATAACAAACTTGGTTACTTTAATTAATTTTAAAAGTATCTATTCTTCAGGTAGCGAAGAAGATATTGCAAGACTGCTTAACATAGATAACTTTCTTGTTTTGGCACAAGATTTCTTTAAATCTAACCCAAAAGCAACTCTAAGCGAATTTCTGCAATCTATAACTTTAACCGCAGATATTGATGAATACGACGATAAAAACAATTCAGTTACAATAGCAACAGTCCACGCAGTAAAGGGGTTAGAGTTTAGAGTAGTTTTTGTTATTGGACTAGAGGAAAGAATGTTTCCAATAGTTCGAACTTATTCTACTCAAAGCGATATGGAAGAAGAAAGAAGATTAATGTTTGTTGCAATAACTCGTGCAGAACAAAGGTTATATTTAACTCACGCCTATTCACGCTTTGTTTATGGAAAAAGAGATAATCTTCTTCCTTCAAGGTTTTTAAAAGAATGTGAACTTATTGAAGAAAAACCACCAAAACAATTTAATACCTTTGGTAACTATAGTAACTATGGTTATTCACAGTCTTATCAAAATTCTTCTCAAAACTTCACATCAAATTATAATTCAAGTAACTATAGTGCAAATAGTTATAACAACAATTTTAGTCAAACTGGCAATAGCTATAATACCAATAGTAATGGTTTTTCTAATTTCCCAAAAATGAATTTCAGTTTGCATAATAAACAAGAAAGTAATAAACAACAAGAAGATTTAGAGAAAAAATACTTTGTTGGTGCAAAAGTTACTCACACCAAATTTGGCAGTGGCACAATAACAAGCAATATGGGTATTAACATAACAAAATGTGTAAGCATAAACTTTGAAAACTTTGGCATAAAAACATTATCGGTAGAGTATGCCCCAATAACCTTATTAAAAGGAGAGTAATTTAATTTGGAAAAGGAAACTTTAAAAAGGCAGGAAGAGTTAACCAAATTATTAAATGAATATGCATACCACTACTATGTTCTTGAAAAACCAATTGTTGCCGATTACGATTATGATGTTTTATACGATGAACTTATTAAATTGGAAGAAGAAACAGGTGTAATTTTAGAAGATAGCCCAACTCAAAGAGTAGGCGGCGATATTTTAAAAGGTTTTGAAAAAGTTACACACGAAACTAAATTATATAGTCTTAACAAGTGTAATAATATCTCTGGCTTATCAAAGTTTTTAGATGATGTTAACACTTTTTACCCAAATTCAAAATTTACAGTTGAATATAAATTTGATGGGCTTAGAATTATAGCAAAATATAAAAATGGAAAACTTGTTCAAGCTGCAACTAGAGGCAATGGAATTGTGGGCGAAAATGTAACAGAACAAGTAAAAACAATAAAATCGGTTCCGCTTACTATTAACTATAAAGGGGCACTAACAATTGCTGGGGAAGGAGTTATAACCATTGCCAACCTTGAAAAATATAATCGTACAACGCAAGATAAATTAAAGAACGCCAGAAATGCAGTTGCAGGTGCAATTCGTAACCTAGACCCAAAAGAAACCGCCAAACGCAACTTAGATGTTGTTTTTTATGATATAATTTCAATTGAAGACCCAAAACTTGTGCCAACCCAAATTGAAGCATATAACTTTTTAAAAAGCAATAAATTTAAAACTGGTGACCTTTTTGAAGTGTGTTCAACCACACAAGAAATAGAAAAAATAATAGAAAAAATAGATAGTGTTAAAGCTAAACTAGACATTTTAATAGATGGACTTGTAATTAAACTAAATGATGTAAAGGCAAGGGAAGAAATTGGCTTTACAGCAAAATTTCCAAAGTGGGCAATAGCCTATAAATTTGAACCACAAGAGTTAACAAGTATATTAGAAAGTGTTGAATGGAATGTTGGCAGAACAGGCAAGGTAACACCTATTGCTCATATCTCTCCAATAGAATTAGCAGGTGCTACAGTTAGTAGAGCAACATTAAATAATTACGATGACATTTTGCGTAAAAAGTTGAAATTAAACAGCCTAGTTTTTGTTAGAAGAAGTAACGAAGTTATACCAGAAATTCTAGGCATTGCACAGGAAGATGAAAATGCAAAACCAATAGATAAACCAGAATTTTGCCCTTGTTGTAATAGTAAACTTTCAACAGTTGGACCTAACATTTTTTGTGTAAATCCAACTTGTAGTGAAAAAAATATTAATAGGTTAGTTCACTTTGTTTCAAGAAATTGTATGAACATAGAAGGGCTTAACGAAAAAATTATTGAAACTTTATATAAAGAATGTAATGTTAAAACTTTTGCAGATTTATACACCCTTTCTTTTACAGATTTAGAGAAATTACAGGGCTTTAAACAGAAAAAAATTAATAATCTTTTATCTGGTATTGAAAAAAGTAAAAACCCAGAACTTAACAATTTTTTAGATGCACTTGGTATAGATGGCGTTGGCGAAAAAACATCAAAGGACCTTGCTAAAAAGTTTAAAACTTTACAAAATATTATAAATGCAAAAATAGAGGATTTAATTAACATTCAAGATGTAGGAGAAATTATTGCAAATAATATAAAAACCTTTTTTACAAACAATAACAATTTGCAGGAAATAGAAAACTTACAGAAAGTTGGGGTTGAAATAAAACAACAGGAAGCAAATAATGTAGATGAAACCAATCCATTATTTTCTAAAAAAGTTGTTTTAACAGGAACTCTGCCTACTTATAAAAGAGATGAAGCCACCCATATTATAGAAAAACTTGGTGGCAGTGTGGTTGGTAGTGTTTCTAAAAAAACCGATTTAGTGCTTGCTGGAGAAGATGCTGGTAGTAAACTTACAAAAGCACAAAATTTAAACATCAAAATTATTAACGAAGAGGAATTTAAAACCCTTATTGCCCCATATGTTAATTAATGTAGACCTTTTATAAAAACAATAAATTTAAAATATTAATTATTATAATACCTATTATTTTATTAATTTTTTTATTACAACTTTTCTAAAAAATAATATTTATAACTAAAATTTAATTTTTTGTTTTCTTAATATTTAAAACAAATTTTAAATTTATTAAATAATTTGCAAACAATAATTAAATATAAAAATTTTTAATTAAAACAGATAAATTTAAATTAATAAACATTGCAAGTAAAAATTTTACTAAGGATTATTAAAACAAAAAACTCTTGCAAAAGCTTGGGTAATGTGTTAAAATTTATTTATATTTAAAAGATTTAAAAAGGAAGTAATTTTATTATGATGATAGACCCACCTATTGAAGAATTAAAAGAAATGGCAGGCAATGAATATATTTTAACAAACTTAGTTTCAAAAAGAGCAAAAGAACTAGAAAAAGATATTCCAGAAGTTATAGAATCTTCCACTGAAAAAGCAATATCTCTTGCTGCTAGAGAAATTTATTCAGGTAGAATAGTTTCAAGTAAAGCAGAAGATAATCAATAATATTTTTTTTATAACATTTATTTTAATTAACAAATAAAAAACTCATTAACAGTCAAAACTAACCCTTTGTTAAAAACAAGTTATAAGGATTTATTAAAAGCAAATGATAGCGGAAGTGATAGTAGATGTTATGGCAAGTGAGGTCGATAAAGTTTTTGACTATATTTTGCCAGAAGACCAAAACATAACAGTAGGAGATAGGGTATGTGTGCCTTTTGGTTCAAGGCAAATAGATGGTTTTGTAATTAACATAAAACAAACTTCAAACTATAACGCTTCCAAACTTAAACAAATAACCAAAAAGAAAGATGCACAACCTTTATTATCCGAAAACATAATAAAGTTGTGTTTTTTTATGAAACAAAAATTTTTTTTAAGGTTAGCGGATACTATTCGCCTTTTTTTGCCGCCAGTTGTTCGTAACGGTAAAGTTAAAGAAAAATTGGTAAATTATGTTTTTCTTAATTGCGATGATTTTTTAATTTCTAAAAAAGCACCAAATCAGTTAAAAGCCTTAATGTATTTAAAAGAAAAAGGTAAAACAACTCAAACCGAACTCAACAAACTTTTTGGTGCAAGTGCAGTAAATGCTCTTATAGAAAAACAACTTATAAAGTTAGAAAGCACAAAAACAAACAGAACACCAAAAAATAAATTTAGCGTTGAAAAAAAACAAATAACTCTAAATGCTCAACAAGCAAATGCGGTAGAGGTTATTTCAAAATCGCACTACCAACCTTTTCTTCTTAAAGGGGTAACGGGTAGTGGTAAAACAGAAGTGTATATAAATTGTATTCAAAACGCATTAAAACAGGGTAAAACAGCAATTATGCTTGTGCCAGAAATATCTTTAACTCCACAAATGTTTGCAAGGTTTCGCAACGCTTTTGGAGATACTGTTGCCATTCTTCACAGTTCCTTAACAAATGGAGAACGCTTCGATGAATGGAACAGATTGCATTCAGGCGAAGCTCGCATAGCAATAGGTGCAAGGTCTTGCATTTTTGCACCTATGGAAAATGTTGGAGTAATTGTTGTTGATGAAGAACACGATAATAGTTACTATAGTGAAAGCAACCCTCGATACCACACTCACGAAGTTGCAAGGTATTTAGCATATCTTAATAATTGCCCTTTAATTTTAGGTAGCGCAACTCCAAGCGTTGAAAGTTATTACCTAGCAAAAAAAGGGGAATATCGTTTAATTCAGTTAACAGAAAGGGCAAATAAAAAAGAACTGCCAAATATTGAAATTGTAGATATGTTAAGTGAAATTCATTTAGGGAACACAGGCATTTTTTCAACTCGTTTTTTAAGTGAATTAGAAACTTGTTTAAAAAATAAAAAACAAGCAATGATTTTTATAAACCGCCGAGGATTTTCTTCCTTTTTAATGTGTAAGGAGTGTGGATATGTTCCAAAATGTGAAGATTGCGATGTTTCTCTTGTTTACCATAAAGAAGATGAAACACTAAAATGTCACTATTGTAACCGAAGGTATCGCACATTACCTGTTTGTCCAAAATGTAAAAGCTCTTCCATTCGCTATGGGGCAGTGGGCACTCAAAGGGTTGTGGAAGAACTTAAAAAAATGTTTGATGTTCCAATTTTTAGGTTAGATAACGACATAAATAAAAATGCTTATATAGATGTTCTAGAAACTTTTAATCAAACAAGTCCTGCAATTCTTGTTGGCACTCAAATGATAGCAAAAGGGCACGATTTTAATAATGTTACTCTTGTTGGCATTGTAGATGCCGATATGAGCTTACATTTTAGTGACTATAAAGCTATAGAACGCACCTTTCAATTAATAACTCAAGTTTCTGGTAGAGCAGGCAGAAGCGAAAGCGAAGGCAAGGTTGTTCTGCAAACATACTATCCAAAGCATTTTGTATATAGATGTGCAAGTAACTACGATTATGGTGCTTTTTTTAAAAAGGAACTAAATTTAAGAGAGGTTTCTCACTTTCCACCTTTTGTTAATATATTAAGGGTGCTAGTGCTTGGGGAAGATGAAAAAAAGGTTCTAACAAATTTAGAACAAATTTATAATGCTGTGAAGCTTTTAAAAGAAGAATATAGTAGCGACTTTGTTTACTTGCACGCAATGAAATGCCCAAAGAAGAGATTGCAAAAAAACTATAGATACCAAATATTAATTAGAATTTATAAAAAGAATGAAGTAGAAATCATTAGTAAAATATATGCTATATGTGATAAACTAAAAACAAGCAAGGTTTCTATTTTTGTAGAAAACGATCCTCAAAACTTAAGTTAATTTTTGTTTTTAAATTAAACAAAAATTAATCTGTTAAAATGCTTATATTTCAAAAAATAGTTTAAATGTTTATAAACAAAAACAAACAACAAAAATTAATTAATAAAAAGTAGCAATAACTATAATATTTTTAAATTGCTAATTAAACTTAAAATTTTTAAGAAGAAATTATATAAATTGAAATACAAACTCAAAAATGTGTAAAAAATTAAAAGGAAACATATTATGGCTTTACGCAAAATAATTACATTAGAAAATGAAACATTAAGGAAGGTATCTAAACCTGTAAAATTTTTTGATGAAAGTTTATGGGAACTTTTAGATGATATGAAAGAAACTTTAATAAAATCAACAGGAGTAGGGCTTGCGGCAGTGCAGGTTGCCGTGCTAAAAAGAGTTTTTGTTATAAGTGTTAATAACACATATTTTGAAGTTATTAACCCAACAATAACTAAGAAGGAAGGCACTCAAAGAGGTCCAGAAGGTTGCCTTAGCATACCAGGTAAACAATGCAGTGTAACAAGACCAAATAAAGTAACAGTTGAATTTTTTGATAGATTTGGTAATCCAATAACACTAACTGCAACCGAATTTATGGCTCGTGCAATATGTCACGAATACGACCACCTTGATGGTATTTTATATATCGACCACACCAAAGGTGGAAAACTTGAAGGGCAATTATAAATAACATTAAATTAACAAAAAATTAACAAATTTACCTTAATAATATAAAAAAGGAGTGGAATCTTTTAAAGTGAAAATAGCCTTTATGGGTTCATCGGAACTTTCAAAAACTGTACTAGAAGCACTTTTTAATAATGCAAAATTTAAAATAGTGTGTGTAGTAACAAACACCGATAAAGCTGTTGGAAGAGGTGGAAAAATTCAATTTTCTCCAGTTAAACAATTTGCAATTACAAATAATATTCCAGTTTTACAATATAATAGTGTAAGCAATGAAGGCGAACAAGACCTTAAAAATTTAGCCCCAGATGTACTTGTAACTGCATCTTTTAGCCATTATTTAAAAGACAATATTTTAAACCTAGCCACTTATGGCGTTATAAATGTTCATCCATCTCTTTTACCAAAATATAGGGGTACTAGCCCAATAGTTTGGGCTATTGCTAAAGGCGAAAAAGTTACAGGCGTAACTATTATGAAAACTGTAAAGAAGATGGACGCTGGTAATATTTTGGCTCAAAAACAACTTGAAATTAATAAAGATGAAACAGCTGGAGAATTAACAAATCGTCTTGCAATTTTAGGAGGAAACTTGCTTGTTGAAACTTTAATAAATTTAGAAAAGGGAACAATAACAGAAATTCCACAAAACGAAAGCGAAGCAAGTTACTATCCAAAATTGTCAAAAGAAATGGGAAAACTCAATTTCAATCTATCTGCAACAGAAATTCAAAACTTGTGTAATGCATTTAACCCTTGGCCTGTTTGCTATGTAGAAAATGCAAACACAAACGAAATTATAAAAGTTTATAAAGCAAAACCTTTTTTAGAAAATATTGAAAATAGTTCTATCTTTAATTTAGGTCAGGTTGTGCTAGCAAATGCAAAAAAAGGTTTAATTGTAAAATGCAATAATGGTTTTGTAAGTTTGGAAGTTATTCAAACTTCAGGTGGGAAAATGATGCCTGCTAAAAACTATTTAAATGGCAAAAAAATTGAACTTGGCACACAATTTTAGCTTTTAACCCCTAAATTCTCATTTTAATTTTAATAAAATAACTAAATTCATATATCTAAAAATATTTAAATTTTATTATAAAATTAAATTCTGATATTATATTTCTTAAAAAAATAAATTAAAAACACATAAGGAAAATTATGAAAGAAAGCATTTTAAGTTTAACATATGATGAACTAAAAACTGAACTTGTAAATTTAGGTCAGCCTAAATATCGTGCCGAACAAATTTATTACGAACTACATAATGGTAAACAATTAAATGAAATTTCTAATATTCCTCAAACCTTAAAACAAACGTTACTGGAAACTTATCAAGATAACACTATTGAAATTATAAAAGTGCAAAAATCAACGGATGGCACCCAAAAGTTTTTATATAAACTTGCTGATGACAATTTAATTGAGGGTGTTCTAATGCAATATAAATTTGGCTACACTTTGTGTGTTTCAAGCCAAGTTGGTTGCCGAATGGGTTGCAAGTTTTGCGCTTCGGGGTTAGATGGACTTGTTCGTTCCTTGCAAGCTGGTGAAATTATGGGGCAAGTTATTGTTGCAAATAAATATCTAGCTGGCACTGTAAAGGAAAGAAAGGTTACCAACATTGTTCTTATGGGCAGTGGTGAACCGCTAGATAACTATAATAATGTTTTAAAATTTTTAAATCTAGCCACAAATAAATATGGTTTATATTATGCTGAACGCAACATTTCCCTTAGCACTTGTGGTTTGGTTTCTAACATTATTAAACTTGCTGATAGTGGTTATAAAATAAACATTTGTCTTTCTCTTCACGCAAGCAACAATGAAGTTAGAAAAAACATTATGAATGTTGCAAAAGGCTATGAAATTTCAGAAGTTATAAATGCTTGCAAATATTACTTTGAAAAAACTGGTAGAAGAATTTTATTTGAATACATATTAATAGATAATGTAAATTCCAGCAAACAAAACGCCTTAGAACTAGCAAAACTTATTAAAGGTTTAAATTGTATTGTAAATCTTATAAATTTGAACGAAGTTAAAGAAAACAATTTTAAACGATGTTCGCCTGATACACAAAAAACATTTGCTGAAACTTTAAAGGAAAAAGGTATTAATGTTACAACAAGAAGAAGTTTAGGTAATGATATAGATGGTGCTTGCGGTCAGTTAAGGCGTAGATTTATCAAAGAACAAAATTAATGTAATAATTTTTTTAAAAAATTAAGAATTATCTTTTTAAGGAGAATAATTAAAAAAATGTCAATATCAATTTCTGCTTCAACAAACCCCCCGAAAATAGAAGATTTACCCAATTATATAAAGAAGTTAGATAAAACTAATGTAGATTATATCCATTGCGATGTAATGGATGGAAAGTTTGTTGAAAATGTAACCTTTAATCATAAAATGCTTAAAACTATTAACACTCTTACAACAAAAAAGTTGGATGTTCATTTAATGCTTACAAATCCAAGCGGTAAAATAAAAAAATATATTAAAAATGGGGCAGATATTGTAACAATACACTATGAAGCTTATAAAAATAAAAAAAAGTTGCTGAAAGACCTACTTAACATAAGAAAATTTGGTGCTTTTGCTGGCCTATCTTTTAATCCAAGCACTAATGTAACCGAAATTTTGCCCTTTTTGTACTTTTGCGATATGTTACTGGTTATGAGTGTAGTTCCAGGTAAAAGTGGGCAAACTTTTATTTCAGAAACTTTTGATAGACTAAAACAAATAATAACATTTTTAAAATCTCAAGAAATTGAAGTAATTATAGAAGTTGATGGTGGCGTAAATAATCAAAACTTGCCTAAATTAAAACAACTTGGCGTTAATAGTGTAGTTATGGGGAATTTTTTATATTCAAGTAGTAATCTTTCTAAAACTATAAATGAAGTTAAGGCACTGTAACTTTATATAATGGAATTTTAAAAAAAATTATTATATTCTCAAATTTTTATAAAATAGAATTCAGTAAATAATTAAAAGTGTTAAAAATAACAAACAACATATAGCAATTTAGTTAAATATAAAAGCCAAATATTATTTCCCAAAATATAAAAAAGTTTTCAATAAAGTAACCAATTTTTATCTATTTACATACCTTACTAACAAAAGGTAGGGAAATATGCGTATTTATTGTTTTAAAGTTCCAAAATGTTTATCTAGTTTATTTAAATTATGTTTTAAAAAACATTACATAAGTTTTGATAATTTTAATTAAGTTGAAATTAAAAAAAAACTAAACATTTTATTTTAAAAAAATTAATTAATATGTAAGTAAAATTAAAAAGTAATTACAAAAGAAAAATATATCTTTTAATAAAAATGTTACAAAAAAATGGTTAAAGTAACAAAAAATTTTTTTAAACAAAAAACAAATACTAATTTTATAAAAGAAGTGTGAAACTTGTCACATTTTCTTTTTTATTTTACTTGCTTTAAAAACAAAAATGTTGTATTATATTAATCGTAGTGTGAGAGTAGTCTATGCTTTTAAAATTGCACAACACACTAAATAAAAGGAAAGTTATGTCAGTTAAAACTTCAAATGCCTTTGGCGATATTACAATAAATAACAATGCCATTGCTGTTGTTGCGGGTTTCAACGCACTAGAATGTTATGGTGTTGTAGACCTTGTTGCAAGAAATGCAAAAGAAAGTTTTAGCGAATTATTTAAAAACCAATCCCTTACAAGAGGCGTTAAAATTACCAGCACAGGTAATCATATAACAGTAGATTTAAATGTTATATTAAAATATGGTGTATCTATAAATGCAGTTGCCGAAAGTGTTAAAAGCACCGTTAAATATGGCGTTGAAAAGTTTACAGGTATGATAGTAGATGCTGTTAATATTAAAGTAATAGGCGTAAGGGTTTAATTTTTTATTAAAAATTTTATAAAAAAAATTCTAAGCTGTTACAAAGGGCTTTTTTTAGTTTGTAACAGCGTTATTTAATACCTATTGCGGAGGAAACATAAATTGATTAAAACTATAAGCGGAGCAATGTTTAGAAAAATGGTTTTAACCGCTTCTAGCGTGCTTGATGAAAACAGAAAATATATAGATTCCTTAAATGTATTCCCAGTGCCAGATGGCGACACTGGAACAAATATGAATTTAACATTTAAATCTGCAACTAAGGAAGTAAACGAATGTTTAAATAATAATTTTGATTCCTTAGGAGAAGCAATTTCAAAAGGTGCTTTAAGAGGGGCAAGAGGAAATTCAGGGGTTATTTTATCCCAAATTTTAAAAGGAATGTCCACCGTTATTGTTCAATGCACAGAACTTAAAACAAAAGATTTTGCAAAAGCCCTAAAAGAAGGGGCTGACATTGCCTATAAAGCTGTTACAAAACCAAAAGAAGGCACAATTTTAACTGTTGTGCGTGTTATGGCAGAAGAGGCATTACCACTTAGCAAAAAACATCAAGATTTTGAAACTTTTTTTCAAGCCTTAATTGAAAAAGGTGAAGAAATTTTAATGCAAACACCAGAAATGTTGCCTGTTCTTAAAAAAGCAGGTGTTGTAGATGCTGGTGGTAGGGGTTTAATTGTTATTTTTAGTGGTTTTTATAAGGCTTTAACTAATGAAGATATTCTAACTTCAACCCCAGAAGCAACCGATACAGCTTCAACCTACGAAAAAGATAAAGATTTCCACGCAAATTTGGTAGACCTTGCCGAAATTCAATTTGGTTATTGTACCGAATATATGGTTATTAATATGCATAAAAAAACCACTCAAAGCGATATAGATAAACTTCGTGAAAGGCTTGTTGAACTTGGAGACTCTGTTATTTGCATTGGCGACCTACACCTCGTTAAAGTTCACGTTCATACAAACGAGCCTCATAAAGCCTTAGGATATGCTTTAGAACTTGGTGAAATTACAAATATTAAAATAGAGAATATGCTTGAACAGAACAGGCAACTTCTTAAAGAGAAAACCCAAAAAGAACCTCCAAAACCTATGGGAATGGTTTCCATTGCTGCAGGTGATGGTTTTGCACTTTTATTTAAAGATTTAACTGTAGACTACATTATTCAAGGCGGACAAACTATGAACCCAAGTGCCAGCGATATTGTTGAAGCGGTTGAAAAGGTTAACGCAGAAACTGTTTTTGTGTTCCCAAATAACAAAAATATTATTCTTGCTGCAGAACAAGCAAGGGCTTTAACCAAGAAAAATGTTGTTGTTGTTCCAACTCGCAGTGTACCAGAGGGAATTTCAGCTTGTTTGGCTTTTAACCCAGAAGTTTCTATAGAGGAAAATGTTGAAGCAATGACTGCTTCTATGGGCAGCGTTAAAACAGGTAATGTTACATATGCCGTTAGAGATACCCATATAGACGACTTTGATGTTAGCGTTGGAGAAATTATTGGGCTTGATAATAGCACAATTTTAGCAAAAGGGAAGGAAATACCTGAAACGGTTGATGGCTTAGTAGAAAAATTAATAGATGAAGATACTGTTAATGTCACCCTATTCTACGGTCAAGAAGTAAATGAAGAAGATGCCATTAAGTTGCAAGAAACCTTGCAACGCAAGTATCCACAGTGCGAATTCAATGCTGTTAGTGGTGGCCAACCAGTTTACTATTATATTCTTTCTATTGAATAAATTTTTTAACTAAAATTTTATTAATGTGTTAAACAAATTTGTTTACAATACTATAAGTAAATTTTTAAAATTTTAAATTATAAAACTTAAACATAAAACTTCTTGATTTGTTTTGCATACTAGAGTTATAAAACTAAAAATTATAATAATAAGAATTCTTATATAAAAAAATTTAAAAAAATGTAAGGTAATATGTCTTGCATTTTTTTATTTTTGTAACAAAAAATATTAATTTTTTCTATAATATAAAGTTTAGGTACAAAATTTTATAGTTTGTTTATAACATATCATTTTTTAAATTAACCTGTGTTTTTAGTAGTAAAAACTTAAAATATTGTGCCAATTATAAAATTTTAACATAATTTATAATTCTAAATTTGCTTTAAAATTAAAACAAAATTATTAACTTTGTTAAATTTGAATATTGACTTTTACTGTAAAAAATTGTATTATTTTTATGCTTTGTAAAAAATAAGGAGTTATTGTATGGGATATTTAATTAATAATGAAAGAACCGTTTATTCAATTTCTGGCGAAGAGCCATTATATGTATATTCACAAACCGACAAATTTTTAATGGAAGTTTCTAAAGTTCAAACTCCAAAAGAAGAAAGAAGAACGGGTTTTGTTGATGGCTTTAAAAATATTGTTGGAGAAAAATTCAACTTAGATAGAATTAGTGATGAAGAAGAAATTCAGGCAGTTACTAATAACCCTCAAAGTTTAATTGTTAATATGCAATTAGGGGAAAATTGTTTAATTGCTGGAAGAGATGAAGAAGGCAACGTTGATGGAGGCTTTTTAATAAGCACTTTTCCAGATTCTTCTACTGGTAAATACTATGGACCAACTCAATCTGGTTTGCCAAATTTCGTAGTTAATTTTTTCACTAAAAAATTTGGGGAAACAGATGTTAATGTTTTAAGAGAACAATTAGTTCAAACCGAAGGGGAAAATTTATCTGCAATGCAAGATATTCAAGTAACCGACCTTGCTCAAGATGGTGCAACTTTACCTCCTTTTAACATAGATATTAATCAAGGAATGGAACAATAAAAATATTTTTTAAAAATTTTTAAATAAAAAAAGGAAAATGCCAACTAACATTGTATATATAGTAATGTATATAATTAGTTGGTTTTTTTACAAATGTTTACTGGTTATATTAATAGGAGAAAATAAATATTGCAAAACATAGGATATCCTACTGGGTTTATTGAAGAACTTAAGCAAAAAAATAACATTGTTTCTGTAATTTCAAAACACTTAACACTAAACAAAAAAGGCAAAACTTATTGGGCTTGTTGTCCGTTCCATTACGAAAAAACCCCTTCCTTTGCCTTAAACGAAGCCGAACAATATTATCATTGTTTTGGTTGCGGTGAAAGTGGGGATGTAATTAAGTTTATTGAAAAGTATGAAAATGTTACTTTTGTGGAAGCAGTAAAAATATTAGCAGATGGTTGTGGAATGAAACTTCCAGAACTTGCACAAACTTCTAAAGACCTTGAAAATTTAAAATTGAAAGCTGAATGTTTAAAAGCAACAAACTTTGCAATGCAGTTTTATAAAGAAAGTTTAAATTTAAACACAACTAATGCACAAAATGCAAGGCAATATCTTCAAAACAGGCAGCTGGGCAGTGAAATTATAGGGCAATTTAACATTGGTTTTAGCCCAGATTGGAATAGTTTAGTTAATTTCTTGCAAAAAAATGGTATAGATAAAAAAATAATGAAATTAGCTGGCTTGATAGATTATAACGAACAAAATTCTGCCTATGATTTTTTTGGAAACCGATTAATTTTTCCAATTTTAAACACTTATGGTGAACCAGTTGGCTTTACTGCAAGAACCTTAGAAACAAACCCATCATTTGCAAAATATAAAAATTCTTCTCAATCTTTAATATTCGATAAAAGTAGAATTGTTTATAACCTCAATTCTGTAAGAGAGTTAAAAAAGCAACAACAAATACATAACATAATTATTTGCGAAGGTACAATAGATGTTATTGCAATGTATAAAGCAGGTTTTAAAAACACTGTTGCTTGTATGGGAACTGCCTTCACAACTTACCACGCAAGAGAACTTAGAAAGTTTTCCGATAAAATTTTGTTGTGTTTGGATGGTGATAACGCTGGTCAAAATGCAATGTATAAAGCAATAGATGTGTTATTGGATAATGGCTTAGAAGTAAAAGTTGTTAAATTGCGGGACAACCTAGACCCAGATGAATTTTTAAAAAAGTATGGGGCTGAGGAGCTTAAAAAATGTTTAGACCTTGCCATAGATGCAATTGAATATAAACTTATAACCTTAGGCAAAAGATATAATTTGCAAGACAATTTTCAAAAAAATAAATATGTTTTAGAGGCTCTAAATGTTATAAACGACCTAGTAAGTAACACCGAAAAAGAAATATATTTAAAAATAGTTTCTAAACTTGTTAATATATCAGTAGATATTTTAAGAAGAGATTTAGCACAAAAAATGCAGAATTCTGTGCCAATACAGGAAACTATAACCTCAGAAGAACAAAATTTAGTTTCTCGCCAGGGCGGACATTTAAAAGCATTAAAGTTTGTGCTTGCCAGCATTGTTCATAAAAGAGACTACGCAAAAAATTTAACAACTCAAAATCTAAAATTCAGAAATTCTAACTATCAAAACCTTTTTAATTATGTTAAAAATTGTTACCAAGCCAATAAGCCATACACTGTTAGCACACTTTTTGATGTTTTTGATGTAGAAGAAAACCCAGACATAAAGGAAATTATAGATTATAACTTCGAGGCTTTTCAAGCACCAGAAACTTATTTTAATCAATGCTTAACAACTTTAAACAGCATAAATTTAAAACAAAAACAAGAAGAATTAACCGAAAGGTTTAAAACTGAAAAAGACCTTGATAAAAGGCGAGAAATTGCTAGAGAATTAAGTGAAATTGCAAAAGAATTAAAATCTAAAATGGAGAACTAAACGAAATGTATAACGAAAAATTCCAACCTGAAATTGTAAAATTAACCGAAATAGCAAAAAATAAGGGCGGACTAAATGAAGAAGAAATAATTTTAAGGCTTTTAAAATATGATGCTTCTGCACAAGATATAGAGCAAGTTGTTGATTATTTTACAAGCAATAACATTAAAGTTAAAAAATCAGCTGAAAATTATGAGGAAATTGAAGATTTAAGCAAAATTGCAAGTCAGGTTCAAGTTGATGACCCTGTTAAAATGTACCTTAAAGATATAGGTAAAGTTCCTCTACTTACAAGCGAAGAAGAAATTGAATATGCAAAGCGTATGTCACAAGGAGATGCTGTTGCAAGAAGAAAATTATCTGAAGCTAACTTAAGGCTAGTTGTTTCAATTGCCAAAAAATATGTTGGAAGAACAAGTATGCAATTCCTAGACCTTATTCAAGAGGGTAACCTTGGTTTGTTAAAAGCAGTTGAAAAGTTCGACTATACAAAAGGTTTTAGATTTTCAACCTATGCAACTTGGTGGATAAGGCAATCTATAACTCGTGCTATTGCCGACCAAGCAAGAACTATTAGAATTCCTGTTCATATGGTAGAAACAATTAATAAATTGGTAAGAGTATCCCGCCAACTATTGCAAACTTTAGGGCGTGACCCAACTGCACAAGAGATTGCAGAAAAAATGGGTATAAGCGAACAAAGAGTGTGCGAAATTCAAAAAATAGCGCAGGACCCAGTAAGTTTAGAAAACCCTGTAGGTGAAGAGGAAGATAGTAAAATTGGAGACTTTGTTGAAGATGATTCTATTAAATCGCCAGTTGAAACTGCTGCACAATTAATTTTAAGAGAACAACTTTTAGCCGCAATAGACACTTTAACCCCAAGAGAACAAAAAGTTATTCGTTTGCGTTATGGGTTAGATGATTCTCATCCAAGAACATTAGAAGAAGTTGGTAGAGAGTTTGATGTTACCCGTGAACGCATAAGACAAATTGAAGCAAAGGCACTAAGAAAGTTAAGACAACCAAAGCGTTGCAAACAACTAAGCGATTTTAATTATGACTAATTCTTTACGCATACAAGAAATTTGTAATCAAGTTTGTTATAATATTGTTGCAGAAATAGGTTGTGACCACGCCTATATAACAAAAACCCTGTTAGATACAAAAAAAGTAACCTTTGCATATTTAACCGATATAAGTTTTAAATGTTTGCAGAAGGCAATAGTTAACTTAAATAACTATAAAAACAGCACTTGTTTTTGTGAAGGAGATGGGCTTAAAGCATTAAATAAAGCCTATATAAATAAGCAATCAACTTTTTTAAAAGATGATAACAATTTAGTAACTTCTAAACTTAAAGAAAATAAACAAAACGCTGAGAGAAATTTAATAGAAATAAATTTACTTAACAATTCATCAATAGACCTTCCAGAAATTCAGCAAGTTATAATTGCTGGAATGGGCGGGCAAGAAATTATAAAAATTTTAAGCCAAAGCGAAAGTAGAAAATATGATAATTATATTCTTCAACCTCAAAAAAATGCTGTAGAATTGAGAATATATCTGCAACAAAATGGCTATGAAATTTTAAAAGATGAATTAGTACAAGAAGGCAAAATGTTTTATTTTATAATAAAAACAAAGAAAACCAATCAGCCTTCAAAACCACTTTCAACTTTGGAACTTTATTTTGGAAAACCAACCAATAAACAAACCTTTAAAAATTACCTTAATTTTGAACTTGAAAAGCGAAAAGAAATAGCTAAACAAAAAAAGTTTATAGAAAACGAAACTTTAATTAGGTTAATTGAACAATATTTGTTAGAATTATAATATATTATCTTTTAAACTTTGTTATGCTTTTATTAAACTATTTTAAAATTAATTAAATATGTAAAAAATATTATCTAACTTTTATTTAATCAAAATTTTAGTTGTACTCTAATTTTTTAATATAAAAAATTGTTTAATAAAAAAATGAAATAATGTTAAAGAATTAAAATATTTAAAATTTAAAAATAAAAATGTTTTAAATTTTCTAGCTAAAAAATAAGAAAAACTTTTGAAGTTTAAGATAATAAAAATTAAAAATAAAACTTAAAAAAATATTTAGAGTTTTATTAGGAGAAAAAATGTTTAAAGATTTATTAGAATATCAAAAATTAGATGCGAAATTATTAAAATTAAATAGAGAGATAGAAAACAATCCATCTAAACAAATGCTAAACAAAGCCGTTGCAATTGTTAAAGATGAACAAGCAAGATTGTTAGAACTAGACTCCAAAGCAAAAACTGTTGTGGCAAATTATGAAAAATGTAAGCAAGAATATGAAAAGGCTTATAATAGTTTTAATGCTTTATCTCAAAGTAGCGAAGCAAATGAAGAAAAACTTGCAAAAAATTTAGAAGAATTAAACAAGTTAGTTTCTGCTTTAACTTTGTTAGAACGCACTCTATCTTCTCAAGCAGAACTTGTAACAACAATAATCAAAAATTTTGAAACTTGCAAAAATAATATTGTTGTTTATCGCAATAAACATAAAGAATGTAAACAAAAGGTAGAAGAGTACGAAGCAAATTTAATTCCTCAAGTGGAAGAGGTTAAAAAGCAAATGTCTAGTATGGAAAAAGCTATAAATAAAGATATTCTAGCCAAATATAAACACCTAAGGCAAGATAGAATTTTTCCAGTTCTTGTTCCGCTAAATCAAAACGCTTGTGGCGGTTGTAGTATGTCACTTTCTGCTGCTCATATAAATAAAATAAAAACAAATGGCTACCTTGAATGTGAACAATGCAGAAGATATATTTATACAGAATAATTTTTTTATAAAAAGCACTAAAAAAATTAGTGTTTTTTTATATTTAAAATTAAGTTTTGAATATTTATTATTAAAATCTAAAAATAAAAAATGTAAATTTTTACAACATTAATTTAGTTAATATATATTTAATTATTTAAAAGAATATTTATAATTTTTTAGTTTAAAAATTTCAATTATTTAAGTTTGAACATAATATAAAAAGATAAAGTTCTAAATTTAATAAAAAACTTTAACAAATTTTTTGTTTTGGTATATGTTTTGCTCTATTTATGAATAAAAACTTAGGTAAAGGTTTTTATTTGTTTTTTTTCACAAAAAATTGTATAATGAATAGGTAAGTATAAAAAAATTGTTTTTAGAACCGAAAAAAATATTTTTTTTTGACAAAAAAACTAAATAAAAGTCGAAAATTTAAAAAAGTTTAAAATTAAAGTTGTTTTTTTAAGTTTTTAGGAATAAATTTATAATTGATATGAAAAATTCTACAGTAACCCCTTTTGTTAGAGATGAAATGTTCTACTTCATTCTTGGTAGACAGCGATATTTAGATAGAGATTATCTTTCAGCATTAAAATATCTAACTTGGGCAAAAAAAGTTTTAAAAAATGGCGATAAGGCCTTGAAGTATGGAGATGATTTAGTTATAGGTGATGTTTATTCAAAGTTAGGTGATTACGACCTATCTAACTATCACTATTTTTCTGCACTTTCAGCACAATTTCTTTCTCAACCTGCATACAGAGGGCTGGGGGAAAATTTCCTTGCTTTAGGAGATGAAACTCTTGCACGATATTATTTAGAACTTTGTCAAAAAATTAATCACGATAATCCCCACGCTATGTTAGCAAGCCAAATTTTAGCAGAATTAGATTCTTCTTACAATGTTAACAAAAGGGCATTCACAGTAATACAAGGTGGCAAAAGCCCTAAAATTTCAAATGAAATTGCAATTAACATTATAGATGAACTTATGGAAGAAGAAGAGTATAACGATGTTATTGAACTATGTAAACAACAAAACAACTTTGCTGATAATTCTATGCGTTCTGCCATAGTAAATTCCTATATAGCAACAGAACAATATAACAATGCACAGGAAATTTTAACTCAATTCTCTAAAAATACTATAGATGATATAGGCAACCAGTTGCTTTTAAGTAAAACCATAAACGATAATGGAAACTTTAACATAGCAATGCAGAAATTAAAGGAATATTCTCCTAAAGATGAGGAAGAATGTTTTAAATTAGGGGTAACTCTAGCAAGTTATAATGAAGAACTTAAGGCAATTCCTTACCTTGAAAGATATTTTTCTGCAGCTGAATATAATTATGATTTGCAACTTCTTTTTGCAAAGGTTTGTATGAGTGCAAAGTGCTATGAAAAGGCACGACAAAAATTAGTGGAACTTAAAACATATAATCCATTCCAAAACTACATACTAAATAAGTATATTAATATTTGTGTAAATCAAAAAGATTACAAATTAGAAACCTTATATGGTTATTCCACAAAAGAAATAAACGACATTAAAGCCCAAATTAAAAAATATTTGTTACTAGACGATAATTCGCTTAAAAAAGAATTTGTTGAAAATGAAGATTTCTTTTACTTTCTTCTAACTTTTAACGATGGAAGTTTAAAAAACTTACTTTTAACTAAACTTTCAAAATTAGCTTCTAAACACATAAACGAATTTTTTAGGTGCTTTATGCTTAAAAATTGTGCCAAAACTTCTTTTAAACTTCAACTTCTTAAAAATCGTTTAAGTATAGATTCAATTAATTATTTTGAATATGTTAAAGATAATGTTTTTTGTGTTATAATGCTTCCAAACAAAAAAATATTGCGAAAATTTAATAAAACCTTACTTAATGTAACCATAAAATGTGCAGAATATATTATAAATTACACCGAAAAGCCTAATGTAGATTTAAGATACACAATTTTAAAATTAGATAATGCTGGCGTTGGTTTGCAGGTTGATGAAAACCTAATTTGTGCATATATTATTTTTAGTAAATATAGCGATAGAAAAGCAAAAAGTCTTAAAAATATCTGCAATCATTTTAATGTTACTAAGGAACAGGTATATTCATTTGTAGACTACTTCAAGTTAGAAATTTAATAATAATTTAGTCAAAATGTATAAAAAAATAAATTTTAATTTTTCCTATTGAAATTTTTATATTGTTTTGCTATAATTATGTAAAATAAGAAAGAGGTGTAAAATTAATGTTTAATTTATTAGGTAAATCACTTGTTGAATATCTCAGCGACCCATTAATTATTATTGGGCTAGTTCTTTTAGCCATTGGTTTTGCAACCGTAATTTTAGCAAAAAGAATAACCAGAGTGGCAAGGCAAAGTAATGAAATTGAAAGTGATGATGGCATTTATATAACAATTCGTGTTATTGGCATTATTGTTTTAGTGATTGGTTTTTGTTTATGTGGCTGGTTCGTTATAGATTATATTCTTTCTAAAAAATAAAACATCATTAACATAAAACCATCAAAAGTGTTAGAATTATAAAAATTTTTTAAAAAATAATAAATAAAAAAATAAAAGGTAACATTTGTTCAGTTACCTTTTTTATTATTTTTTAAAAAATAAAATTTAATATATCAACTTTTATTTTTTTTAATATATTAGTTTAATGCTAGTATAAAGTTATTTGTTGAATTTACCATTAAATAGTTAATTTTAATGTATTTGTTTTAAAGGCTACTTTCTATTAAAAAATATTTAATGGTAAATTTTTTATTTAACTTTATTTTTTATTATATCTCTTTATCAATAAAGGGAAAAGTTATTTATTTAGTAATAATTTCATATAAAATTAAAAATCTTTAACAATTTTTTCTATCCATTTATAAACACGGAAGATAGAAGATAAACTAACTCTTTCTTTAGGGCTGTGTGCATCAAATATATTAGGTGCAATAACGCATATATCTAGCCCCTTCTTTTTGCTAGCAAACACACCGCCTTCAAGCCCTGCGTGAATACCCTCAATAATAGCTTCTTTATCAAACAAACTTTCATAACTTGTTTTACATAAACCTTGTAAATAAGAGTTTTCTTTTTTTTCAAAAAATGGGGCACTTGTCAGCAATTCGTTTTTAAACCCAAAACTTTCGGCATTGCTGTTAAGTTCATTTATACATTGCTCTTCAAGTTTAGCAACACTGCTTCTAATAGAAACAATAACATCAACAACACCTTCAGTTAACTTAATGTTTGCAAGGTTATTAGAAATTAGTGGGAAAGTGGTATTTTCTTTATCATATTCTAAAACTCCATTTTTATGGCTGTTAATAAATTCAATTAATTCACCACTTTTTGAAATAAAGTTGGCATTTGTCAAATCAACATTTTCAAGTTTTACCATAAAATCTGGCTCAATTGCTTTGTAGGTCAAATTAAAGTTTTTAGTAATGGTTTGCAGTTCACTAATAGCTCTATCACAACTAAACACACACTCACACTCTCTAGGTATGGCGTTTGCTTTTCCTCCTCCTGTTAAACTAATAATTTTAACATCTTTATAACTTTTAACAAGTTCAAATAAAAGTTTAATTGCGTTTTTTCTATTCGTGTTAATTTCACTGCCAGAGTGTCCACCCCTTAAGCCAGAAAGTTTTAATTTATAAATTGGACTATCACTATTGAGTGGGGTGGTTGTGAATTTTCTTGAATATTTAAGCACTTTCATACCAGCACTAGAAACTTCAATTCTAGCTTCATCAGTTCCGTCTATAGAAAGCAGGCAATTACCTTTAAGCTTACTAAAATCTGCATCATTAGCACCTTGCATTGTTGTTTCTTCTTGGGCTGTAAACAAACACTCAAGGTTTGGAATGTCTAAGTTATCATCATCTAAAATGCTTAAAATCATACTAAGCCCAATGCCATTATCTGCACCCAAGGTTGTTCCATTTGCCATTAAAAAATCGCCTTCAGTTTTTAGGTTAATTCCTTGGGTTAAAAAGTCAAAATCAACATCTCCATTTTTTTCACAAACCATATCAGTGTGTGCCTGCAAAATTAAAGTTTTGTCGCATTTTGGGCGGTTACTAGGTTTTTTAATAATAACATTATAAGTGCTATCTGTAAAATATTGTAGGTTATGGCTTTTAGCAAATTCAACCAAAAATTCCATAACTCCTTTTTCCATCCCAGAAGGTCTAGGAATGCTACTAATTTTTGTAAAATAATCTAAAGTTTTATCTGGCATATTATTAAACTCCTATCATAATAATTTTTTTATTCTTTTTTGTTTTCATTAAATTTTATTTAAATTTTTATAAGCTTTTGTTATTAAAATTTTAAACAAAAAATATAATTTAAAGGAAAAACTTGTGTATATTTTGCTAAAAAAATAAATGCAAACTTTGCCAATTTATAAAAACAAAAAAAGTTAATTAATAGTATAAATATACCACATTAAAATAAATTTTAAAAACAAATTAACAATTTATGTTTTATGCAATAAAAAAACTTTATGCTTTTTTTATTTTTAAAAAACATAAAGTTTTAATTTTAAAAAGTTTGTTTAAATTATAAGTTTAATAATTATTTTTAAATTAACATAGTTTTTATTTATTTTTTATATTTAAAAATAATTATTTTCTGGCATTGCCACCAAAAAAGCCATTGTAAACCGATTTACTTTCTGTTACAGAAACAAAAGCTTTTTCATCCATAGTGTTAATTATGCTTCTAAGTTCAGTTAATTTGTTGGAGTCTGTTTCAACAAAAACCATATAGGTTTCTGTGTTTTTGTGTGCGCCTTTAGCAGTTATAACGGTTTGACCAAAACCTTTTTCTTTTAATTCTTTAATAACTTCATCATTTTTACTACTTAACACAATTTGAACGTGAATTTTGCTTTTAACAAATTTCTTGCTTATAATTCCACCAAGGAAAGTTCCAAGTGCAAAACCAAGAGAATAAGCAACAGCAAGTAAAATAGTGTCTACAACTGGGTTTTTAATGGTGTAATCAAGGGCTGCTTTAACAATTAAAAACCAAAAGAATGCTTCTATAAAACCAATAGGGGCTGCTATTTGTGGTTTGTTTTTAACTGTAAAAACAGTTCTCATTGTGGCAAGAGACATATCAACAATTCTTCCTAAAACAACAATAAAGCAAACAATAAGTAAATCAAGTTCTGTTCCAAAAAACATAATATAAATTCCTTTTTAATTTTATTTTATCTGTGTAGCCTAATTATACATAAAACAAAAAAACTGTAAAGAGAAAAATTTACTTTTAACAATAATTTTATTGTTTTTTGTAAAAACCATAAGTATATATTATTATTTTTTGTAATTTTGTGTTTTTTTATAATTTTTTATTATAATTTCTATAAATTTTTTTAAA
>CAJUBT010000009.1:0-26862 GCA_910584815.1 uncultured Christensenella sp. | reverse complement strand
TATTAAAAAACAAAACTTTTAAATACATTCATAAAAACACAAATAATTGATAAAACTTTAACAAAACTTTAACAAAAATAGCGAACTTTTTACTTGACACAATTCAAGTTATTTATGATAATATTATTTAGTAATATTAAGGTTTTTGTTTAAATTTTTTAAAAAAATAAACTTAAATAAAATGTTTTCTAGTAAATTCTATAGAAATTTTTAAAAATAAACAGAAAAGGAGATTTTTGGCAAAAATGGTGAAAAACAAAATTATAGAATCCATTTTAAAAGCAGAAGAAGCAAGCGAAAAACTAAGTAACAATGCAAGGGTAGAGTCTGTTAAAATTGTTTCTAAGGCGGAAGAAGAAAATGCAAAAATAAAAAACGATGCACAAGAATCTTCTAAAAAAATGTTAAAGCAACAAACTCAAATTAATGAAGAAAAATTTCATACCGAGTTTGAAACTTCTTTGCAAGAATATAATAAAAAAGCAGAAGATCTTACAAAGAATGCAGAAAAAAATTATGAAAAAGCAATTAGCGTTATACTTAAAAAGTTACAAAAAACAAAATAGAGCAATTTTAATTATTTGAAGGGTTTTATTATTAATTGTGTTTTAATTATTTAAGCAAATTAAAAGTTATTTAAATTTATTAAATAAATTAATGTTTAAAATTAATTAAATTAACATTTAAATAAAATTTTTAAAGACTAAATTAATGTTCTTAAAATTTAACATAATAAATTGGAAAATAATTCATTGTTTGGAGCAATATTAAGTTAAATTTCTTAAATTATAAAAAATAAAAGACTATATTAAAAGGTAGGGCAAAGTTATACAATGGCAATAGTTGAAATGCAAAAACTGAAACTATACGGTGCCAGTGCAGATAAACAAAAAGTTTTAAATGCATTGTTTGAAACTCAACTTGTAACGCTTAAAAATGTAGATGAAATAGAAAACACAAATATTAACTTTAACGATGAAGCCTACACAATGCTAGAAAATAAAAGAGCAAAACTTGAAAGAGCAATAACCACTATAGAAGCCAGCCTTGAAACCTTACCTAAAAAACAAAAACCTGTTATAGAGAAAGATTTTGACTTAACCTGCGAAGAGTTTGAAAAAATAGTGTTAAAACAAGAAACCATTCAAAATATAATTTCTCAAATAGATGTTTTATTAAACAAACAAAACGACATTAAAAAAGAACGAACAAATTTAGAAAATCGCATTTCAAGCCTCACACCATATTTAAGTGTGCCAGAAAGTTTTAACGATTTTAAGCCAACAAAAAATGTTTCAATTATGTTAGGCATTTTGCCTATTAATGCAATGAAAGACTTTAATGAATTTTTAAGAGATTGTCCATTAACAACTTTTGAAACTGCTGGCGATGGCACAATTTTAAAAATTTATAGCCATAATTCCGAAAGTTTTTTAGTTACTAAAAAGTTAAATGAACTTGGCTTTAATAAAGCAAATTTTGATTTAAAAACAAACGCAGAAGATGCAATTAAAACTTTAAACACTCGATTAAAAGAACTTGAGCAAGAAGAACTTTCATTACAGCAAAGTTTACGAAATTTTAAAGATAGTTTAAAAGAACTTAAAACAATGCACGACTACATAAAGTTTTGTATGACAAAAGAAGATGCCGAAAATAAATTTCGTTCAACAAAACAAGCCTTTGTTTTGGAAGCATACTTGGCAAAGGAAAGTAGAGAGAAACTAGATAAAAAACTATCAAATAGTAACCTAAGCATTGAATACGAATTTTTGGAAATAGACAAAAATGAAATTCCACCAACAATAACAAAAAACAATAAAGTTGTTAAACAATTTGAGTTTGTAACAAATATGTATTCAGCACCTAATTATAGAGAGTTCGACCCAAATATTTATATTGCGTTCTTCTTTTCAGTGTTTTTTGGCTTTGTTATGGCAGATATCGGTTATGGGTTAATTCTAATTGCATTTGGTCTTTTTATGGCACTAAGGCAAAAGCGTAACACAGGGTTTAAACAGTTAATGTTTGTTATTGCTGTTGGCGGAATATTCACGGTAATTTTTGGTGCGTTGTTTGGCAGCTTCTTCGGGTTAGGGCACGAGCAATTTTTCTTGGTTCCACCTGCCACAATACCAGACCCTGTTAATAATGTTTTAACCTTGCTTGTTTCTTGCTTGGTTGCGGGCATTGTGCAAATGATTGTTTCTCTAATTTTAAAAGGCATATTGTTAATTAAGCAAAAACAAATTTTGAATGCAATTTTTACTGCTTTCTGTTGGGATTTCTTTTTAGTAGGGGTTGCACTTTTCTTGTTAGAATATGGTGGAATGATTAAAGGCGTAACAACCATAGCATTAATAATTGCGGGCGTTTCAGCAGGTGTTGGCGCAGTGGGGCAAATATTCACAAACAAAGGCTTTAACCGCGTATCAAAGAGTTTTGGGGCTTTATATGGCATTATAAACTTTTTTTCCGATATTTTAAGTTACGCAAGGTTATTTGGTTTAATGCTTAGTGGTGCAATTATTGCTTCTATAGTTAACGATCTTGCAAGTGGCTTTTTAACATCTGCAGCAACATTTTTACCAGGCGTTATAATTTTAGCAATAGGTCACGGGTTTAACATATCAATGGGTGCTTTAGGCGGATATATTCACGTGGCAAGACTTCAGTATATAGAGTTCTTTTCTCGATTCTATGTTGGCGAAGGCGAAATGTTTGTGCCATTTGGAACAGACCTTTCTTATGTTAAATTAAAATAAAAATTAGCAAAAATTATGTACATAAAAAAAATATATTATTTAAACGAAAAAGTTATAAAAAATATTTAATTATTTACAAAACAAAATTAATATTCAAATTTGAAAAATACTTAGAAAATTGATTTTAAAAAATAAAAAAATTATATTGTTAAATTCATTTAATAAAACTTAAAAAATAAATATTTAGAATTATTAAATGTTTTAAAAATAAACAAAAATTTAGGAGGATTAAAAATTATTATGGAATGGGGTTATGTAATTGGTTTATTAGGGGTAGGTTTATGTGTTTTGCTTTGCGGTATTGGTTCTGCATTGGGGCTTAAAAAAACAGGTCAAGCAGCAGCAGGTATTTTGTCTGAAGATCCTAAAAAATTTAGCAAAGCTTTAGTTCTTGTTGTTTTACCAGCAACACAAGGTATTTATGGTTTCGTTTTTGGCATTATTGCAATGGGTAGTTTAGCTGCTGGTATGTCTGTTGGTGCAGGTTTCCAAGTTTTACTTGCTGGTCTTCCTCTAGCTTTAACTGGCTTTTTCTCTGCAATGTTCCAAGGTGGAACAGCTGCAAGCTGTATTCACGCAGTTGCTAAAAAGGAAAGTCTTTCTGGTAAACTTATTCTTTTCCCAGCAATGGTAGAAACCTACGCTATTTTAGCTCTTGTTATTTCAATTCTTTTAATTTTTTAATATTTAATATTAATTTAATTATTCTATTTTCTTTAAAATATAAAGCCTTTAAATAACAAACATTAAAAAAGCAAAACATTCAATTTAACCTAATTAAACCTAAAAAATTAACTAAAAATTTACCAAAACAAAAAACCTAAGCAAATAGTTAGGCTTTAACTTTATGTTTAACCATATAAACTTTTAATTAAAAATATTGAGTTAAGCACCATAATTTTTAACATTTAAAAAATATAAAATAAAGTTTACATATTATGGTAGGCATAAGGTAAAAAAATGCTTGTGTTAATAAAAATATTTTACTTTAACAATTTAAGCATTTTTAAATTTCAGTACCCTAAACAAAAATAAATTTAAAAGGAAAGCGTTAAAATGCAAGGAGATGCTATTGTAAACAGAATTTTAGCAGATGGTAAATTAAAAGCCGATGAAATTGTTGAAGAAGCAAAACAAAAAGCCTTTAAAATAACCAAAGAAGCTGAAGAATATGCAACTTCTAAAACAGAAGAAACGGAAAATATTATAAATGAAAGAGCAGAGCAAATTAAAGAAAGATATGTTGTCTTAGCACGAATTGAAGGCAACAAAATTATTCTTAACAAAAAACAAGAATTGCTTACAACTCTAAAACAAAAAGCCCTTGAAACTTTACTAAAACTAAGTAAAGAAGATATGCTTTCATTCATAGAAAAATTGTTAAAAGAAAATGCCTCTAAAGGAGAAACTTTAAAGGTTAATATTGATAATGTTACCTTAAAAGATGTTGAAAATTTAAAAACAGTTAAAGCAAAAGAACTTAAGGTTGTTAAAAATAAAAATTCTAGTGAAATAGGCATTATACTGTCAAGTGCCAATGTAGATAAAAATCTTACTTTTGCAGAACTTATTAACGATGCTTATTTACAAAGTCAAGGTGAAATTGGCAAAATTTTATTTGGCAATTAACTATTGGCAATTTTTAAAACATAGTTTCAATTAAATTTAAATGTAATAAAAACAAAAAAAAGGAGTTGATTATAATGCAAAAAAGCTTTTTATATGCAAATGGTGTAGTTGCAAGCTTAACTGGTAATTTTGTAACTAAAGAAAGTTTTAACCGAATGATAGAAGCAAAAACAAATGTTGAAGCATTAAGTGTTTTGCAAGAAACAAATTTTGCCTCTGGCGTTGCAATAGAAACTCCTTTTCAAATAGAAGAACTTTTAAGTTTCGAAACAAAAAAACTCTTAAATTTCATAAAGCAGGAAAGTCCTGTTGAGCAGTTACTTTCATATTTTGCCTTACCTTTTGATTTTAACAATGTTTCTGCTTTTTGTAAATCTATAGTGTTAGGTCAAAATTCTAGCAACTTTATAGAAGCAGAGGGGTTATATGAAATTTCTAAAATTAAAGAACTTGTAAACACTAAAAATTTTGATGGTTTCAACAATAAACATTTAAAATCTGCTTTGTTGGAATTTCAGGTGCTGGCATCTAAACCAAACATAAAGGGTGATGAAGTAGATTTTTTATTTAAAAAGCATTTATACGAAAATTTAAAAGAAGCCTGCCACAAAAATGCAATAACAAAAATGCTTGTAGAAACTAATATAGATATTGAAAACATTTCAACAGCTATGCGTGCACCATCTCAATATCATTTAGAACAACAAACTTTAAGCGGTGGCACATTATCAAACAAAACACTACTAGAAGTTTTCAAAAAGAATAAGGAAGCAATGCTATCAAATTTAAGTCCTGTTTTAACAAGGTTTGTAAAACTTGCACTTAGCGAAAATAAAGAGAAAGCTTTTGTTGAATTTGAAAAATTAAAAAACACATATCCTCTAGCACTGCTAGAAAGTAAGAAGAATGATATAGATTCTATAGGTCCATTTGCAAACTTTGTTTTCAAAAAACAAATAGAAATTAAAAATATAAGGCTTATAATGTCTTATCATAACAATAACTTAAGCGAACATATCAAAAAAAGATATTTGGAGAATTAAAAATATGACAGACAAAATTGCAGTTATAGGCAGTGGAGATAGCATATTAATTTTTAAAGCAGTAGGTTGCGATGTTTATGCTGTTAGTAACGAACATAACACCCGCACTGCACTTAATAAAGCAATTGCAGAGTATAAGGTGATAATGATAACAGATGACTTTGCCCCTTTTGTAGAGGATATTATTAACGATACAAAACTAAATGCATACCCAGCAGTGTTAGTAATTCCAAGCGGAACAAAACCATCTAATTATGCCCTTAACAAAATTAATGAAGATGTAGAAAAATCACTAGGGGTAAACATTTTAAGGAACAAGGAGAATTAAAAGCAATGGAAGGAAAAGTTGTTAAAGTTGCAGGACCATTAATTGTGGTGGAAAATATGCGCGAAGCCAAAATGTTTGATGTTGTAAGAATTGGAGAGAAAGGTCTTGTTGGCGAAATAATAGAAATGCGTGGCGACAAAGCCTCTGTTCAAGTTTATGAAGAAACAGGCGGATTAGGACCTGGTGATAAAGTTGTTTCTACAAACGAACCTCTTTCTGTCGAATTAGCTCCAGGCTTAATAGAAGGCATTTTTGATGGTATTCAACGCCCACTTAACAAAATTATGGATAAATATGGCGATAAAATTTCTCGTGGTATTGTTATTAATAATCTTGACCACGAAAAAGTTTGGCACTTTTATCCAACTGCACAAGAAGGTGATGAGGTTTCAACAGGCGATGAACTTGGTTATGTAGATGAGACTATAGCCGTTAAACATAAAATTTTAGTGCCAAATGGTGTAAGTGGCACAATTTTGTCTATTAAAGAGGGTGACTATACCATAACTCAACCTATAGCCACCATTAAAACAAAAAATGGTAAAAAAATTGATGTTCCAATGCTTCAAAAATGGGCTGTTAGAAAAGGCAGACCTTATTATAAAAAATTAACCCCTAACGAACCAATGGTAACAGGTCAAAGGGTTATAGACACTCTTTTCCCAATTGCAAGGGGAGGGGTTGCCGCTGTTCCAGGTCCATTTGGTAGCGGTAAAACCGTTGTTCAACACCAACTTGCAAAATGGGCAGATGCCGACATAATTGTTTATGTTGGTTGTGGTGAAAGAGGAAACGAAATGACAGATGTTTTAAACGAGTTTCCAAACCTTATAGACCCAAAAACAAAACAACCTTTAATGAAAAGAACAGTTCTTATTGCAAACACTTCCGATATGCCAGTTGCTGCTAGAGAGGCTTCCATATACACAGGCATAACTATTGCCGAATATTTTAGAGATATGGGCTATAATGTTGCAATTATGGCAGATTCAACTTCCCGTTGGGCAGAAGCTCTTCGTGAAATGAGTGGCAGACTTGAAGAAATGCCAGGCGAAGAAGGTTATCCTGCTTATTTAGCAAGCAGACTTGCTGAATTTTATGAAAGAGCAGGTATGGTTACAACTCTATCTTCTAAAAAAGATAGACAAGGTTCTGTTACTGCAATTGGTGCTGTTTCCCCTCCAGGTGGAGATATGTCCGAACCTGTTAGCCAAGCAACTCTTAGAATTGTTAAAGTTTTCTGGGGCTTAAGTTATAGCCTTGCATATAAAAGGCACTTCCCAGCAATAGATTGGCTAGTTAGTTATTCTTTATATGCCGACAAATTAAAAGAATGGTATACCGATAATGTTTCTGCCAAATTTAACGATTTAAAACAATTTGTTTCAACAATCTTACAAGAAGAAAACGAACTTTTAGAAATTGTTCGTCTTGTAGGCTCTGATAGTTTATCTTACGAAGATAGAATTACAATGGAAACTGCTAAAATGATAAGAGAAGATTTCTTACACCAAAACGCTTTCCACGAAGTAGATACCTATACTTCTATTAACAAACAAAACAAAATGTTAAATTTAATTTATACCTATCATAAACTTGCTAACGAAAACCTTAAAAAAGGTGTTGGCATTAGAGAAATTTTAAATTTAAAAACCAAAGAAAAAATTAGCAGAGCAAAATTAATTGAAGAAGATAACTTAAAAGAATTTGATTCAATTACAAAAGAAATGAATAATGCCTTTAAAGAACTTAACACAAGAGAGGAGGACTAAAACTTATATGATTAAAGAATATAAAACAATAAAAGAAGTTGTAGGGCCTTTAATGCTTGTTGAAGGTGTGGAAGGTGTTAAATACGATGAAATTGTGGAAATTGTTCAAGCTAATGGCGAAATTAGGCGTGGTAAAGTTTTAGAAATTGAAAAAGATAAAGCACTTGTACAATTATTTGAAAGTGCACAAGGGCTTGAAATTTCAACTGCAAAAGCCCGTTTCCTTGGGAAAAGCCAGCAACTTAATGTTGCAGAAGATATGCTGGGTAGAGTATTTGACGGGCTTGGCAATCCAAGAGATGATGGTGCACCTATAATACCTAAAAAAAGTATGGATATTAATGGGGAACCAATTAACCCTGCTGCAAGAGATTATCCTAACGAATTTATTCAAACAGGAATTTCTGCAATAGATGGGCTTAACACTCTTGTTCGTGGGCAAAAATTGCCTGTATTCTCTATGAGTGGGCTTCCACACGCAAACCTTGCTGCACAAATTGCACACCAAGCAAAAGTTTTAGGTAAGGATGATAAATTTGCTGTTGTTTTCTGTGCTATAGGCATAACATTTGAAGAAGCCGAATTTTTTATGGAGGATTTCAAAAAAACAGGTGCTATAGAAAGGTCTGTAATGTTTATAAACCTTGCTAACGACCCTGCAATTGAAAGAATTTCAACACCAAGAATGGCATTAACTTGTGCTGAATATCTAGCTTTCGACCTTGGAATGCACGTTCTTGTTATTATGACAGATATAACAAACTATGCAGAAGCACTTCGTGAAATATCTGCAGCTCGTAAAGAAGTTCCTGGCAGAAGAGGATACCCTGGTTATATGTATACCGACCTTGCTTCTTTATATGAGAGAGCAGGCAGAATAAAAGGTAAAGAAGGCTCTATAACTCAAATTCCTATTTTAACAATGCCAGAAGATGATAAAACTCACCCTATTCCAGATCTTACAGGTTATATAACAGAAGGTCAAATAATTTTGTCAAGAGAACTATACAAAAAGGGTATTAACCCTCCTATAGATGTTTTACCAAGCCTTTCAAGGCTTAAAGATAAAGGTATCGGCAAAGGCAAAACTAGGGAAGACCACGCCGACACTATGAACCAACTCTTTTCAGCCTATGCACGCGGAAAAGAAGCAAAAGAACTCGCAACAATTTTAGGAGAATCTGCATTAACAGATAGTGATAAAATTTTTGCAAAATTTGCAGGTGAATTTGAAAAACGTTATATCAACCAAGGTTATGAAGAAAACAGAAGCATAGAAAAAACCTTAAACATTGGTTGGGAACTTTTATCTATGTTACCAAAAGAAGAATTAAAGCGTATTAGAGTAGAGTATATTGAAAAATATTTAAAAAAGAAAGAAAAATAATTTAAAACTATTTTAAACCTTAAATTTTAAACCAAACTTAACAAAAGGGGGTAATTTAATAATGGCAAGAATGAATGTTAACCCAACCCGTATGCAATTAAAAACCTTAAAGGGTAGGTTGTCTATTGCGGTTAGAGGGCATAAACTTTTAAAAGATAAGTCAGATGAAATGATAAGGCGTTTTTCAACCCTTGTTAAACAAAATTATGCACTTCGCCAACAAGTAGAAGGCGAAGTAAGAGAACTTTTAAAGCAATTTTGCCTTGCAAAGTCCTTTAGTTCTAGCAAACAAATTTCCTCCCTTTTTGCTTTTCCAAATTCTTCTTTCACAGCATTATATAATCAAAATTCTATTATGAACGTTAATGTTCCAAACATCACAGTTCTTCCACAGGAAGTAAAAACATTGCCTTATTCCTATGTTGACACAAACCCAGAACTCGATATTTTAGTACAAAAAACCCAAAATATTGTGCCAAAACTAATGGAACTAGCAACTTTAGAAAAAACTTGTCAAATTCTTGCAAGTGAAATAGATAGAACAAAACGTCGAGTTAATGCACTAGAATTTGTTATGATTCCTCAACTACAGGAAACTATCAAATATATTGCAATGAAGATAGAAGAGAACGATCGTGCATCGCGTATTCGTTTAATAAAGGTAAAATCTATTATTAAAAATCGTAACTCATAACAATTTTATTAAAAATCTAAAATATATAATTAATAATTTTTAAATTAAGAATTGCAAACACCATAAAATTGTAATTCTTTTTTTATCTAAAAAGGTGTAAAAACTTGACTAAAAACTATACTATATATATACTAAAATATATAATATAGTACTTTATAATTTTAGTTATTTTAATTATAATTTTAATTATTAATAATAAAAAAAATCTTATTTTTACTTGAAATTGATTTTATTTCAAATTTACTTAATCGGTTTTAAAAGAAAAAGGCAGCTTATAATAAATACTAAAAGGGTAGAACTATGAACATTTTTGTTAAATCAATTAAAAATGTTTTTGCAAAAAAAGTTTTTTTGCCTCTTTTTTTTGCTACCCTTGCAATTTTATGTTTTATTCTACCAATTAATTTTGCAAAAGCTAGTCAAATAACTACTAATGAAAATAATAACCAAACACCTAAAATTTCTAGTGTAGATGTTAATAATTTTAATGCCGATAATTTACCTGAAGAATTTACCTTAATTAGTGTGGAAAATGTTATAAAAAACTTTTTGCCAGAAAATAAAAATAACACAGCAAACTTGCCAAGTAATGTGGGTGCACAAATGGGCACATCTATTTGTTGGGCTTTTGCTAGTTTAACTGCATTAGAAACCACTTTATATAAACAAGGTGTTGCGAATGTAAATGAAAACCTAAATTTTTCTGAATTAAATCTTGCATATACAACCCAAGTTATTAATCGTAACTTGCAGAATGTTGCAGGTGGAAATTTCGACTTGGCTTATGAATATTTGTCTAGCGAAAATGGCGCGGTTTATCAACAAAATGGCGAAGGTTATAATCCTGCAAATCAATCCAGATGGGCAAGTGATAGTAGCGTTACTCCTTATTATGCTGAAAATTTTTATGCAACGGCCACACAATCTAACTATCGAGTTTTAGAAGCAGTATCTTTTCCAGATAAAAACACACTAACCACTGAAGAAGAAAAACAAAATTTAAGGCAAGCAATTAAACACCATATTCAAAACTATGGTGGGGTAACAGCTTCTATTTATATGGATACTCAAAACCTAGTTAACAACCAATTTTATATTTGTACAAACAAAAATTTAAAACAAAACCATATGGTAACTTTAGTTGGATGGGATAATAATTTCACTCAAAAAATTGGTGGCGTAACATACACTGGTGCATACATAGTTCAAAATTCTGCAGGCTCTAACTGGGGTATGGGTGGATATTTTTATGTTATGTATGAAGATGCTTTTGTTGAGAACGATGTAAATGGCTTCTTGCGTGTTGGAGAAGAACTTGAGGATTATATAAGTTATAACAATATGAAAGGCACCTCACACAACAACAAGTTTTTAACCTTTAAAACCAACACCTCTGGAGGCGGAGATACCTCTTATAACATTAAAACAATAACCGAAAATTTTTATATAACTAACATCTATAAAACCGAAGAAGTTTCTAATCAATATATTTCACGCCTAAAAATTCCAACAAGTTACAACAATAAACAAACACAATTTAAAGTGTATGTTTTAAATGGTTTACAAGCAAGCGATGTTCAATCTCTTAATTCTATTAATCAGTTCTATAAAAATAATGTTTCATCAGCAATTCAAATAGAAAATAAATATTCAACGGAAGACCCATACCTTTTTACTTCTAACCAGGCAACTTACTATACTATAGAACTTAATCAAAATGTTTATGTAACAAGTGGGTATTTTGCAATAATTGTTGAATATATTTCTGGTAGTGTACCTCAACTTTCTAATGATGATAACACTCTTTCAAGCCCATATTTATTTACATATAAATCTTCAAATATGTTAGAATGGTCATCTTATTACGCTTTAGATAATTCCTTTTCAATTTTGCCAATGATAGTACAAATGCAGTACGACCTTGGAGAAATAGACTATACTTGTAACAACATTCAAAAGGAGTATGATGGCGAGCAGGCAAACATAAACGTTAGTGTTTCAACTAACTGTAATTATAAAATTTTATATAGTTTAACGGAAGATGGTAATTTTACTCAAACTATTCCAACAATAAAAAACAGTGGAAACTATATTGTTTATTTTAAAATTGTGGCAGATTATTTCACCACAATTAAAGATAGTATAACCATAGAAATTATCAAAAAAGATGTTACAATAACCCCAATTTCAAACCAATCAAAAACCTACGGAGAAGGGGACCAAGTGCTAAGTTACGAGGTTTCTGGAAGCGTAGAACAAGCTTTTATTCGCGGAAGGCTTGCAAGAATAGAAGGCGAAGATGTGGGGAGATATCAAATTTTACAAGGCAGTTTAGAACTTTACACTAACCAAAATTTTGATAAAAACAACTATAATTTAGTATTTAATTCTAACCCTGTTTATTTTAACATTATTCCAAGAAACCTTTATATAACCCCTATTTTAACCACTAAAATTTATGCAGATAACGACCCTGCACAATTTACCTATTCATACTCAAACCTTGCTGTAGGCGAAATTCCTGCGTTTAGTGGCGTTTTAGGAAGAGAAACTGGCGAAAATGTTGGTAGTTATTCTGTAACTTTAAATTCGTTAACTTTACAAAATAATTTAGCCCAAACACAAACTCAAAAGAATTTTTTTGCAACAAACTATAACTTGGTTTTGCAAAACGCACAAGACAAATTTAAAATTACAAAACGCAATCTTGTAATAACTCCAACTGCAAACCAATCAAAAGTTTTTGGAGAACAAGACCCAACTTTTTCATTTTCTTATTCAAATAATGCGCTAGGCGAAATCCCAAATTTTTCTGGTAGTTTAACAAGAATAATAGGTGAAGATGCTGGAAATTATAACTACTTACTTGGCACCCTTGAAATTGTAAGCACAGGCACATTGCTAAGTGGTAACTATAACCTTGCTTTAAATGCCGAAAATGTTTACTTTGCCATAACTTACGGAGTGCTAAATGGTTGCAGTGTTGAAGATATTGAAACCAATTATGATGCAACCTATTACTTTGTAACACCAAAAAATAATTTACATAATGATGTTTCTTTTAGTTTTAGTTTAGATGGTTTAACTTGGCAAGCAGAAAACATAAAAATTAAAAATGCTGGAACGCATAGTGTGTATGTAAAATTCTCAAAAGAAAATTATGCCGATAACATAATTTTATCTACAATTAAAATTAATGCATTAAACTTAGTTATAACCCCAAATGCAAATCAATCAAAAATTTATGGCGAAATAGATAAACCATTAACATTTTCTTACTCAGGAAATTTATTATCTGAAACTCCATTATTTTCTGGAGAATTATCAAGAGAATTAGATTTTTCTTTTCCTACTAACGAAAGAGTGGGAGAATATCAAATTAATAAAGGCAACCTAAAATTAGAGGATAATGAAAATTTTATTGCAGGTAATTATAATTTAGTGTTCAACTTAGATGATGCAATTTTTAGTATAACACCAAGACAACTTTTAATTTCTCCAAACGCGAACCAGTATAAATACTATAACACTCAAGATGTTATATTAAATTATTCATATTCAAATGTTGTTGTTGGCGAAACACCATTATTAACAGGCGAACTAAGTAGAGAAGTAGGTGAAGATGTAGGAGATTACACCATATTGCTTGGTTCTCTTGCAATGCAACAGAATGGGAATTTTTTACCAGAAAACTATTCATTAATAGTTTTAAACAATTGTTTCTATAAAATTATACCAGCCGAAATTACAATTGTTATAAATAATAAACAAGGTTATTATGGGCAAGAAGTTAATACAAACTTTACCTATAAAGTTGTTAACAATTCAAATTTTACAGGTTCATATAATAATAACGATGACCTTAACTTATCTTTTAATTGTTCTGTTACAAGCAATAGTTTAAAAGGTGTTTACCCAATAACTTGCAATTATAACAATAATAATTATAAAATAACAGTTCAAAATGGTAAATACGAAATATTATATAATTTTTACACAGTTCAATTTACTGCCTATAATCAACCAATTTCTTCAATTACTGTGGAACATTTCTATACTCTTAAAGATAGCGATTTTCCTCAATTACCATATAAATCTGGTTATAAATTTAATTGTTGGCTTGTTATGTCTAGCAATGGCACTTTCTCTGTTGTTTCAAGCGGATACACTGTTACTGCCTACACAACAATAGTTGCAATGATAGAAACAATTAATTATACAATAACTTACAACACTAATGGCGGAAATTTTAACCCTGTTATATCTAATTATAATGTAGAAACTCCAACTTTTGTTTTAAACTCACCAACAAAACAAGGTTACACTTTTGAGGGGTGGTACACAAACCCTAATCTTTTAGGTGAAAGCGTAAAAAAAGTTGAAAATGGTAGCACGGGAAATAAAATTTTCTATGCAAAATATAGCATAAACACATATCAAATTTCTTTCAGTAAAGATGCTAATCTTCCATATTCCTTTATTTACGAGGGTTCAACAAGCATTAAATATTCTTCAAATTTCAAATTTTCTGTTTTACTTAAAACAGAATATTCACAATCTTATTCTAAAATGAAGGTATATGCAAAGTTATTAGGAGATGAACCTTTACATACAAACCAAAATAACTTGTTGCAAAACATAAGCAAAACACAAGAAATGGAACAAAACCCACAACAAGAAACCTTGTTTTTGTTAACACCAAATAATAAAGGTTATTACACTATAGATAATGTTTTAGGCAACTATGAAATTTATTGTGAAAACATAACCTTAAATAGTTATAGCATTTTCTTTTTAATAGATAATAACTTAGTTAAACAAACAAAGAAAAATCACGGAGAGGCACTAAACGCATATGAATATCCTCTCATTCCAGAAAAAGAACATTATAAAAACACAGCACCTTATTGGGAAACAGAAAGTATAGCCGAAGTTACAAAAAATGAAGTAATTTCTGCAAAATATGTTCCTGATGTGCATATAGTAACTTTTATGTTACCAAACGGAAAACTTGTAAAAACTAATGTGAATTACAACGAAACAGTTTCAACAAGCATTCTTGAAAAAAGTTATCCTTTAGGAATTTTTAACTACTATGTGTTTGAAACATCTTTAGATAATATTACTGAAGATACAATAATAAAGGTTAGAATTGGTAGTAATGCATATATTCTTTACATTGCTCTTGTTCTTGTAACAGTGCTTGTAATTGTTATTGTAACAGTAACTTTGGTTAAAAAACGCAAAAAAGATACTTTTAATTGGTGGGTATACACAAAACGCAAATAAATATAATGGTAACTTTAAAAATACACTAGGGGGAATTCTCCAAAGTGTATTTTTTTATAAATATATATTTTTTAGTTGTTTTGATTTTGTTTATTTTAAAAAACCAAATTTTAAGGTTAAATAAATAATTTTAAATATTTAAAGTATTATATGTTATGGAACTTTTTAATTCATTAAATAATATTTACTTTTTATTTATGCTTTTTACTTTTTAGTTTGTTTTAAAATATATATAGAAAAAATAAGTATATAAAATAGTAAAAAAATTTGTTATTAACTATTTAGTTTTATTAGTTTTTTAAATTTAATAAAAAAAGCATAAACGAATAACATTTATGCTTTTTTTGTGTTTTATAAATTATTTTAAAAATTTAATTAAACATTAAAATCTTGTGCACTTTTTTTAGAAAGTTCTAAGTATTTGCTATATCTTTCATCGGCAAATTTTTTACTTTCTTTATAAAGTTCTTCTGCAAGTTGTGGGGAAATTTTTTGAAGAGCTGCATATCTGCTTTCGCCTTTTAAAAATTCTTCATAATCTCCACTAGGTTTAGCACTGTCTAAAATAAATGGATTTTTATTTTCGTTAATTAGTCTTGGGTCGTAGTGATATAAGTGCCAATAACCGCAGTTAACTGCTTTTTTAATTTCATCTTGTGCACCATTCATATTAATACCGTGATTAATACAAGGGGCATAAGCAATAATTAAACTTGGGCCATCAAAACTTTCTGCTTCACTCATAACTTTAACAGCTTGGTTCATATTTGCACCTAATCCAATTTGGGCCACATAACAGTTTTTATAACTCATAGCAATCATTCCAAGGTCTTTTTTAGGTGTTCTTTTGCCACTTGCAGCAAACTTTGCTGTTGCAGAAAGTGGTGTAGCCTTAGACATTTGTCCGCCAGTGTTAGAATAAACCTCTGTATCTAAAACCAAAATATTAACATTTTCTCCGCTTGCAATAATGTGGTCAAGCCCGCCAAAGCCAATATCATAAGCCCATCCATCACCGCCAATAATCCAAACACTTTCTTTTGTAAAACCACTTTCACGCCCTTCAAGTTCTGTTCCTTTTAATAGCGGAGCAATTTCCTTGCTTAATTTATAGGTTTCATCTCCATTTTCAAAGTTTTCTAACCAAGCGTTAAGTAAGGTAATCAGTTTGTTGTCTTTTTTGTTATTGTTTAAATAGTTTTCAACATCAACTTTTAATTGTTCGCGTTCTGCTTTTTTAGCAAGTTTTATGCCTAAACCAAATTCTGCATTATCTTCAAATAAACTGCTTGCCCAAGCTGGACCTCTGCCATCTTTATTTTTTGCAAGTGGGGTAGAAGGTGCACTGCCTGAATATATGCTACTGCAACCAGTTGCATTTGCAATAACCATTCGTTCACCAAAAAGTTGAGTTGCAAGTTTAATATATGGGGTTTCACCACAACCAGCACAAGCACCACTAAATTCAAAATATGGCTTTTTAAATTGGCTGCCTTTTAAAGTGTCTTTTTTAAAGTTTGTTTCTATGTTTTCAATATCTTTGCTAAATTCGTAATTCTCTTTTTCTTCGTTTGCAAGTTTAACTGAATTTTTCATTTCAAGTGCCTTATTTTTTGCAGGGCAAACTTTAACACAATTTTCACAGCCTGTGCAATCGGCAACATTAATTTGCATTCTAAAATTATAGTTTGGCACACCTAGAGCCTTGTTTGTTTCAAAACCTTTAGGTGCATTTTTTAATTCATCATCGCTAACAAGCACAGGTCTAATCGCTGCGTGTGGGCAAACGGCCGAACACATATTGCATTGAATACAATTTTCCTTAATCCAACAAGGGCTAGTAATAGAAATTCCGCGTTTTTCATATTTTGCTGTATCAGTTGGCACAAATCCGCGTTCGTTAAAACTAGAAACTGGTAAGTTATCTCCCTTTTTGTGTTCAATAACTTTCATAAAGTTTTTATCATAGTCATCAAGTTTTTCTTCTTGTTTGGTTTCTTTTCTGGCAACATTTTTAACATCAATTTCAATTAAACTTTTAGTTGCTTGTTTAATTGCCCTTACATTTGCATCTACAATTGCTTGCCCTTTTCTTGCATAGGTTTTGCTTGCAGCATCAATTAAAAGTTGTTCAACGGTAGGGTAGTCAATAATATTTGTTAATTTAAAGAAACAAGCTTGCATAACAACGTTTATACGCTTTCCAAGTCCGCTATCTTCAGATACTTTGTTTGCATCAACAATAAATAATTTAGCATTTTTATTTGCAATATTATCAAAAAAACTATTTGGTAAAATTTCTTTTAACTCTTTTTCATCATATGGACTATTTAATAAGAAAATTCCATTTTCTTTTAAATCTGCTTCCATATCATATTTACCAATAAAACTAATGTTATGGCAAGCAACAAAATCTGCTCGAGTAATAAGATAAGGGGCATTGGTGTGTTCCTTACCAAACCTTAAATGCGAAATTGTAACGCTGCCAGATTTTTTAGAGTCATATTCAAAATAACCTTGTGCGTTAAGTTCAGTGTTAGAACCAATAATTTTAATAGAGTTTTTATTTGCACTAACTGTGCCATCACTTCCTAAGCCATAAAATTTGCAAGAATAGTTGTTATCTTCTATAGCAAAAGTTTTGTCTACATTAAGCGAAGTGTTTGTAATATCATCTACAATGCCAACAGTAAAGTTGTTTTTTAGTTCACCTTCTAAATTGTCAAAAACGGCTTTAACCATATTAGGCGTAAATTCTTTTCCGCCAAGCCCATATCTTCCACCAACAACCTTAATGTTGTTTCTTCCAGTTTGGAACAGGGCAGTAGTAACATCTTTATATAGTGGTTCGCCATCAGCTCCGCTTTCTTTGGTTCTATCTAAAACGGCAATTCTTTTAACACTTTTTGGCAAACTTACTGCAAATTTTTCTGTAGCAAAAGGGCGGTATAATCTAACATTCAAAACACCATATTTTTTGCCAAGTTTGTTTAAATGTTTAACGGTTTCTTTTGCTGTTTCTGCAGAACTTCCCATTAAAACAATAACATCTGTAGCGTTTTCATCTCCATAGTAGTCAAACAAATTGTAATGTCTGCCAGTAATTCCCTCAACCTGTTTTAATGCCTCTTCAACACAGCTTACAGCATCTCTATAATATTTGTTGCAACCTTCTCTGTTTTGAAAATAAATGTCTGGGTTTTGTGCAGTGCCTTGTTGATGTGGGTGAGTGCTGGAAAGAGACCTTGCCTTAAAAGCAGCAATTTCTTGTTTTGGTAAAACTTTTAGTAAGTCTTCATTGCTTATATCATCTATTTTTTGAATTTCGTGAGAAGTTCTAAACCCATCAAAGAAATGCATAAAAGGCACACTGCTTTTTAAAGTTGCAATATGTGCAGTAACAGCCATATCCATTGCTTCTTGCACAGTGTTGGAAACAAGCATTGCAAAGCCAGTGCTTCTGCAAGCCATAACATCTGCGTGGTCACCAAAAATAGATAACGCGTGAGTGGAAAGTGCCCTTGCACTAATATGAAAAACGCAAGGCAACAACTCGCCAGCAATTTTATACATATTTGGTATCATTAAAAGTAAACCTTGGCTAGCTGTAAAGGTTGTGGTAAGTGCACCTGCTGAAAGGCTACCGTGCACAGCCCCAGCAACACCTGCTTCGCTTTGTAACTGTGTAACTTTAACGGTGTTACCAAACAAGTTTTTAACCCCTTTGCTTTTCCATTCATCAGCACTTTCGGCCATCGGCGAAGATGGTGTTATAGGGTATATGCTTGCAATTTCACTAAAAGCATAAGCAATTTTAGCACACGCATTATTGGCATCAACAGTAATTTTCATTTTGTTTTTCTCCTATATATTGTATATTATTTAAATACATAAATTTGTTATATACTAACAAATTTAATTATACATAAAAGCGAAACAAAAATAAAGAGAAAAAAAGTTTTTTTATCAAACTTTTTTATATTTTTTTATGCCCATTTTACTTTTTATAAAACCAACTTAAAAATAAAAATATGTTTTTTATATATTATCTTGTGTTTTTAACCACATTTTTAGCATAATTTTGTGCCACCATTCTAATCTTACCAAGAATTACTATGCAAAACATAATGCATATTACTATGCATTAAATAGGCTTTCTAGCTTTATGTTCTATTGCACTGGTAAATTTTTAAACTTTTGTTACTATGGCAATAATGGCAAACTATATAAAGTTTTTTTATTTTATTTAATAAATTTTTTAAATAGCAATGTATATTAACTTTATAGTTTTAGTAATAAATAATAAGAAACTATTTTTTTAAATTTTTTATTAATAAAACCACTTTAAAAATAGTTTTAAAAGTGTTATAATAAATAATATGAGAAATATTAAACTTGTTATTGAATATTTAGGCACAAATTATTGCGGCTTTCAAAAACAGCAAAACGGAGTTACTATTCAAAGTGTTTTGGAAGAAGCCATTTTTAAAACTCTTAACGAAAGGGTAACAATATATCCAAGTGGAAGAACAGATGCAGGCGTGCACGCATTGGGGCAAGTTGTAAACTTTTATTCAAGCACTAACATAGAAATAAATAAGTTACCTATAATAATAAACTTTAATTTACCAAACGATATAAAGGTGCTTTCAAGTAAGGAAGTTCCAGAGGAATTTAATGCAAGGAAATCTGCAAAAAGTAAAACTTACATATATAAGATTTGTAATGAACGAACCCTTAGCGTTTTTGATGAAGATAGGGCTTTAGCGTTTGGCTATAATTTAAATTTACAAATAATGAACCAAGCTTGTAAAAAATTAATAGGCACTCACAACTTTTCATCCTTTGTTTCAACAGGAACTTCAACAAAAACTACAACAAGAACAATTTATGATTGCAATATAACAAAACAAAATAAATACCTTATATTTTCAATTACGGGTAATGGGTTCTTATATAATATGGTTCGTATTATAGTGGGAACGCTTCTTGATATTGGCACAGGGAAAACAAGCCTTGAAACCTTAGACCTTTTGTTACAAGGTAACAATCGTAAACTTGCAGGGAAAACTGTAAAACCAGATGGCTTATATTTAAAAGAGGTTTGCTATTAAAATAATTTTATTTATAATTTATAGCTTTTCATAATTAAATAAACTTTGTTAAATAATCTTTAAATCTTAACAAACAATTTTCAAAATTAATTTAAAAAATGTATGTGCATATTTTTATATTTAAAATTTAATTCGTTTTATCAATTAAAATAAATAATTATTAATAGTAATTAGAAATTTAAATAAGTAAAAAGTTTTATTATACATTAAATAAGCGGGTATTATAAATGTTAAATTTTCATCCTAGTATAAAAAGAAAAATGGGAATATTTAAAAAGAAACCTTATTTTCTAAAGAATAAGGATTGGTATTTTATAGAAAAAGATGTGCTGGGGTACGATACTTACAGTATAACAAAACTAGGTAAGTCTATCCCAGAAGTTTATAAAAGTTACCTTGAATTCTATAATATTAAATCTGAAGATATTTTTCTAAATGGAGGACAGATGTTAATAGCGAGTTTGAACTTAAAATAACAAATAAAATAAGGAATGATTTAAAAGCAAAGGATTTTTCAGATAGAGAAATAGAAAAATATATTTATGAATTTTTGCATATAGAAGAAATAATGTCTACTAAAGAGAAAAGAGAAGCAGAGCAACTATTTTCAGAACTAAATAAAGAATTTCAAGAATATTATAAAAACAAGTTAAATAAAAATTTAGATAATAAACAAACCCAAAACAATTTAACGTATAAAAATGAATATAAAAAATCAACTACTTTAGAACAAAACACTGGCTTGAAAACAGATGGAGAATATAGTAATAAAATAATAGATAAAATTAAAACCGAAAATGCAAAACTTAAAAAAAAGATAATTGTGATAATTAAATGTTTTTTTGTTTATAAAATTAAAAAAATTTATTTTTTAAATGTTATTAAAATTAAACATATTTTGCCTAATATTTCCTAAAAAGCCTTATTATTTTGGCAATTAAAAAATTTAAAATTAACTTCTAACATTAACTTTTTATAAAACACAATTATGTTTTAATTGTTAATGTTTTTTTATTTTCACATAATTAAAACTTCCATTAAAAAACCCTTGACAAAAGCCCTAAAAAGAACTAATATATTTATTAGCAAAAATTATATTTGTCGATTAGCCCCCGATAAGTTGTAACAGATGCTTTTTAAAAAAAATAATAAAAACACAAACAAGAAGTTTGAAGGAGATTTTTATAATATGAAAACATTTATGGCAAAGCCTCAAACTGTGGAAGCAAAATGGTATGTAGTAGATGCCACAAATATGCCTCTTGGCAGACTTGCTAGCCAAGTAGCAACCATTTTAAAAGGCAAAAACAAACCAGAATATACACCACACGTAGATACAGGCGACCACGTTATAGTTATTAATAGCGACAAATTAGTGCTTACTGGCAATAAATTAAAAGATAAAAAACACTACCATCACACAGGTTATGTAGGCGGATTAAAGGAAGTTGGTTACGATGAATTAATGCGCACAAAATCTGATGACGTTGTTAAATTTGCAGTTAAGGGTATGCTACCAAAAAATTCTCTTGGCAAAAAAATGATTAAAAAGTTAAGAGTATATAAAGATGCTAACCATAACCACGAAGCACAAAAACCAGAACAAATTACCTTAAAGGGAGCAAGAATTTAATTATGGCAGAAGAAGTTAAAGAAAAAACAGTTACAAAAAAAGAAACAACAAAAAAAGCAGTAACTCCTAAAACAGAAGTAAAAGAAAAAAAGGTTGCTGTAAAAGAAGAAAAACCTACAACTGTTAAAGCTCCAGTTAAAAAAGTTAAATCCGCAAAGAAAGGCGTAACAGGTCAATATATTGCAACTGGTAGAAGAAAAGATGCTGTTGCTAGAGTAAGACTTTATGCTGGTGGCACAGGCAAAATTACAATAAATAATCGTGATATTAACGAATATTTATTACTAGACACTTTAAAACTTGTAGTTCGTCAACCACTTGTTTTAACCGAAACTGTAGATAAATACGATGTTGTTGTTAATGTTTATGGCGGTGGTTATACAGGTCAAACAGGTGCTATTCGCCAAGGTATTGCAAAAGCACTTGTAAAAGAAAACGAACAATTTAAACCAGAACTCAAAAAAGCAGGTTTCTTATCTAGAGATTCTCGTATGAAAGAAAGAAAGAAATATGGTTTAAAGAAAGCAAGAAAAGCACCACAATTCTCAAAGAGATAATGATAAATTTAAAAATTATAATAAAAAAAGCACTAATGATTGTATTAGTGCTTTTTTATAGTATTTTAGATTATTTCTAACAAATTAGTAAAATATTAATTTAACTTATTATATTAATTACTTGTCATTTTGCACAAAAATAAATATAATAATTTAGTAGAATAAAATTAAATTATATTATAAATTTAATTTAAAAGAATTATAAAGGAACACTTGATATTATGGAAAAAATTTATGATGTTGCAATTCTTGGTGCAGGTCCTGGAGGAATGACCGCTGCTATATATGCAAGAAGGGCAGGGCTAGAGGTTATTGTTATTGAAAAAGAAAAAGTTGGTGGGGCATTACTTGCAACCTATGAAATTGCAAACTATACAGGGTTTGAAAAAATTACAGGTAAAGAACTTGCTGATAGAATGTTTAACCACACAAAAACTTTAAACACAGAATATGCATACGATGAAGTTAAAAAAGTTATAGTTGAAGGCGATGTTAAAGTTGTTGAATGTTATAAGCAAACTTTTAAAGCACGCACTCTTATTTTAGGTTTTGGGGCTAGTGTTAGAAAATTGAATTTAGATAACGAACGTAAATTTGTTGGGCGAGGCATTAGTTATTGTGCAACTTGCGATGGAAAACTTTTTGAAGGTAAAACCGTTGCTATTGTTGGTGGAGGTAACACCGCATTAGAAGATTGTTTCTTTTTAAGTAACCTTGCAAAGAAAGTTTATTTAATTCATCGCAGAGAGGAATTTAGAGGAGATGCAATTTTATCTAAACAAGTTAAAGAAAAAGCTAATATTGAACTTGTTTTAAACAGTGCTATTTCTAAATTAATTGGAGATGAGCAACTAAAGCAAATAGAGGTTACTAACAAAGTTACAGGGGAAATAAAGCCAATAGATATAGATGGACTTTTTGTTTGCATTGGCAGAGGGCCAGATACTGAAATGATTGATGGAGATTTAAAACTAAGCGAGAATGGTTACATTATAACAGATGACTGTATGAGAACTAATTTCGATGGAGTTTTTGCAATAGGAGATATTAGAAACACCCCATTAAGACAAATTGTAACCGCTTGTAGTGATGGCGCAATTGCCGCAACAAAAGCGTTTGAATATATTAAAATTCAAAAAGTAAAACAAAAATAAAATTATTATGTAAAATAAAATCATAACAAAACAAATTTTGAATTTTAAAAATTAAAGACTTAAGTTTATTATTAAAATTTATTTAACATTTAAATTAAATAGTGTTTTATTTAAAATTTTTAATAATAATTTTATCTAGAAAAACTATAAAAAAATAAACAAGCAAAGTTAAATAAACTTTTAAAATTGTTTTTTAGTTAAAGTTATATTTAATCTAAAAAAAATACTTATAAATTAATATTATACAAAAGAGTGCAATATGTTTTATATAACAAAAAATTGGTATGAACTTTTAAAACAAGAGTTTGATAAAGACTACTTTAAAACCTTACAAGCATTTTTAAAAAATGAATATAGCACCAAAACAATTTATCCACAAGATAAAAATGTTTTTAATGCACTGAACCAAACAAAATATTCAGATGTTAAAGTTGTTATAATTGGGCAAGACCCATATATAAATGAAGGTCAAGCCCACGGCTTAAGTTTTTCTGTTGAAAGTGTAACACCTCCACCAAGTTTGCAAAATATTTATAAAGAACTTAACACAGAATTTGGTTACCCGATACCTAAAAATAATGGTAATTTAACAAAATGGGCAAAGCAAGGAGTTCTGCTTCTTAACAGTGTTTTAACTGTTGAGAAGGGTAAAAGTTTTAGTCATAAAGGAAAGGGTTGGGAAACATTTACTCATAAGGTTATTGAAGAAATTGCAAAAAAACAAACACCCGTTGTTTTTATGTTGTGGGGTGCTGGGGCAAGGGGAATTGTTAAAGATATAAATTTATCAAACCATTATGTTTTAACTTGTGCACATCCAAGCCCACTTTCTGCTTATAACGGTTTTTTTGGGTGTAATCATTTTAAATTGTGTAACAATTTTTTAGTTAAAAATAATTTAACCCCTATCGATTGGCAAATAGAAGATATTTAAATTTATTAAATTAACATTAAAAAATTTAAGCCTGTTTTTTTATTTTTATAAAAATAATTATAAAGTATAGTTTTAAAATTTTAAAAATTTTAGTAATAATATTTAACTTATTTTTAAGTTAAAAAATTATATCTCTTAAATAGTAAAGAATTCAAAATATCAACTATTATTTTAATAATAAGTTTAATAAATTTATATAAAATTTAGTTATCAAATTAAAATTTTTTTAAAAACTTAATTATTTTAAATAAAGGTTAAAAGTTATAGTAACAAACCAATTAAAAGGGGGCATATAATGGAACAAGTTTTAGAAGAAAATATTAGTAAAACCCAAACTCAGCACCAAAATTTGCACCAAAAGTTAGAAGAATTTTTAAATAGTTATTGGGCTTTGCTAATTATAGCAGTTGTAGTAAGTGTGTTTTGGGCTGTTAATGTACCTGTTGTTTCTATAACTGTTTTAACGGTATTTGTGTGCCTTGTTTTTACCATTTGTAGAGAAAACCCTAAAGCATTTGCATTGCCTTTTTTAGCACTTATGTATTGTTTTAACTCATTACCTAACACTTGGCAGGTAATTTATTGTTTTGTTTGTGCTGTTGTTGCTATTGGTTTTTTAATTTGGTTTTTAGTTTGGAAAATAAAAATTAAAAAAACAAAATGTCAAAAAGGTAAAATGTTTTGGGCATTTTTAATTTTAATGCTTGCAAATTTATTAGGCGGAATTATTGGGCACTTTAATATTATGATGACTGGCATTGTTTTTGTAAGTTTTATTCTTCTATATGGTATTTATTGGTTTTATTTAAATTTTACAAAAAATTGTCAGGAATACTTTGCGTGGTGTGCAATATTTTTAGCATTATTAATGGTTTTAGAAATTTTCTTTAGTCATATAAAATCAGGTAATTTTATTCAATCAATAATAAACAAAGGTGGTTATGTAGGTGTTAACACGGGAGATGCCCACAGGGGCAGTATAAACACTGCTTGTATAATAATTTTAACAGGGCTTTGTTCGTGCTTTTATCTTGCTTTAAAAAATAAGAAAGATTATTTATTTCTACTTATGGCACTTGCAATAGATATTGCTATATTCTTTTCTTATTCTCGTATAGTAACTTTTGTTGCAGCAATTATTAGTTTAATTTGCGTAATTTATATTATTATAAAGTCTGTTAACCGCAAAGCACTTTTAATTGCTGTTGGTTGCATTGTAGGAGTGTTACTTATCTTTGTGGCTATTTTTTGGAATAAGGTTCTTAATGCTATTAATTATTATATTAATTTGGGCTTTAGTTTGAATGGTAGAGGCACATTATGGGATTGGTGTGTTAATCAGTTCAAAGATAATTTCTTTTTTGGTATTGGTTTTGTTACTAATGATTTTAATGCAACCACAGGTAAAATTCCAGGTTGTGGAATAGTTGTATATGAAAAATTATCTATGGTTTATGCTCATAATTTCTTCCTTCATCACCTAGTTACAATTGGTGTTGTAGGGTCTGTGTTAGTAATTCCGTTTTTTATAAAAAAATATGAAATAATTTTTAAAAAATTCACAACTTTTAAGTTGTTTGTTTTGGTTACCTGTTTTGCTCAGTTTTTCGCCTCAATGTTCGATTCTACTTACACATCTAATTTATTTTTAATAGCATATATTTTTCTGTTAATTTCTAGTGCAGAAAAAATTGCATACGATGTAGAAGAAGATGAAAAAGATAGAAAATTTTTAACTGTAACTGCAGGAGATAATAAAAAAGAAAATTTAGAAACTAATATAAACATTTCTTCTTTGAATAATAATAAAAATGGAGAAGAAAGTTTAAAAAAGGAAGATGTAATTTATAAAACTAATAGCAATTTGAATTTAAAAAACGAAAATAAAAAGAGTATAACTAGAAATAATAATAGTTCAAATAATCAAAAAGAAAGAAATGAAAATAATAATTCTATAAAAAATGTGGGAAAGGAAAATAATCAACAATCAAAACAAAAAAGTAAAACCTCAAAAACAAATATTGTAAATAAAAAAACATCTAACTTAAAAACTAATAAAAAAGGTAATTAATCTTCTGGCGAAAACTAATTTTTTAAATAAAAAATTTAAAATATAAATAAGCAAAGTTTTAATACTGTTATAAATTTATTTCTAAAAAAGTAATTAAAACTACTCATAAAACAAGTTTAAAAAATAAATTTTTAGCAAAAATGTTGCAGTAAAAAAAGTTTAATAATTGGTAATATACTTTAAAAATAATTAAAAATTATTTTAGAAAAAAAGTAAATAAAAGAAGATCTTTAAAATTTTAATAATTATAATTAAATTTAAAATTTGTTTATTAGGAATAAGTTAACTCTAAAAATAAGCCCAAAAAACATTGAATTTTGTGCCATAGTTATAAATTATATAAATTTTTAACTTGTAAAAAACTTTAGTATATTTGTATATATTAAATTATTTATTAATAATAGTGTTTCATAATAATTATTTTTTAAAATTTAATTACAAATAAAAATCCACCAGTGTACCTGGTGGTTTTTCATTTAACGGGTAAAACCC
>CAJUBT010000008.1 GCA_910584815.1 uncultured Christensenella sp. | reverse complement strand
TTTTGCTACCTTGTGCATTGCCTACACCTGTTACTTTTACTGTGTATACCCCTGCCTTAACAACTTCGTTATTTGTTAATGCGTTGTTATCTTTATCGGTGTAGGAAACAATATAATCGGTTGTTTTTAAAACAACTCCGCCTTCACCAACAACGCTAGAAATATCTATAACATAAGTTTCACCATTATAGCCAACATTATTGTTTGTAAGAGTAACACTATCTATTGTAATTTTAGAAATTGTGTAATTCTGACTTGCAATTGGAGTTTCAATTTTAAAGTTTGTGCTTACAATTATAAGCCCAACAGAAATATCGCCAATGTTAGTAATGTCTTCTGTTACAATATTGTTTCTTTTATATTCTAACTTATATTCACTAGGTGTAAGTTCAATGTTGCCTGCCCTAACTTCTACTTCTATAACTTGTGGCCTTGCAGAATAAACTGCACCAGTAGATAAAAGAACAAAATTGTTTACAATTGCTTTTTCAATGTTAAAGGTTCTTGTTATTGTTCCGCTATAGTTACCAGAAGCATTTGAATTTATGTAAATTACAATGTCTTCTTCGGCATTAATACAGCTGGTTGAATAGGTTACTGAAAAATCGTTACTTGTTAAAGCATAATCTGCAACGGTATCGTTGATAACAACATTTTGAGTGTGTGCATTTCTGTTGTAAACTTTGTTTTCTATACCTGTAATTAAAAGTTGCTTATTGCTGTCTGCAGTTGCTAAATTTTTACGCTTAATTTCGTAGGTATAAGTTTTTTCGCCAATTACATTACTGTTACCTTCTACTGCAGAAATTTTAATTGTTATTGTTCCTGCATTGATAAAGTTTGTGGTTTCTTCGTTTTCTCTTAGGTAAGAAACGGTTGCATATTCGCCCTCAAAACCACTGAAGAATTCTACATTATTAATTTTAAGGCTAGAAAGAATTATTTTGTGAGTGCTGTTATCAAAGGTTATGTTTGCGGTTGCTGGGTCAGAAGAGAATGTTGCAACTGCACCTTTGTTTAAACTTGCAGGAGTAATTTCAAAACTTAAACTTGAATTGGTTTTTTGATAGTTACCTTTACCTTCTAAAATAATTGCATATGTGCCAACATCTGTTGGATGAGTAACTGTAGCCCCACTTTCATTTGTTTGGCGATAGGTTAAAATATAGTCTGTGCCACTTGTTAATGTTAAACCATTGTAACTTAAGGTTACAACTGGGGTTTGTGAACTTTGGTTATACACAAAACTTGAACTTGAAAGCAACACAGAAACATCTTGCATATTGCAAGGAGTGATAACAAAATTTTCTTGAATGGTGCCTTCGTAGTTAGATTGACCTGAAATTCTTATTGTGTAAGTTCCAACATCAACAAGGTCCTCTATGCCACTTAAAACCTGACTGCCCTTTAAATAGGTTATTTGGTAGTTCTTGTCTGCCACAACAGCGTTGTTTTCGTTCATAATAACCCTTATGGAAGTAACTGCACTTTTGCCAGTGTAAACACTGCTTGCAGGAGAAAGTTCCAATCTGGCATCGGCAAGGTCGGCAGGGAGAATTGTGAACACAGCATCCTTTTTGCCTTGATAGTTATTAATACCATTAATGGTTATTTGAGCACTGCCTGCAGGCCCAACATTTATGTTGTTTTTAAAGGTTGCTAAATAGTCTACCCCTCTAACCAAATTTCTGCCATTATCGGTTACTGTTAAAACAGGTTCTATGTTAGAAGATGTGTAAACTTGGTCTGGAATTTCTAAAATTGTTGCAAGAGAAATATCTCTTGGTAAAATGTTAAAGTGTAAAACCTTTGTTCCGCCATAGTTGCCAATACCTGTAAGCGTTATAGTTGCCTCTCCAGCATTGGTGTTGTTTGTATAAGTAGCACTATAATGAGTGCCTTGTGCTAAAACTAGGTTAAGAGTATTATCTTTAATTACAAAGGTTGGAGAAAGAGTTGTGCCAGTATAATCTTGGTTAGGAATATCATTTTCCAAAACAATGTCTAACCCATCTAGCATTTTTGCTTTAATTGTAAAGTTTTTAGTTTTAACGCTTGTAAAGTTGCCAATACCAGTTATTAACACACGGGCAGAGGTTGAAGCGTTTGTGTTTTCATCGTAACTAACTGTATAATCGCGGTTTTCAACAAGTTCGCTGCGTTTTTGCACGCCTTTAATTGTGTAGTTACCAAAAACTTTAATTGTTGCTTCGTGGCTTTCACCATTATATGTAAAATCGTTGTTTTTGCTGTCTAATTCAATTTCAATGTCATCTTGAGAAATATCTCTTTTTGTAACTTCAAATTCAATTTCGTTTGTGCCAATAAAGTTACCTAAACCAGTTGCACGAATAATGTATTTGCCAATGTTAACAATGTTGCCAATTTCGGCAGATTTGTCGGCATTCAAGGCACTAATTTTATAGTCTACATTTTTTTGTAAAACGGTTGTGTTAATTTTTAAAGTTGCATTTTCTTGAATTTCACTTAAAAAATCTTCCTCGTAGTTAAAACCAGTAATTAAAGTTCTGCCAAGGCTAAATATTGCCCCACTAATGTTAACAGGAATAATGTTAAAATAAACAACTGTTGTGCCTTCGTAGTTACCAACCCCAACAAGAGTTGCACTTGCTTTAATGGAACTGTTTGTAACTGTTATGTTGTTTGCAAAGGTTACAGTGTAGTGAGTATCTTTAATTAAACTTGCACCATTATCGGTTATGTTAAGCACAGGTGTAATTTCTAACCCTGTAAAAGATTGGTCTGGAATTTCGGCAATATTAACAAGAGTAATGCTTCTTGGAGTAATTTCAAAACTTAATGCAGTTTCGCCAGCATAGTTGCCTATGCCTGTAACTTTAACAACAGCACTGCTTTCGCCAACATTAACATTGTTTGTAAAGGTTACAGTGTAGTCGGCATCCTTAACTAAGGCACGCCCAAGAGTTGCATCGGTTAATGTAAAACTTGGAGTTATTGCACTGCCTGTGTAGGTTTGGCTTGGAATTGTTGGTTTTGTAATGTCGCCTGCACTAATGCTTTTTGCTGTGATTGTAAATTTTTTAATTACAGTGCCTTCAAAATTACTGCCTGCACCTGTAAAAGTTACTGTTCCGCCTGTTGAAGCGTTAACATTTTCACCATAGGTTACAGAAAAATCGGTAGGTCTAAAATTATAGGTTTTGCCAGCAGTGTAGGTGTAGCTTGCAGTATAGGTAGGAATTATTTGAGAATTTTTATATTCGTAACTGCTTGGGCTAATTGTAAAAAATTCTTCACGCAATGCAAGTTTGCTTACAACAAAATTAATTTCCTTTGCACTTGTATAATTGCCTTTGCCTGTTGCCCTAACTTTGTAGGTGCCTGCATCGGTTATTTTTGTAACAGCACTGCCTGTTGGAGAATAGTAAGAAAGGTCGTAATCTCTTGTGGTTAAAGTTTTGTTGTTAACCTCTAAGGTTGCAACAAGGCTTGGAAGTAAATCTTCACCAAAATTATAGTCTAAATTAGTTTGGTTTAAACTTAATGTGCCATCGGCAATGCTGCGCGCAACAATGGTAAAGGCAGTTGAGGTTGTGCCAGTGTAGTAAACCCCATTGCCTGTTATTGTTACAGTTGCAGTGCCAAGGTCTATGTTATTAGTATAGTTTAACACATAATGAGTGTTGTAGGTTAAAGGAACGCCTGTTGGGCTTAGCGGAGTTTGGCTTGTTAAGGTTTGGTAACCATAGTCTTTTAAGCCTGTTAAAACAGGTTCAATTCGTTCTCCTGTCCAAGTTTGGTTGGCAACAGTAAGGGTGTTACCCATTAATGCCAAGCCAATGTCTCGGCGGTTTAACATATATTTAACAGTTTTTGTGCCAGTGTAGTTGCCTTTACCTGTTATGGTTAAAGTAACCTCGCCAGGCACAGCAGTGCCATCGGTTTTTGCAGAGCTTGTAACAGTATAGTCGGCGGTGGTTAAGGTTTTGTTTGCACCTGTGTATCTTGCCACAATTTCTGGAATTGGGTTACTTACTGGGTTCCAAATTCTATCTTCAACGGCATCTACCGTAATTAAACTCATATCCACAGCAACAATGTTAAAGTTAACACTTGTTGAACCAGTGTAGTTGCCTGCCCCAGTTATTGTTATGGTTGCAGTGCCTATGTTTTTGTTGTTTGTGTAACTAAGGGTGTAGTGTGTGTTTTGGGTTAAGGCTACGCCTGTTGTGCTAAGTTTGCTGCCACCAGTGTCGGCATTATAGGCGTAGTCTTTCAGCCCGCTTAACGCGGGCGTGAGGTTTTCACCCGTCCAAGTTTGGTTGGCAACACTCAAGGTGTTGTCTCTCAACGCACGGGTTATGCTTCTTTTTTCAAGTTGATAGGTTACAGTTTTTGTGCCTTCATATTTACTGCTCTTCCCCTTGATTGTTAAAGTTATAGTGCCAGGTGCACTGGTTGAAGAAGAAGTTACAGTATAGTCGGTATCTTTAGTTAATGTTGTTTTACCATCTGGGGTTTTAAGTGTGAAGGTTGGAATTGGGTTGCTTACTGGGTTCCATTGACTATTGCTTAAGTTTGAAACCACGCAAGTGTTAATGTCTATAGCACTAATTGTGTTCGCCGCAGCCGAGTTTAGATTAAGGTGAAGCGCGGGACGAACGGCGTAAGTACTGCTGACAATATTAAAACCGTACCTAGCGCCAGAAGAAAGGAGATGGTAAGCACTGCTAGCAGGATAGTAGTAGCCAGACCGCAACCACGACCACTGCGTGTTCGACCTTTGTTCAGTTGTAGTGCTCCAAATGCCTATATGTGTGTCATCGTAGCCCGTCTCTGTAACTGAAGGAAGCCATAAACGATCGTTACTCCATTGAGTGTAATTGCTTCTACTTGTATAATTCATACTTGCAGTTTGCCCATTAGAAACATAAGATGTTGTTGTATAATAACCTGCAGTAGAGGTGTTTACGCCAGTTTGCAAATCTTCACTTGGTGCTTGGTAACTAAACCAAGTTTTTGATAAATTTTGCCCACTTTTTTGCCAAGAAACATTTGTTGGCACAGTTAAATAGTCTGCAATGGCAGTGGAATTTGAAGTGGTTACTGTGAATTTGCTAAAAACACTATCGCTCTTTTTACTCATAGTAGCGGTGCTTTTACCCATATGTGCAGTTGAATAAGAACCTCCATTGTTTAAAACGGTGCTTCTTATTGCACTCATACCATACATATTGTCTGGATAGGATGAAGCAGGAGTTGCAGAATCGTTATAATAGTAAGTATTCCCATCTGCACTTGTTGTCCAAGGGGTAAAACCACTATTCCACATTGCTGAGCCACTTGAACCAAAGGAAGAAGATGCTGTGTTACTTGTGTAGTATTTTTTGCCATTAAGTTGGCTAGAGTTTGCTAGCCATAAGGTTAAAATTGGGTTTGAGGAGGTATCGTTACTTAAATATACAGGGGTCCAGTCTAACCCGCCTAATGTTACAATAATATCTTTACTTGCAGTTTTAACTGCACCATCGGTGCTGGCAGTTACTGCTGTGCCCCTAATTGCACTGGCTGTTTTTTTGTTGGTTGCCTGTGTTTTAACGGTGCTTAGGTTGTTTGTTCTAACAGTGTTGCTGCCTGTAACAAACTGCAAAAGTTTTGTTAGGTTATCATCATCAAATTTTTTTGCGGTGTCGTTCCAAATTTCATCTACCTTAACTGCGGTGGTAGTGTTTTCGGAATTAAAGGCTTTAGCCATATCTGGTTTAAAGTCAACAAAAAAAACGCTTAATGTTAAAAGCGTAAAAACAAAAAAAGTGCTTATACTCAAAAATAACTTTTTCATATTAAATCCTTCCTTAGTTTTTTATAAAAAATTTATCCTATCATTTATTAAATTTGTAAAATTTATGGGTTTAGTTAGTTAGCACTAAACTAAAAACTGTTAAACTTGTTGCAGCAAAAGCAACTTTCTTAAACAAGCAATTAAAACTAAACTAAAAGTAAGGAATTAAACTTTAACAAAAAATTTTAAAATTAATTTAAAAAGAACTAAGTTTAAAAACTTTTAAATTGCTTTTTAAAATAAAATTAAATTTTTAAATTAAAAGTTTTAATTTTAATTGTTTTAAAATTTAAAAAAACCCTTTATAAGCAACAAAGTTTAAAATTGGCAAATTTTGGATATTTTACATTGTTAATTATAAATAAATTAAAGCAAAATTACAACAAAAATAGATAGTTTTTTTAATATTTACCAACATTTTTTGCCTTTTTGGGCTTATTTTATTTATTTTATAAATATTTTAAAATAATAAATTATAGCCTAAGTTTGCAAAAAAAGTTTTTTGCACCTTTAACAAAATTTAGTTTTTAAACAAAACAAAGGCAAATTTTTAAATTGTTATAAAAGCATTAAAAATAGGTTTATAAACTTTATAACTTATTAAATTAAAAAGCAAAAAATAGGAGATTTTAATTTTTAGCATTTAATTAAAAAATATCTAGAATTGCTTAAAGGAACTTTGTTTAAGTTTAACTTTTATTTTTTAGCATTAAAATTTAATTTTTGTTTTTAAAGCAAATTAAAGTTAAAATTTTTTGTTTTTAAAATTTGGTTTAAAATTATTTTTTAAAAATAGCATTTAAATTTGTTTTTTAAAAAAATTAAAACAGTTGAGTTTTTAATAAAAAAGTTTAAATTTATTTAAGTTGTAAATATCTTAAACATTTTATTGCCTTTAAATTGTTTAAGGTTTTTAAGGTGTGGTAAGTTAAAGTTAAGGGTAAAAATCATAAATTAAGTTTCGGGCTTTTTTCTCTCCTTTTCTCTTTCGTGGTTGCGGTCTGGCTGCTAGTAGGCTTCCCGCCACGCTTTTTGTTTTTCTTCTGGCGCACTTTCTTAGGGTGTTTTGCTGCAGTGCGTTTAGCGCCGTTCGTCCCGCGCTTCACCACCTTTTAAAGTTTAGGTTTGCTTTTTTTACAGGCTTGTTTTTTTTAAAAAAAATTTAGTTGACAAGTTGTGTTGTTTTAACTAAGGTTTTAGCCTTAACAAATTTGCATTTTAAAGCAATTAAAAGGGCTTAACAAAAAAAGTTAGTTGCCACAAAACTCCAGTTTTAAAATGGAATTTAAAACAATTAATTTTTAATTTTATTAATTAAAAAACAAAGCAAGTTTAAAAAATTTGCCGCAAGCCACAATTTAGTAAAATTTTAAAAGGCAGTTATTTTCCTGCTCTTAACAAAACATAAAAAATGTTTGTTAAGCCGATTAGATTTTGTGGTGAAGGGGTTTTTATCCTACCCGCCACTTTTAATTTGGTTTGTTTTAATAAAAAGCAAAATTTAAAAAAAAGGTTTTTTAAAAAACAATTTTTAAATTAAAAGAAGGGTGAAGGTTGCCCTACCTTAACTTAACGCAAAATTATTTTTTTGTTTTAAGTTATTTACAAAAAAATCTTAAAATTTTTTTTTAAAGCCTTTTTTGTGGTAGGGCTTTTTTTTATTTAAAGCTTAAAAAATGCCAAAAAATTTTTAAGTTATAAAAAACACTTTTTATTATATTTTTTAAAAAATGTTTTAACCAAAATTTACAATTTAAAAGTTGTTTTTAAAAAAATTACAAACTTATGTTGTTGTTTTAAAAAAATAGTTTTTATTTGTTTTAAGTTGGGGTTTGTTTTTTTAAAACCTTAAACCCTTTTTTAAATTACATTTTTTGAACACAGTTTTTTAATTTAAAAGCTAAGGTATAAAAAACCAAACTTTTGCAAATTTAAACGAAGATTATTTTTAAAAGCTTTTATTAAACAGTTAAAACTTAAGGTTTAACATTTGCTAAAGGTTAAAGTTTTGTGATAAAGTTTTAATAAGGGGCAGAAATCTGTATTTTGGGCTGGAGTCTTTTTTCTCTTTCTTTCGTGGTTGCGGTCTGGCAACAACAATAATGCTAACAATGCTTACAATCTCAATTCTTCTGGCGCTAGTAACGGTAATAATAATGTCAACAATACTAACGCCGTTCGTCCCGCGCTTCACCACCTTTTAATGTGTAGGTTTATTTTATGGCAACTAACTTTTTTTGTTTTAAGTTTTTTATTGCAAAAATTTTTAAACAAGTTTAAGTGCTTGTGCTAGCGGTTAAAAACTTAACAAAACTTTTAAGTTTTAAAGCCTAAAAAAAACCTAGTTTATTTTTAAATGGTGCATTAAAAGGGTTTTTCCTGTTCTTAACTATTAACACCAGTTAAGCCGAAGTTGATTTGTGGTGAAGGGATTTTTGTCCTACCTGCTTGCCAACAAAAAATAAATGTGGCGTGGGTGAATATTGCCTTACCTTACTCCAACACAAAAGTTAATTTTGTTTTGGGGTGTGAGCAAAAGCCCTTACTAAAAAAATTAATAATTTTTTTTAGTAACTAAGGTGGTGGTGCGGTAGGGCTTTTTTTATTCAGTTTTTTTAAAACTTTAAGCAAATTTAAAAATAAAAAAGCATAAAGGTTAAAGGCTTTTAATTTTTTTTTGCTAAACCTTTTATGTGCATTTAAAAAATGCTTTAAATTGTTAATTAAACCTTTTTTTATTTTAAATTTTGTGTTTTTTATAAATAAAAAAATTTAAAAAAAGTTTTATATAATGCTAAGGCTAAGTTTTTTAAATTGTTTTGCATTTGTTTTTAATTAGTTTTTTTGTAAAAGCATTTTTTTAAAAAAACAATAAAAAACTAAAAAAGCTGAACAATTCAAAACAAATTTTAAAAATTTATTTTATAATCAAAAAAAATAAAACTATTATGTTTTACATAATTTAAAGTTTTATGATAGTTTTATATTAAGGGGTAAAAACCTTGTAATTAGGTCGGGGCCTTTTTCTCTTTCTTTCGTGGTTGCGGTCTGGCAACAACAATAATGCTAACAATGCGTATATACTCAACCCTTCTGGCGCTGATTGGAGTAATAACAACGTTCACAATTCTAACGCCGTTCGTCCCGCGCTTCACCGCCTTTTTATTTGTTAAGGTTTAAAAAAATATGGTTCCTAATTTGCTTTTTATTTTTTAACAAGTCTTTAAAAGTTTTAAATTTAAAAGCATTATAAAAATTTTAAAATTTGAATATTTTAAAAAAAGTATGTTTATAAAAACAAACTTTTAAATTTTTAAATAAAATATATTTTAAGTTTTTATGGTTTTAAGTTTATAAAAGGCAAAAAAAGTTTACAGATTTAAAAACTTTACATATGGTTTTAAAACTATAAAATATAGGAGCAAACTTTTTTTATAAACCAACAACAATGTTAAAAGTGTTAAATTCCTGTTCTTAACTATTTATAACAGTTAAGCCGATATTGATTTGTGGTGAAGGGGTTTCTATCCTACCTAATTGCCAACAGAATATGGCGAGGGTGAATGTGGCCTCATCTTGTCACAACGCAAAAATTTTAAATTTTGTTTTGAGGCATTAGCAAGCAAAAAGCCTAAAAAAATAAAATTTTGTTTTTTTAAGTTTCGGCGGTGCGGTGAGGCTTTAAGGTAATTTTAACAAAACATTGTTTTGTAGGTTTGTTTTGTTTTTTTGGCACATAAAAAATTTGTGCTATTTAAGTTTATAGCACAATATTTAAAATTTTTTAAAAAAAAAGCAATAAGTTAATTTAACTATCTTAAAAAAAAAACAAGCAAACATATATATAAAATTTTTACAACAAAACTCAGCAAACTTATTTAAAAATTTATTTTAAAATAAGTTTAACAATAAACCAACAAACTTAATTACTAACAGGTTTATATAAATAGGTTTATATAAATAGGATATATTATTATATAGTTATTATATATAATATATTATATATTAAGTTCTCAACTAGGTTGAAAGGTTATTTTTAGTTGCTTTAACCCAACCTAGTAACAATTTTTTAACATCTAGCAAGCTCTTGCCAAGCACTAACATTTGGTGATTGTTTATTGCTTGCATTGTTTTTGCGGTAGAGGCATAATAGTCTAGCAATTGCACATTAACATAGGCACGCTTTTGATATTCTACCCTAAGTTCTCCCCTTTCTAAGTTTGCACGGTATAGGTTTTCTATAATTTCAACCGATATGTTTTGCATTCTTGTTATAATACTCCATCTTAATTTTTTAGGAGATTTTTCGGTTATAACAAAAATATATTCGCTTAATTTTTTGGCGTGGGTGAACACAGCCATATCTTTGCTTTTATCGTGAGATATTAATGTTCTTGCAACCCTATTTTCATCCATTTATTTATTCTCCTTATCTTATGTAATTAGTGGTTAGTTGTTGGCAGTTATGTGCTGCTAAAACCAAAGGTTTTAGGCAAAATTTTAATTTTGCATTAAATTTTAATAGTTTAAAATTTAACAGCACATTGTCACCTATTCATTTCCCTTTTTATAATTATGCTTGGCTTTTTTATTCTTCTCTTACTTAATATTTTTTTAATATTTTATTTTAACATAACTGCTTTAGTTTTCTTTTTCTTACTTTTTATTGCTCGTTCAAAAACTTCTTTCGGCAACATTGGTTTTAGCCCATTTCTCAGTTTGTTTTCTAAGTACCAACATTTTGCGTGGCACAAATGGCCGTGAAAAGCAACTAACGACCTTTCAACCCGTTCAGAATTAATTAGCTTTGCTTCATATAGTTTTTTAAGGTATCTAACTCTCCATTTCATTCTTCTACGAGTTTTTGTTGTTATTGTTTTTAAAATTTTACCAGTTTTGGTAACTGAATAATTAAAACCCAAATAATTAAATCCATTTTTTAACGGAAACATTTGAGTTTTAGAATTTAATTGTAAACCTATATTTTTAATATGTTCCTTAATATGTTTAAAAGCATATGTTAATTTTTCTTTACTTTCACTAAACAACAAAAAATCGTCCATATATCTGCTGTAAACTTTTATCCTTAATTTTTCCTTAACTAAACGGTCTAAACTATTTAAGTAAAACATTCCAAAAACTTGGCTGGTTTGGTTGCCAATAGGAATCCCCCTTTCTGTTTTTGTTAAACCAAGTGGTGAAATGTTATGTTTTTTAAGAAAAACCTCACTGGTATGAAAACTATCAATAATCTGCGCCACCATATTTTTTAAGTTAACATCTCTAATATGCTTGCAAAAAGTTTCAACTAAATTTTTATGGGGCAAACTTGGAAAATATTTTTTTATGTCGCACTTTAAGCACCAAATGTCATTAGAATTTTTTTTAATTAATTTATGCAAATTTGCTTTTAATCGGTCGTGGGCAAAGTGAGTGCCTTTCCCAACTTGGCAAACACAATTATCTAAAACAGCACGCTTTGTAAAATAAGGCATAAGTAAATTATCACATAAAACGTGCTGAACAATTCGGTCGTAATAATTCAAAGTTTGAATTTGTCTTTTTTTGGGTTCGTAAACAATAAATTTGCTATAAACACCTATATTATAAGTTCCATTTTGAATTTTTTTATATAGGTCATACAAATTACTAATTAATTCCATTTCGTATTTTACAATGCTTTTTTTATCTCTTTTAGAAAGCCTTGCTTTTAGGTGGGCTTTATATAAATTTTCAAAACTAAAAACTTCGTTGAAACGGTTTTCTATCATATATTTTTAATATACAACTTTATTGATTATATTCCAATTTAATATTTAAATTTTGTTTAATTAAATAAAAAAACAACCCAGAAATTGTTTAGAAATTTTGGGTTATTTTAGGTTTTATCAAGTTTATTTATTTTATAAATTTTTTATAGGTTAAAATTTAATTTTTAAAATTGCTTAAAAATTTGTTAATTTTTCATTTTCTTCCGTTAATAGTTTGTTAATTTTTTGCTTATGTTCTTCTCTGTTTATAATTAAAGCATCTGCATAGACATTTAATTTATAACATTCATTTTCTGTTAAATTGTTAATTTTATTCATAAGGGTATTTTTTTGAGTTAATGTTTTTTCTTCTCTCTTTACCCCTAAAAGTTCATCGGTTGTAACGTTAAAATAGTTAGATAATTTTATAATTGTTTCCCCCGTCATTTCCACCCTACCAACTTCATATCCGCTATAGGTAGATTGCATAACATTTAAAAAATCTGCAACTTCTTTCTGATTCTTTTTATTTCTTTTTCGTATTTCTTTTAAATTCATTTTATCTCTTCTTTAGTTTCTTTTAAATTTTATCTTTATATATTTCTCTTTCAGTTATTAATGCCTCTGCATATATATTTAACTTATGGCATTCACTTTCGGTTAAGCCATTAATTGTTTTGAATAGCAAGTTTCTTTCAATTAAATTTTCGTTATTTACATTCATTCCAAGCAACTCATCTGCTGTTACATTTAAAAACTTTGCTAAAGTTACAATGTCTTCTATGCTTGGTTGAGTTTTATTGTTTTCGTAATTAGAAATTGTATGCTGCGTTGTGTTTAAAACCTTTGCAAGTTCATCTTGATTTATTTTAAGTTTTTTTCTTATTTCTTTTAGTTTCATTATTCTTCATCTCTAATAATTTTATTTATTTTGTCTTTATGTTCAACTCTTGCAAACATAAGTGCTTCAGCATAAATGTTTAATTTGTGGCATTCGTTTTCAGTTAACTGGTTTACTCTTCCAAGTAAGGCACTTTTTTCGCTAAGGGTTGGAAGTTTGCTTTGAGCCCCTAAAAGTTCATCTGTTGTAACATTAAAATAATCTGCTAGTTTTAATATAATTTGAATGTTAGGTTCGCTTTTCCCAGTTTCATAGCCATTATAGGTTACAACATTAATTTGTAAATCTTGAGCTACTTTATTTTGTTTTAAACCTTTTTGCTTTCTAATTTCCTTTAGCCTCATAATCTCTCCTTATTATAATTTTATATAGTTTCGCATTATTATCAAATTTTAGAATTTTTATTTTTAATAAATAAGAAAAATTCGTATTTATTATTTAATGTTATTGGAGTTGCTCTTATTATGCGTAAACTTTATAAGAACTATTCTTATTAATAATTATGGGAATAATAGTTTATTAGTAAAATTAACAAATTAAAATTTTTATAATAAAAAATAATGTTGCTAAGTTTAACAACACTATTTTTATTTTTTTAATAATAAAACATTTTTAAAGTAATTCTATTATAATAAATTTTAAAAGTAGTTTTTAATTAAAATTATTTACGACATAATAAAAGGTTAAAAGCATAATAGAAAAAGCAAATTTAATTAAAAGATATTTAATATTTTATTTATATTTAAATGCACAAATAAAAACTATAAAATACATTAAAAGCTACTTAAAGAAAAGGTTTAACTTTCTATAACAAAAAAACATATAACAAGGCTTTGCTATATGTTTTAAATAATTTAATTAAAGAACTCTACCTGCGGAGATTGATTTTGCTGTAGAGTTAAAACAGCATATTGATTATTTTTAAACGCACCACCATTTATAAATAAAATACCATCAATATATTCCATACCCTGTTTATGAGTATGCCCTGAACATACAATATCGCAAGCATTATTTTTTGCATTTTCTAACATTAATGCTTTGGTAAACTTACTTTTAAAATCGTGACCGTGAGTTAACATAATTTTAAAACCTTCCAGTTTCTCATATCTTGTAACTGCTTCGTTTGAAAAATGGTCACAATTGCCACAAACTTTTTTAATATTGGTTTCACAAAAGTTTTCTATATCCCTTAAACCATCGCCCAAATAATAAACATAATTATAGTTAGAGGTTTCAAGTAAACTTTCTAAATTTTTTTTATTTCCGTGAGAATCACTTAAAACGATAATTTTAACCATAAATTTAAAAACCTTTATTATTTATTTTTTTTAAAAGTAACTAACATATTGAAACAAGCACACTCTACTGATTGCAGTTTTGAGTTATAATAAACAAATAGTTTAAAAATCAAATTAACATAAATCTTAACTAATTTAAAAATTAAAAAGAAGCAAAAAATTATAATTATTTTTTAAAGAATTAACACCTTAACCTATTTATATTTATAAGTTCTTAGTATTTTTTAGTTTCTATTCCACAAAGCATTTTAATAATTTCTGTTAAATGATTCTATGTAATTTTAATTACAATGTAATAAACTTATTTTTACTAAATTTATTTTAGAAAAAAGTACCATAAGTTAATCTATTATTTTGCTTTTATCTATTTTTTCTAAGAATTTGTCTATTAATTTAGTTTCAATATCTTTTGAGCCTTTGTTCCACTTTGCAAAAGATTGACCAGGATAACCGTGAAAATCGCTTCCACCTGTAGATACTAAATTATGTTTTTTACATAAATCAAGTAGATACTCGCTTTGTTCTGTAGTAATATCCGCGTGACAGCATTCTAAACCATCTAATTTATTTTTTGCTAGGAGTTCGCTTAAAAGTTTTTTAGGGTCTTCTATTTGATAAACGCCAAATGGATGTGCTAAAACTGCAATTCCACCACATTCGTGAACAAAATCCACAGCATCATCAAAACTCAAAGAATAATCGGTGGCATCAAAAAACATTGGGCTTTGTTTATTTGCAATAAGTTTTCTAAAAAATTCACCTGAATGTTTAATGTCATATTTTTGAAGAATTGGCAAATTTTCTTCGTGTTTTATAATTTCCATATAAAAATCTTTTTCAGGTTTTGTTTCTGGGTGAAATTCTATTTTATTATATACAAACCCAAGAAGTTTACCCTTTTCAAGACAATTTTTTAAAATACCTTTTTTAATGTTTATATAGGCATCTACTGAAACATAATAAGATTTACTAAATTTATCATAATCATAACCATAACACAAAACTTCAAATTGTGTTTTATCGTAAACAAACCTAAGTTCACATCCAGGAATAATTTTGCCAGAAAAAATTGCTTTTTTTGCAATACCTTTTAATTCTTCATAAGCACTTACTCTATCGTGGTCTGTAAACGAAATATAGTCTAATTTCTTTTGTTCTGCCATTTCTAAAATTTCTGCAACATTGTAAATTCCATCTGAATTTTTTGTGTGAATGTGCATATCAATCATTTGTATATATTCTCCCTTTAAAATAAAACAATAATAATAAAATTATACAATTTAGAAAATAAAAAAACAAGACATTTAAAACGGTTTTGCCTTGTCTTTTTTTTATTTTTAACAAAAATTATTTGTTCATATCTTCAACAGGTCCTTGAAGAACAGACTGCATAAGTCTAACATCTTGTGCAGCATTTGTTTCACCGTATGAAGTATGTTCTCTTCCAATATTTTCTATAGCTGCAATGTCAACTGGCATATCTGTAACTTCCTCTGTATTCATAGTAGTATCTTCCTGAGAAATGCCAAACATAGTTTGTAGTTCTCCAAACACTTGCGAATCGTGTTGCATTAATTCTTGTTGAGTTTTTTGATTTTCTATTGTTTGTAAAATTTGATAAGTAGCAGAAATTGGAGATAATTGAAAAGATTGGTCCCCTTTTGAAAAATTGGAAACTAAATATCCATAACCTATGGCATTTTCTATAACATAAGTTCTTTCCTGAGAAATATTCCATTCTTCCATAGCCTTAACTAATGGAGCAATGTCTTCTTCACCAAATTTAAAGTTAACAAAAGCGCCTTTACCTTGACGATTAAGAGCGGTGTCAATTGCCATTTCCCCTATGGTTGTTTCTTTTGGCAAAACTTTTTCAACACATTGTAAACCAACAATAACACCCTTTTCGTTAAGTTCTTCTATTGCCCTTGCGGAATCAATGTCTAACTTTCCATCGTTAATTAAATCTTGTTCTCTAAATATAACGCAAGACTGTTCTGTTTTTGCAGGATTTTTAGCTTGAGGAATACCCTCCTGTAAATCTGAAACTCCTTCAAAGTATCTGTCAACTGTTCCAATGTCTTTTACATAACAAGGAGTTTTCCAAGCACAAACTTTGTATTTAGGATTATATACCATAGGAGTTAAAATGTCGGTTTCCATATCCATATAAGTACATTCTTGTGGTAAAGTTTCAAATAAACTTGAATTAAAAATTGTAATTCCATTCCTTGCAATGTTAGGAAATGCACATCCTCTTGGAGCTTCTCCTTTCCCTTGTTTAGGTATAAGCCTTGTAATTTCGCTACCATCATCACCTAGGCAACACAAAACTCTATCATCTGGTTCCTTACAAGCACCAACTAACATTGTTGCATCTGCACCTTCTTGCTTATGGAACTTAAACATATCTTGAATATTTATATCAAACAGTACATCAGCGTAAGTTAATAAAAAGTCATCTTGACCAATCATTCGTTGAAGGTCTTTAGAACAAAAAGAGCCCCCTGTACCTAAAGGGTTCTGCTCTTGCTCTTCAAAGTACCTAATAGAAATGTTTCTATCAGGTAATAATTCATTAATTTTCTCATCTGTAAAGGCATCTTGAATGAAGCCTTTTTTATTGCCCACTACTAGAATAAAATTTGTTATGCCTTCTTGCGACAATAAATCTATTTGATGCGCTAGAATAGTATCATCTGCATCTAAACTATGCCCAGTTTGTTCTAAATTTCTAATTTTAGCCATTGGTTTTGGCAACACACCTGTTACACTAGCAAGCCTTGTGCCTTTGCCACCAGCCATAATAACTGCGGTTGTTAAATCTACCATATTTATACACCACCTTTTTATTAAAAAACTCTGGTAATTGTATTTATTCTACACCTTTTATAAAATAATTCAAGTGCAAACTTAATTTTTTTATTGTTTTTTATATATTTTTGTGCAACCTATAACAATTTTAACTTAGAACAAAGAAAAATAAATAAAGATACTTGATTTATTAAAACTTTAATGATAAAATAAACTGGTTGAGTTTAAATAGAATTATTAATTTTTGTTTTATATAATAGATATATAAATATATTATAACAAATTTAGTTGTAAATTTAAAGACAATTATTTTTATTATTCCCTATTAACCTAACTTATAACTATAAACAAATTTCTATATTATGGTTTGTTATTTAATTAAAATTATTAATATACTAAATAAAAATTTGCAATAACTTAATTTATGCTATATAATAATTTATAGATATATTTCCTTTAAAATTTTATTACATTAAAAAATTTTAATTAATAATACTACTAAAACATAAATCTTTACTTTAAGTTCTTATATTATTTTTATTACAATAACCAATAGTTTGATAAAAATATTATTTATGCACCCTTAGCTCAACTGGATAGAGCGTTGGTCTACGGAACCAAAGGTTAGGGATTCGAACTCCTTAGGGTGCACCATAAAAAATAAAGCGAACCTGTTTAAAAATACTGGTTCGTTTTATTTTTATAAACTTAATTTTTAATGTAATTTTTTTTATAATAATATTAAACTTTAAACCATTTATGATTTTTAAAAAGTAAAAATAAAAAACAAAATAAGAAATTAAATTTTAGCCAATCTTTGTTATATTTTTAAAATTTAAAAAATACTAATTTACTGCTACCCTAAACTTTTTAAATGAAAGTAAAATGGTTTTATAGTAAACTTAATGTTTAAAATTCTATAGTCAAACAAATGAAGCCTAGCTCTATTAAACTTTAATTATAAAAAGTTTAATTTTATTTTTATATAAGAAAATGTTGACTTTTTATAATAATGTTTGTAAAATAACGCTTGTTATATAACATATGTAATAATAAGGAATTAAATATGCCAAAGCAAATTGTGAATAAGGAAGAAATTTTAAAAGTTGCATTACAAATGGTTAGAGATATTGGATTTGAAGCCGTTAATGCCAGAAGTGTTGCAACTAAAATGGGTTTCTCTGTTCAACCAATATATAGTTATTTTTATAATATGGAAACGCTAAAACAAGCAATTTATGAAGAGGCAATGAAGTTTTATAATAAATTTATATATTCTCGAATTGGTAGTGGCGATGTTTTAGAAAGTATGGCTAATGCCAATGTTGCATTTGCTAAATATGAAACAAATTTATTTAAATTATTGTTTTTACAAAAACTAAATGGTTTAAACAGTTTTAACGACATATATGAATGGATTGGCGATAAGCAAGCGACCATAGAACTTGCAGAAAAACTTTCGCTTTCACAAGAAAAAATTAAAGAAGTTTATATAATGCTAATTGTGTTTACACACGGTGTTGCAACTATGATGGCAACAGGAGGGGCTAACATTGCCGATGAAGAAATAGCAGAATTTATAAAAAAAGGCTATAATGCCTTTATTAAAATTTAAGTAAAAAGTTTTTAAATAATTACAAAATATTAAATAATTAATTAATAAAGGAGAATTTAAAATGAACACAAAATTTATGTTAAATTATCTTAGCAACTTAAGTCAAAACAATAATAGAGAATGGTTTGCCGCCACAAAAAAAGAAAGACAGGAAGCGACCGCAATATTTGAAGAATTGTTACAGGAACTTATTTATGGCATTGGCACCTTTGACAAAAGTATTTTACATAATGTTCCAAAGGAACTTACATTTAAACTTGTTCGAGATACAAGGTTTAGTTATGATAAATCGCCATATAATCCTGCATTTAGGGCACATATTTCATCTATGGGTAAACTGCCAATTCCTGTTGGTTACTACATTATGATAAAACCTGATGGTAATTCTTTTTTAGGCGGAGGGTTATTTACTGATATGTTTTCAGATGCCACTAAAATGGTTCGAGATTACATAACAAAAAATCCAGCTGAATGGGAAGAAATTATTAATAATGAAGAATTTAAAAAATATTTTGTTGTTAAAGGTAGTTCCTTAAAAAATGTTCCAAATGGTTATGATAAAAATCATTCACAGGCAGAATATTTAAAATATAAATCTTGGTATGTTGAATTTTTACTTCCCGACAACGAAATTTGCGATGACAATGCATTGATCACAAAAGCAATTGCCGTTTTTAAAGCAATGAAACCTTTGAATGACTATTTAAACAAAGCATTAAAAGATTTTAAAATGCCAACAAGATAACTAATTAAACATTTAACCTATGCATAAATTATTAAAAAAATTATAATACGGTTAACTATTTATAACCTGCAATTAAAAAAATTTTATAAATATATTTTTTAAAAAATATGTTAGCAAAAAATAAATTTAAATATAAATAAATGCTTTACAAAACTATCTTTTTAATTTTAATAAATTTAAACGACAATCATTCATTATCAAAAAAAAACAATTCTAAAAATAGAATTGTTTTTTTTGATTATCTTAAGCTTAAAAAAACTAGAATATTAATAGCTAAGAAAATAAATCTTTTAAAAATTATCTTTGCATATTTTTTAATCTTTCTTCAAATTCCTTTGCACCCATTTCAATAAGTTCTTTTTGATATGGAGCCAAATACAACATTAAAGAAAGTAATTCTCCAATATGTACAAGTTCTTCGTTTCGTATATCTTCCCAAGTTTCTTTTGCAATGTTAACATTACTTGAGTGGATATGATTATCATATTCTATAATAGCATCAAACTCTCCTATTAAATCTTGCCTAACTTTTTGTAGCGCCTCAAAACTAACAATATTATTTGTGTTGTTTGATGGTTTTAAATTTTGATTATTAAAACTTGTGCTGTTGCGTTGGTTAAAACTTAACCCACTAGAGTTAGCATTAAAAGAATTTTGATTACTTTCTAAAGGTTTATTGTTATTATCTATATTCTCAGTATTATGTGAGTTATATCCATTTTGATTGTTATTATTTCTATTATTAAAATTAAACATATTTTCTACCCCTTTAACTTTTAGCATTATATATGAATATAACAAAAAAAATGTGATAAAATATTTCTGACAGTTTAAAATAGTGGCAATTAAAAAAATAAAGCCACTATATAAATGGTAACTTTATTTTGATAATTTTTTATTATTTTTTGAAAACTTAAATTAACTTATTGCTTAATAAATTTTATTAATTAAATATTATAAAACCTTTATTATTTTTTTAATTTTAATTTACATATAATGTTTCTAATTTTAATTTTTAGGGTCCTTATTTTTTAAATTTAGTGGGTTTAATTTGCCATTAGTTTTGCCATTTATTTTTGTTTGAGGTTTAGGTTTTACTAACTTAGAGTTTGTTTTATTAGAAACATTTTTGTTAATGGTTTCTGAAATATTGTCAGTACTATCACCTTCATTTTTTATAAAACTTTTATTGTTAAAATTTTTTGTTATTTGGATGTTATTATTATCATACAAATTTTCTTCTGCACTCATATTTTGAACTAAAGTTTTTACTAAACTTTGAACATAAGACTCGGCATTTAAACTTATAACTATTAATGAAATTGGAACTAAAACAATGCCGATGAAGAAAGCAACTAATGCATTTATTGCTAACAAAACAAAAGTTATACAAATAGAAATTAAAAGAATTATAACACTTGTTAAAATATAATTTCTTATATTTTTATAATTAACTACTGTTACAAAATTTACCTTTTTATAGCCATAAATTAAATAAGCCTCTAAAAGCAAGAATATAGCAAAAACAAATAAAAGCACTATTAGGCTAATTATAATACTATAACTCCATAACATATATAACCAAAAGGTTAAAACAGCAAAGGCAAAAGAAAGTATGGCGTTAATTATATAGGTTAAAATAAATTTCCAAATACTACGCTTAACAATTGTTCTTCTTATTAAAAATTTAGTTAAAAATAAGCCTAAGATATAACTTAATAACCATAATATAAAAAACACAATTATACTATTAATTAAACTGGTTGTGAACGATTCTACTAACAACATAATTTGAGTATTAAAGGTGTTAAAATCGGACCCTAAAATTGTACCTAATATATCACATAGCATTGAATTTAACCAATCGGTTGAAAAAATGGTTTGCAATGCAGAAATAGGTTCGTTCCAATTAAGTTCTAAAATAGAATTAATAAGATTATTACTTAAAAGGTTTAAATCTAAATTAACATTTTCAACTAACCCTTTAATGCCTTCTATTAAACTTGAACCAGCAGAAATTGTGTTGTTAAAAATAATAGAACCACCTAATATAAGCCCTAAAAACATAGTACCCAATGTTACAAAAAAATATTTTAAACTTATTAAGTAATTTTTTAAACCTTGCTTTATCATTTGCATTTTGCCTTTTTTGCAACTAAAAATTATTATTTATAAATTCTAATAATTTTTTAAAATCTCCATTTGGGTATTTTGAAATATCTTCATTATTTTTATTTTCTATAAAAGGTGTAACTAAAAAAACTTTCATTCCCAGTTCTTTTGCTGCCATATCTTCTATAACATCATTGCCTACCATTAAACAATCTTCTTTTTTTATGTTAAGAATTTTTGTAATTTCTTCGTAATAATTCAAACTAGGTTTTGAATAGTGCATTGTTTCGTAAGAGGTTATAAAATCAAAATCTTCTGGGTTAAGCCCTGCCCATTCTATTCTCTTTTTTTGGGCAATTAATGGAAAAACTGGGTTAGATGCTACAACAAGTTTATATCCACTATTTTTTAAGTGTTTAACAAGATTAACAACATCTGAATTGCTTATATCTCCACTATTAATTTCGTTAAAATTATTATTATAAAAATTTTCAAATAATGGTTTATCTTTAAGCAATTCTTTACCATAGGCATTTTCAAAAACTTTCCAAAAAATTTCTTCATTTGTTTTTTGTCCATTATTTTTTTTCATTTCATTATTGCCATCAAAAAAGGTTGTAACTAATTTCCTGTTCTCATAGCCGTGATTAGTAACATAATTTGATAAACAATCGATATATCTTTTTGTAAAAGTTGGTTTATCTAGGCAAACTAAGGTGCCATCTAAATCAAAAAAAACAACTTTCATTTTCTTTTTTCCTTTTATTAATTAAGCTTTTTAGCACATAATAAAAATTAGAAAAGCTTTAATTTTTTTTATAAATTTTATTTTTTGTTTTACCTTAAAATTTTTATATAGTAAACAATAAAATAAGTATCTAAATTTTTATAATTAAAATAATTTAATTAACTATTAAAAAAGATAGTTATAACATCTTTAAAAATTTTGCACAAAGGTAAACTTTTATAAAATTTAATTTTATAAAACACTTTTTAAATTTAAATTTTTTATGTACTAACATTAAATTAACAAACAACATTTATAATTAAGCTTTGCAAAAAATAAGCGATATAGGACATTTAACAATTTTTAAATTTAATTGTTAACTAAGCCATAAAATTAAAAACTTAATTTTTATTTTTGTTCTTTTTCTTGTTGCAAATTTATGTTTTTTAAATTAATTGAAGCTTCACTTCCATCTATGTTTTTTACTAAATTGTTCATTTCCTCGGTTTTTGTGGAATTATCGTTAAGAACATTTACTGGAATGTTGATTTGTGAATACTTCCTTATTTTATTTTCGCTTCTATCAAAATATTTTTTATAGGAATTTTTACAATAGTTCTTGTGTGATTTTTGCTCAGTGTTATCTTTATCGTTAAAATTATAACTTCCATTAACTTTCCAATTATTAAACCATCCTATATGAAAAGCATCCACAGGGCAACTAAACGAACAACGCATACACATTAAACATTTATTGCCAAAATGAAAGTTACCATTTTTATCTATTGATATATTATGGGTTGGGCAATTTCTAACGCACTTGCCACACTTAACACACTTAGAATCTACTTTATACTTTTTACCATTAAACCTTCCACCCCAATGTTCAATACGCATAACTCTAGAAATTAAACTTGGAAATGGGAAATGTGGTAAGGTAACTTTTTTAGCGATGATAATTTCCTTGCAATCTATTGCAATTAAAGCACTTGCTGTTGTCCACATTTTATAGGCCATTGCGTTTGAGTGCCTAAAAATCATATTATATGGCATAACATAATGATATTCATTATTTAACACATATTTTTTTTTGCGTAAAATACGCACAATTTTAGTGGAAGAAATGTTATTAATTTTTAGTGGTTCACCCGATGTTTTAATTATGTATAACATTTTTTTTGTTGCCTGTTTTGGCATTTTTTTACAGAAATTTACTATTATAGAAGGTGCATTAAAAGCGTGAATTGGGTAAGCAATGCCAATGCTATCGTAACTTGAAAAATCTTCATTACATTCATTCTCCACTGCTTGCACAGTTACATTGCAACCATTATTTTTAAATTCTTCAACATATTTATCTACCACTTTTTTGGTGTTACCTGTGCCAGAAAAATAACATATTAAAGTTCTCATTTATCCATCCTTATTTGTGCATTAAAGTTATTATCTAAAAAATAGACATAGTTTTCATCTTTATTATGAGAGGTGTGCCAAATTTGTGAATATATTTTATCGGTTTTACTTAATCTATCAAATTCCCAACTGAATGATGTGTAACAAGGGTTTAGCCAATGCCCTGCCCTTAAAACAGTAAAGGGCTTTGCTGAAAACTCGTTACCATCTTGATCCTGCCAAGAAACAGTTGCATAAACATCTCCAGTTTTAAAAGTTTTTGTTAAAAGTTTACCACCGTGCATTTTTGCAACATTTTCTAAATCTTGCTTTGTTATTTCACTATCCTGCTTAAAATAATCAAAACCATAATCTATTAGATTTGCATTTTTCTTATTGGTTAATTTACTAAAATCTATAGTTTTACCCTCTGGGGTTTTATTCTCAGCAAGCAAATTAAAGTTATTCCAATCTTTTGGTAAATTTTCATAATTTTCTTTTCCACCAAAAAAAGCTGTAAGTTTAGGGATGTCGTTTTGGCTATACCAATAAGCTGGGGAATTATCATCTTTGAATAATTTTTGAATAGCGAATTTTGATATTAGTTTTTTAGGAATAATTTTACCAAATTTATAATACCAAAATTTTTTAGAAGTTTGTTTCCAATAATCTTTAACATCCTGGCTTACATAGTGAAACAAATTGTCAAGTTCGCTTCCATCATAAAACCACACACCGTGAAAATTACGGGTTGCATTATAATAAGGCTTAAAAAAGTTTTTGGTTGTGCCACCAATTATTTTAAAACCATCGTTTAAAGTGCAGTAGCCTGTAATTTGATTTCTACCATTTGCGCCTATGTTAAATATCTTCTTCCAAAAGCATTTAGATAAATCTTCTTTGCTATCTTTATCTATAATATTGGCAATAAGCACTCCACTATCGTGTGCTGTTACCCATTCAAGTGGAGAATTAAAACAGGTATGGAACATAAGCCCATCGTTCATATTATCTTTTAACATATTTGTGTGTAGCATTGCGGATTGTCTTAAAATAACCCAATTTTGCAAGTTACTTTCAAGCACAGCAAATTCAGCACGCAATTTAGTTACCGAATAAACATCTAAAGGGCTAACAAGAAGGGGGTCTCCAGTGTTTGCGAAAGCACATTTATAGTTTCTATTACCATATAAAGCAACTGTGGAAGTGTGAATAAATTTTGGTTGAGGATTACATTCTTCTATGGCTATAATTAAATTTTTAGTTCCATTTTCGTTACAACTTACAGCAAGTTCTGGGTGTTTATCTGCCCTTGGCGGAATAACTGCAGCTAAATGGATGCAATAAGAAACATCCTTAACAAGTTCCTTGCAGCTAGTTAGGCTTGTTATATTTCCAAAAACAATTTCAATTTTGTTTTTATTTTTCCCACATCTATTTATAACCATTTCGGCTTTTTTAGCACTGGTTGGTGAAACAAGAATTTTAATTTTGTCTATATTCTGTAATTTACTTAATTCAAGCAAAGCTTCCCTGCCCATATTTCCAGTTGCACCAGTAAGAGCAATTTTCATTTGTAAATTCTCCCCCTTAATTTATTTGTTTTTTCTAGTTTTATAATTTATTTAAAATCTAAAAATTAATTTTTAAAATTAAGTTTAAAAATTTTAAATTAGTAATTATCTTATAAAAATATTTATAGCAGAATGGCAACTATTTTATGTTTATAATTTTAAATTTATCATACAAAATTTATTTGCCAAATATAGTGTTATTTTAACATAATAACCCAAAATTTAAAAACTATTTTTAATGCTTTTAATAGGTTTTAAATTTATGTTAAAATATAAAAAACAGAATTCAAAAGGAATGTTTAAATATGGAATATAAATGCATTTACTCTTCTCCAATAGGAAATATAATTTTAAATAGCGATGGAGAAAATTTAACTGGATTATATTTTGAAGATTTTTATAAAAACAAGCCCACCTTTAAATTCAATAACAATGAGGAGAATTTAAATGATAATTTAGAAATTTTTAAAATAACAAAAAAATGGCTGGATATTTATTTTAGTGGAAACAACCCTAATTTTACACCAAAATTTAAAATAAATAACATTACCCCATTTAGACAAGAGGTTATTAATGAAATGTTAAAAATTCCTTTTGGACAAGTTATAACCTATAATGACCTTGCAAAAAGCATTGCTATTAAACACAACATAAAAAGAATGTCTTGCCAGGCAGTTGGAGGTGCAGTGGGCAGCAACCCAATATGCATAATTATACCCTGCCATAGAGTTGTTGGAAGTAATGGCAGTTTAACGGGCTATGGTGGAGGCTTACATAATAAATTGCATTTGCTTGAAATAGAACATATAGACACAAAAAAATTTACAATGCCAAAAGTTTCTAGATTTTTGTAAATTGTAAATTAATATTTTTTGTGTGTAATATATTATGGTAAGTAAATAAAAAATTACTATTTACAAAAACATAAATATATATTAAACTTTAAATAGTATATAATTTATGCTTGAAAGTGTTGCAGTTGTTACACTAGCAAATAAGCAAAACAATTTAATTAAATAAAAATTGCAACTAAAAAATGATTGTGGTATACTAACAAAAATAAATTTTAGTAAGGGGGAAAAATTTTGAACGATAATACAAAAATTGAAGTTGCAAGAGAGATTATGAATGCTATGATAGCTAAACATTGCAAAAATGGTTACAGCAAAGAAAATAAGGCATTAATGAAATTGTTAGATGATGAAAATGAAATGAACAAATTTAATTTTAAGGTTATAGACAAAATTATTAATGTTTATGGACCAATGCTTAAAAGGGGTGAAGTGAATGGCTAACATTACAGAAAAAGAAGTTATGAAAATGTATCGCCTTCCTGAAGAACAACTTCAAGGCATAAAGGAAACAATTATAAGAGCAATAGCTAAAGATATAGTTCCATCTAGAAAACCACTTGCAGTTGTTGTTGGTGGGCAATCTGGAGCTGGCAAAACAGCACTTATAAACTATACTTTTGGAATGTCCACTAGAAGAGAGTTTATTCAAATTGATAATGATTTTTTTAGAGGCTTTCACCCACAAGCAGATGAAATTAAAGCCCTATACCCAGACCTTTACACCGCAGCAACAGACCAAATTGGCTTAGAAATTACATCTGATGTTATTAATTATTTTAAAGATAATAAATACAACATTATTCTTCACCAAACTTTAAAGAATAACAGAATTGCTGATGATGCTATGACAAAATTTAAAGAAGCTGGCTACACCGTTGGCGTTAGGGCTTTTGCAGTGCCTTATCTTGAAAGTAAAATGTCTCAAATTGAAAGGTGCGAAGGTCAAATTGAAAGTTTAGGTTTCTGCAGATATGTTAGACAGCAAGACCACGATACAGCTATTGAAGGTTTGCCAAAAACCGTTGGCTATATTGAAAGTTCTGGCAAATACGATTTTATTGAAATTTTTAAACGTAGCAAACAAGTTGACAGACCAACCTTAGTTTACTCTAAAATTAATCCTCAATCTGCAGATGACACTCTTGATGCACTTAGCGATTGTGAAAATGTTTCTCACGAAGATAACTATTTTGGTTTTGTTTCCGCACAAGATGCTGTTGAAAGAACAAGAGCAGAAGAAGCCCTTAAAGTTGCAAAAACTCTTGATGAACGAATTGCTGAAGCAGAAGCAAGCCCTGCTAACAACGAAGAAATGCAAACACATATAGATGAACTTAAACTTCGTTTTATGCAATACAAAGTTGAACAAGGTTTAGTTTCACAAGAAGAAGCACAAATCTTCTTTGATAATTTTCAAGGTGGAACAGAAAGTCAAGCTGTAGAAGCTACAAGCCCAGCACAAGCAAGCGTTGCCCCTAACCTACAGCCTGCTGGCACAACAGAAATTGATGCCGTTTTAGATAAATAAAACTAAAGATAAGTTAATTTGCAAAATCAAAAAAAGTTTTTAATTAAATTATAATAGTTTAAAATTATAATTTGGTTTATTAAAAAAAATATATTGAATGATTAAATATCTGCTAACAATAGTTAGCAGATATTTTTTTTAATTTAAAAGTTTTTTATAAAAAAGCATTATGTTAAAACTATGTTGTATTAATAAATTTGTTAAATATTAATAATTGTGTTATAATTAAATTCATAAAATAATTTAGATATTTATAAATATAATAAAAATACCAAAAAATTTTTGTAACTAAATTATTACAGGAGATAAAAAAGAATGAACATAACCATTGTGTGTGATGTTTTAGGAAAAGAAAATAATGGCACTACAGTTGCTGCAATGAATTTAATTAGATATTTAAAAAGTGCTGGCCATAAAGTAACAATTTTATGTGGCGACCAAGATAAGAAAAACGAAAAAGATTATTATGTAGTGCCAAACATTAGTTTTGGCAAGATGTTAGATAAATATGTTGAAAAAGTTGGAGTTACCCTTGCAAAACCAGATAAAGATATTATTAAACAAGCTGTGCAAAATGCCGACTTGGTTCATATTATGGTTCCACTTGGGCTTGGCATAACAACAATTAAAGTTATAAGGGAATTGAATTTAAACATTCCTATAACTGCTGGCTTTCATATGCAGGCTGAAAACTTTACATCTCATATAAAAATGAATAAGTTAAAACTTGTGAACCATAAGTTATATAGATTTTTATACAAACATTTTTATCAATATGTAGATGGGGTTCACTACCCTACTGAATTTATTAAACAAACATTTGAAAATAACTTAAAAGAGGATAGTGTTCCGCCAAGGGCTTATGTTATTTCTAATGGAGTTAATGAACAAGTTAAAAAATTGGAAATTGAAAAGCCTGAAGAATATAAAAACAAAATTGTTGTGTTAACTATTGGTAGATTTGGCAGAGAAAAAAGCCAAGACACTTTAATTAAAGCCTTATATAAAAGCAAATATAAAGATAACATACAACTAATTTTGGCAGGGCTTGGGCCTAATGAAAAGAAATATAGAAAGTTAAGTAAAAATTTACCTATACAACCTAAATTTGAGTTTTTAAGTAGAGATGAAATTATAAAAGTTATAAACTATAGCGACATATATGTTCACCCTGCCGACATTGAACTTGAAGGTATTGCGTGTTTAGAAGCAATTGCTTGCGGGAAATGCACAATTGTTAGCGATAGTAACCTTAGTGCAACAAGAAATTTTGCTATAGATGAAACCTGCATTTTTAAAAAGCGAGATGAGAAAGATTTGGCAAGAGTTCTTGATAACTTTATAGAAAATGAAGCATTAAGAAAAGAATACGAAAAGAAATATTATGAAAGTGCAAAAGATTTTAATCAGAAAAAATGTATGCAAAGAATGGAACAAATGATGCAGGAATTAATAGAAAACAAAAAAAATACTATTAAAAGTTAATAGTATTTTTTTTATTATAAATTTTAGTGGTATAAAAATAATAATGACACTATTTATTAAATAAAAAAATAGTTAAGAAAAACAACCTTTATAAACAAATTATTTTAAACATATAATTTAAATTTTATTTGTTAAAATTAAATAACTTTTAGGTTTTATGCTAACTATGTTATTCTCCATTTTCCCAGTTTCATAATTTTTAAACTTGTGTTGTAGGGTAAAGTGTTTTTCCTCTAAACCACAGTTTGTTAAAAAAATAAATTTAATTTTTTTATCTACCCTTTCAAAACCAAACAACTCATTATCTGCCACTAAAACATTTAGTTTACCAGTTTCAAAAACCTTTTCCGTTCTTAGTTTACCTAAAAATTTATACCAATTAGTTAGTTTTATATTAGCATTTTTCGTTGGCATACAAACTCTGCAATAAGGGGCATTAACTCCTTGCAAGCCTTGTTCATCGCCATAAAAAATGCAAGGCACGCCAAAGCAAGTAAATTGTAAAAGCGTTGCAATTTTAAGCAAACTTTCTGCCTCTAGTTTATTATTGGTAAAAGCATTTATAACACTCATAATTCTACTACTATCGTGAGTGCCTAAAATGTTCATTAAGTTATCGCAAACATTTTTTGGGTAATGGTCTAATAACATAAAAATTGTGTTTCTTAAATTTGAACAATTTTTGGTTTCTATATAATTTATTATTGCATCTTTTAATGGATAGTTCATAACCGAATTTAGTTGTTTACCAAGAAAATAGTTTCTTCTGTAACCATAAGCAATTTTATTTGATGCATCTTCCCACACTTCTCCTAAAATAAGAGCATTCTTTTTAACTTCTCTAATGCTGGAACATATTTGGTTAAGTTTACTATTTTCTATTTCATCTACAACATCTAACCTAAACCCAAGCAAACCAAGTTTCATATACTTTTTTAAAATTCCACAATTTCCACACAAAAAGTTGGTAAAATTAGGGGAATTGTCTTTTATTTGTGGCATACAATCTATGCCCCACCAACTATCATATTTTTCTGGATAATCGGTAAAGTTATACCAATCGTAATAAAGTGAGTTTTTACTTTGATATGCACCAACACTGTTATAAGTTGAATATTTATTAAAGTAAACGCTATCATCTCCCGTATGGTTAAAAACACCATCTAAAATTATATTAATGTTTTTCAGTTTAGCTTTTAATATTAAAGATACAAAGTCTTTTTCTGTGCCGAACATACTATCTATTTTTGAATAATCTGCAGTGTCGTATTTATGGTAACTATTGGCTTCAAAAATTGGGCTCAAATAAATTGTTGTTACATTTAAACTTTTTAAGTAATCTAACTTACCTATAATTCCATTTAAATTTCCACCAAAACATTCTTTGTTAATAACCTTAAAGCTTTGAGAATTTTTTGTTATTTCGCCACCCCAGTCATCACGCAAAATCATATCAGTATGAGGTTTAACTTCACCTTTTTTACAGAATCTATCCACAAAAATATGATACATAACCCCACTGTTGTAGTTTGCTTCTACCTTATTTTCATTTGCATACACAAGTTGTTGAAATCTGCTTGGATTATTGCCAGTTGGTGAAACATTAAAGTTGTTATCTTTTTGCAAAAAATAGCTATGTTCACCTTGAAAAACTTGAAAGCAATACCAATAAAGCCCCACACTTTCAAAAGTTATTGTTACTGAATATTCAATTTCATCCCCTAATTCATTACTTTGCATTTTTACTAAAGTTGTGGTGTTTGAGCCATCAAAGCAATAATTAAAAAACACAGCAGTAGAACCAATGCTTTTATTTATTTTAAGTGAATATTTTACATTTTTATTAACTAAACTAGCCCCAGTTGGAACTTTGTTATATATTGGGTTAAACTGATATTCACTCATAAACATACATCCCCTTTTAATTTAGTTTATTTTATAATACTAAATTTATCATAAGTTATATTCATAACAAAATATTTTTACTAAACTAAATAGCATTATTGTTACAAGCGGTTATGATTATTATATTTTAACAGTTACTAAACTATGTTTTAGTTATGCTAATTTTAATTTACTTTAAAACGCAAATTTCAAAACTAAAAACAACTTTTTAAAATTCTAATCTAATTTTAACATAAAAGGGCATTAACTTTTTTGGTTTTTAAAACCTTTTTGTTAAAACCCTTTAACTAAAACAAATTAAAAATGTTTAATAATATTATAAGTTAATTTAAAATACTAAAATAATAAACAATTAAATTTTTTGTAAGTTCCAAATATTTTTAGCATATTCTTCTATGCATCTATCAGAAGAAAAGTAACCCATTTTAGATATATTCTTTAGTGCCTGTTTATGCCATTTGAGTGGTTTTCTATATAAAACATCCATATCTTCACAAGCTTTTAAATAGGCTTCAAAATCGGCAAGACACATATATGGGTCAAAATCTCCATTAGTGCTTAACAAATAATCAGCAAGCCCTTTAAAAGAAGTTCCATTAAAACCAATAGAAAGTAAATCTATAACAGTTTTAATTTTTGGATTATTATCGTAATAGTTTCTTGGGTTATAATTATTCTTCCAAGTGTTTGCAACATCTTCTGCTGTCATACCAAACATAAACGAACTATCTTTACCACAAACATCACTAATTTCTATATTTGCGCCATCTGGTGTGCAAAGCATTAACGCCCCATTTAAAACTGCCTTCATATTTCCTGTTCCACTTGCTTCCTGACCTGCTAGAGAAATTTGTTCACTAACATCGGTTGCTGGCATAAGTTTTTCGGCAACTGTTACTGAATAGTTTTCAACAAAAACTATTTTTAGTTTTTTGCTAACTTTTTCATCTTTATCTATTTCTAAAGCTAATTGATTAATTAAATAAATAATTTCTTTTGCTCTTCTATAACCACTTGCGGCTTTGCCTGCAAAAATAAAAGTTTGAGTGGTAATATCGGCATCTGGATTTTCTTTTAAAACTGAATATAAATAAATTATGTGTAACACATTTAGTAATTGCCTTTTATATTCGTGTATGCGTTTTGCTTGAACATCAAACCTTGTTGTTGGGTCTATTTTAATGCCCTGTTTTTCATAAAGAAATTTTGCAAATTCCTCTTTATTTTTTAGTTTAATGTTTTTTATTTTTTTAATTACAGAGTCATCATCAGCAAACTTTTCTAAATTTTCTAGCCAACTTGCATTTTTAATAAACTTATCTCCAATTAAACTTTCAATAAGTTCGCTAAGTTTTGGGTTGCTTTCACATAACCAACGGCGATGAGTTACCCCATTTGTAACATTTGTAAATTTTTGTGGATACATTCCATTAAAATTTTTGAATATTCTATCTTTTAAAATATTTGAATGAAGTTTTGAAACGCCATTAACTTTATGGCTTGCAATTATAGCTAGATTTGCCATACTAACTTTACGATTGCTAATAACTGCCATTTCCTCAACTGCAGAATATGACACGCCAAGTTCGCAACAGGCACTTCTAAAACGCCTATCTATTTCTTTTAATATACTGTAAATTCGTGGTAATGTTCTTGCTACTAAATTTTCATCCCAAACTTCTAATGCCTCTTTTAAAATTGTGTGATTAGTGTAGCTTATAGTTTTATCTATTATATTCCAAGCATCTTCCCACGACATTTCGTTTTCATCCATCAAGATTCTAAGTAGCTCTGGCACACATAAAACAGGATGAGTGTCGTTTAAATGAACGGCAATAAATTTTGGTAATAATTTTAAATTTTTATATCTTCGCTTATGGGTTGTAACAATACTTTGCATTGCTGCAGAAACTAAAAAATATTGTTGCCTAAGCCTTAAGGCTTTGCCTTGCATATGGTCATCGGCAGGATATAGAACTTTGCTTAAAAGTTCAAGTTCATTTTTTTCTGCCATTGCTTGAGTATATTCACCTTGAGAGAATTTTTTTGTATCGAAAGTATTAAAACTTCTTGCCGACCATAACCTTAAAACAGCAACATTTTTAGAATCGTAACCACTGAACATAACATCGTAAGGGAAAGCTTCAACTTCTGTGCAATCACGATATTCTACTTTCATATGCCCATTTTCCATATATTCGTTTATCTGACCATCAAACTTAATTCTGCAAGCTTTATCTTGCCTTGGAATTTGCCAAACCTCACCACTTCCAAGCCATTCATCTGGAAGTTCAGTTTGCTGCCCATCAACAAATTTTTGTTTAAACAAACCAAAATCGTACCTTAAGCAATGCCCAGTTACAGGATAATCTAGCGTTGCAAGAGAATCTAAGAAACAACTAGCAAGCCTGCCAAGCCCACCATTACCAAGCCCAGCATCATCTTCTATAGCATAAAGATTTTGTATATCTCTTCCATTAGCCTTTAGTGCCTTACCAAAGGATTTTTCAAAGCCTAAATTAAATAAACTTGTTCTTAAAGTTTTGCCTATTAAAAACTCCATACACATATAGTTAACTGCTTTGCCATCTTTCTTTTTGCAATTTTTGCTAAACTTTTGCCTTTTAATAAACATCTCATCTATACAAACACCAGCAAGAGCTTTAAAAAGTTGCCTATCTGTAGCATCTTTAAGTGATATGTTATAATATTTTTCTAATTGTTCGTTAATTTTAGAAATTGCTTCTTTTTCGGTAATTTGCTTCATAAGGTTAAAAAATTCTCCTACCACATATTTAATTTTACTTTTTTTGTTTATGTTTAACACTTTTGATTTTTTTAATGTAATGCACAAATTATCTAATATATAAATATAGTTTTTTAATTTTCTTATTTTCTTAAAATTAATTAATGAACTATTACTTTAATATTAACAAAATTAATTTGTTAAATAATATTAATTTAAAAAATTAAATTTGACAATTAAAAATTGTAATATTCCATTTCTATATTCATATTTTAAATGCTTTAATGATTATATAAATAAATATTCAAATATTAACTTTTGCGTTAACACATATGATTTTTTATTTAAGTAATTTATATAAATTATTTTGAAAGTTCATTATAAATAGAAATATAACCATTGGCAGAAACTTTCCAACTAAAATCTCTTGACATACAAATTTTCATTTTGTTTTGCCAATCGGTTTTGTTTTTATAATCGTTCAAAGCACGAGTAATGGAATAAACAAGATCTTGTATATTATAGTTATGGAAAGTATAAGCATTTCCTCCACCTTCACAGCCAAAATCCCACATACTATCTTTTAAGCCACCAGTTTCTCTTACAATAGGAATTGCTCCATAGCGACTTGCAACCATTTGAGAAAGCCCGCAAGGTTCTGATTTAGATGGCATAATAAAAATATCACTAGCACCATAGGCTTTTCTTCCCCAGGTGTTACTGTAACCTAGAAGTGCTTTAACTTTAGTTGGGTATTTGCTTTGCAAATATTTAAAATAATCTTCATATTCTCTATCTCCACCACCCACTGCAATAAATTGAACAGAATTATTTGCAACAATACCCTCCATACAAGTTTTAATAAGGTCTAACCCTTTATGCTTTGCCATACGGGTTACAATACACATCATAGGAACATCTTTATTAACTTCTAGCCCTAACTCTTTTTGAATGGCAAGTTTATTTTCGCATTTCTCTTGAATGGAATTAACATCGTAATTTTTATATAAAACATTATCGGTTTTTGGGTTATAAAATTCACAATCTATAGCGTTTAAAATTCCACATATTTTATAGGCATTTTGCCTTAAAATAGGGTCTAGACCATTGCTATGTTCTGGAGATAAAATCTCTTGAGAATAACTTGGGCTAACTGTTGTAAATTTATCACAACAACAAATTGCACCTTTAACAAGGTTAAGGTCTTTATTATATTCTAGTAAACTTGTATATCTTGCATCAATGCCAAAAAGGTCACTAATAATTTTAATGTCAAACTTACCTTGATATTCTGTGTTGTGCAAGGTAAACACTGTTTTAATATTGTTAAAGTTTGGGTTATTAGCATAAACAGTTTTTAAATAAATTGGAATAAGTGCAGATTGCCAATCGTTACAATGAATAATGTTTGGATTAAAATTCATAAGCGAAATAAGTTCCAAAACAGCACGAGAGGTAAAAGCAAAGCGTTCACCATCATCGTAATAACTATAAATACCGCCACCACGTTTAAAATAATATTCATTATCTAAAAAATAATAAGTTACGCCATTTAAGGTGTAGGTAAACACTCCGCAATAAACATTTCTCCAAGCAACTGGCACATATTTATAGCCTAAAAATTTAAAACTATCTCTATACATACTTGGAATATCGCTATACAGAGGAAGCACAACACGCATATCTATATTGCTGTTATTATTAATAAATTTAGGCAACCCTTCTGCAACATCAGCAAGCCCACCAGTTGCACAAAATGGATGACATTCAGAAACCACATAAAGCACTTTAGTTTTGTTATTTTCTTCATTTAACACTGTTTGATTTTGTGTGGTTTTTGCTTGTAGAGAATTATTTGTTTCCACATTTTTTAAATTATTATCATTTAAAATATCAATGTTTTTTTGATTAGAATTTTCAACAGTTGATTGTTCTTCCTTTAGTGACTTTTCAGTTGCTAAAGTTATTGTTTCTTTTTTTGTGTTATTACTTTGTTTTGAAACTTCCTTTAGCCCTTTTTTAGCCATATCTAATTGATTAGAAACATTGTTTGCTTTTTGTTGGGCAACTGTTTTAGCACTGTTTTTAGCATTTTTAGAAGGTGCCAATTTTGCTGAAACCTTTTTTGCAGCAGAAGTTGGTTGTTTTTTTGCACTCGATTTTGTATTTAATTTTGCTTCTGTTTTTGTGGTTTCTTTTAGCAATTTTTTATTTGAATCTGTTGCACTTTTTTTATTGTTTGCAGAGGTTTTTTTAGCGGTTGAAGTTGCTAAAGTTTTGTTTGTTTTAACCTCTTTTTTTACAGTTTCTTTGTTTGCAGTTTTTTTAGTTGAAGATAATTTTTCTTTACTTTCCATTATTTTTATTTTCCCTTTTTTTATTATTTACTTTTTTTAAAAATATTGCACTGTAACTACTTAAACTCAACTCTATACTGCTATCATAGCCGTGCATTGATTTTTTATCACTGCTATAAATCTTATCTTTCGTTTGTATTTCGCCACCACCAAATTGTTTAAGTGAAGCATTAAACACTTCTTTATATTTTCCCTTCTCCACTCCAATTCTATAATTTTCTCTTATGCTTGGAGAAAAGTTAATAATACAAATTAATTCTTCGTTCTTCTTGTTTTTTCTAATATAAGCTAAAATGTTTTGAACATTATCATCTGGAATAATCCATTTAAAACCTTCCCAAGAAAAATCTATTTCATACAATTCGCTATTGTTTAAATAGAAATTATTTAAAGCTTTAACATATTCCTTTAATTGCCTATGTTTTTCAAAATCTAACAAACAAAAATCAAGCCCTGTTCCATTATCCCATTCCTTAAATTGACCTAATTCTATGCCCATAAAAGTTAATTTTTTACCAGGATGACTAATCATATACGCAAGAAAAGCACGATATTCATCAAATCTTTCGTTATATTCTCCAAACATTTTTTCCATTAAAGAGCCTTTACCGTGCACAACTTCATCGTGAGAAATTGGCAAAACAAAGTTTTCGGAAAAAGCATAAAACATAGAAAAAGTTAATTTATTATGTGCACCCTTTCTAAACCAAGGGTCAATTTTAACATACTCTAAAACATCATTCATCCAGCCCATATTCCACTTAAAATTAAAGCCCAAACCGCCAATATTTGTTGGCTTTGAAACCAGTGGCCAAGCGGTAGATTCTTCCGCAATCATAAGTGTTTTTGGGAATTCGTTAAACACTGCACAATTTAATTTTTGCAAAAAAGCTATTGCTTCTAAATTCTCTTTTCCGCCCCTAGAGTTTGGCAACCACTCCCCTTGTTTTTTATCGTAATCTAAATATAGCATTGAGGCAACTGCATCTACTCTTATGCCATCTATATGATATTCCTTTAACAAAAACATTGCAGATGAAATTAAAAAGCTTTGGACCTCATTTCTACCATAATCAAAACGCCTTGTACCCCAAGATTTATGTTCTTTTCTATCCCATCCTTTATTTTCATATAGTGCTTCTCCATCAAAATCTATAAGTCCAAAACTATCTTTTGGGAAATGAGCAGGCACCCAATCAAGTATAACGCCAATGTTGTTTTTATGGCATTCATCCACAAAGTGCATAAACTGTTGTGGAGTTCCAAGCCGAGAAGTTATTGCAAAATAACCAGTAACTTGATAACCCCAAGAGCCATCAAAAGGAAATTCTGTTAAGGGCATAATTTCTATGTGGGTGTAACCCATCTCTTTAACATAAGGAATTAATTCTTCTGTTAATTTGTTGTAGGTATAATATTCATAGTTTTCTCCTCTGCGCCAAGAAAGAAAATTAACTTCATAAATATTCATAGGGCTTGAATATATATCTTTGTTATTAACACTTTCTAAATATTTTTTATCTTGCCAAGTGTAACCAGAAATATCGTAAACCATAGAGGCATCGTGTCCATTTGTCTCTTGATAGAAAGCATATGGGTCTGCCTTTAAAATTTTTTCACCCTTCTTTGTGGTTATTTGATATTTATATTTTTGATAAATAGAGACCTCTTCAACATAAACTTCCCAAATGCCACTCTTTTCTAGTTTCTTCATTTTGTTTAAAGTTGCGTTCCAACCATTAAAATCGCCCACCACACTTACACTCTTTGCATTTGGTGCCCAAACACGAAAAAAAGCACCTGTTTTGTTTTGGGCTTTAACAAGATGACACCCCAACAGGTTATAAGCGTGATAATATGTTCCTTGGTTGAACAAATACATTTGTTCTTTAATGGTCATTTTTTAATTTTCTCCTAAGTGGACTTTTATATAATCTTTTTATTTCCAGCAAATTGTTTTACATTACTTTTTTTAAAAAACAACTTTTAACTTTTTAAAGCATTACTGTAGTTTTAACAGTGCCTACTTAGAAGTGATTTTATAAGTTTAGTTGTAACTTTATTTTGATTTATAAAAATTAAGTTTAAACTAAAATTTAAATTATAAAAATTTAATTTACAAAATAAATAAAATAATTTTAACAAAAATTTTAAAAACAAAACTCAAATTAGCATTAGTTACAAAAACACTATCTTTGTAACTATATTTACTAATGTTAATTATACTAAAAAAACTTAAAAATTGTCAAAAGAAACTAAGTACGATTTGCACTAATATTTAAGTTTAGTAAAAAGCGTTTTAATTCCTTACTATTGTAATTATAATTTAACCTAAAGCACCAATTATTATTAATTGTAGATGGCGTATTCATTCGGTAATTACCATCTAAACACAAAATATCTTGCATTGTTAAAACAACAATATCGGCACGACTGTTTAACAAAACAGAAAATGCCATATCTAAAACTTGTTTATTGCTAGCATCTTCGGCCTGCCCTAAATAGTTTTTAATTTCTTTCAAAGTTTTTGGCGATACTTCATTTTCTAAAAAGCCAATAAAAGTGTTGTTATCGTGTGTTCCAAGGTATGCAACACAGTTTTCTGTATAGTTATGTGGAAAATACGGATTTTTTGCATTGCCATCAAAAGCAAACTGAAAAACTTTCATTCCTGCAATGCCAAGTTTATCTATTAAGTTTTTAACATCTTTGGTTATAATTCCAAGGTCTTCTGCAACAAAAGTTGGAATGTTTTTGTTTTTTAAAGTTTCAAAAAATTCCAGCCCCAAACCTTTAACCCACTTGCCGTTTTTTGCACTTGTTGCTTTATAATTCTTCACAACCCAAAAGGCTTCAAACCCTCTAAAATGGTCTAACCTTACAACATCAAAAAAAAGTTTTGCGTGTTTAAAACGGTTTAACCAAAATTTATAACCATTATTTTTCATATTTTCTACATTATATACTGGGCTACCCCACACTTGCCCATCTTTAGAAAAATAATCTGGCGGAACACCCGCAATGCCTTTTGGAGCATCATATTCATCAAAGCAAAAATCATCACGATTCGCCCAAACATCACAACTATCTCCAGCAGGATAAAAAGCTAGGTCACCAAAAATTTTAATGTTTTTATTATTTGCATATTGTTTTAGTTCTTGCCATTGAGTAAAAAATAAATATTGAATAAAACAATAAAACTCTATTTCTGTTTTGTGTTCTTTTTTAAATTTTAAAATTTCTGCTTTGTTATAATTGCTTAACCCTTTTGGAAATTTCCAATAAGATGTTGAATAAATATCTTTTAAAACACAAAACAAGCAATAATCTTCTAGCCAGAATGAATGTTGTTTTTTAAAAGTTTCTAAATTAGTTTTATTAATATTTCTTTCAAACACATTTTTTAGGTATTTTATTTTCGTACAATAAACCATTTCAAAATCTATTTGATTACAAAAAGCAAAAGATGATGAAGTTTTGTTTTCCACACAAAATTTTTTGCTATCTTTTAAAAAACTTTTCTTTTCTTCTTCTGTTAAAAAAGGTATTAAATCAAGTAAGCTAATATTGCCAGCAAAAACAGAATAACTTTGAAAGGGAGAGCCACTTTCATTAGTTGGGTTAAGGGGTAAAATTTGCCAATATTTAAAGCCACTTTCATATAAAAAATCTACAAAATCAAAAGCTTCTTTCCCTAAACTGCCAAAGCCATATAAACTAGGCAAACTAGATATGTGTAACATAACCCCACTGGCTCTTTGCATTTTTAATTCTCCTTATTTAATTGTAGTTTTTTAAAGCCCCAAAAGTCAAACAAAACTAGGTAAATTTTGGTAATTATTTTCCATATAAATATAAAGCACATAAAATTTGTAAATGTTAGAAAACAAAAGGAATATAACCATTTTGATTATTCAAATTTTTATAGTAATTAAGTATATTTATTTAAAATAAAAAAACACTAAATAATGCTTTTGTAAATAGATAAATAAATGTTAAAATATTATGTAAAAATCACAAAATTTTTTATGTTTTAATTTTAGTTTTTGTTACATTTAAAAAAATAAAAACAATTTTAAATTAAATATTAATAGTAACTTATGAATAAAAATTTTTTAAACAATTTTACTTTTTTGTAAATAAAAAAATACAGGAGATTAGAAAAATGGAACATATTTTTATTGGCGGTGCATTTTTTGCAACTAAAAAAGAAGACACGGACATTTTTCCTTTTATTGTTGATATCATCAAAGAAAATTTAACCAACTTAAAAGTTATTCAACCAACCGACATTGAAAATTATAGAAATAAAATAGAAATGCAAAACCCAACCATAACATTGCAACAACTTAATAAAGCTATGGTAGATTATGACCTTGAAATGATTAGAACAAGTAAATTATTTCTTGCCGATGTTACAAACAAATCTTTAGGGCTTGGAATAGAACTTGGCATTGCAAAACAAAATAATGTTGCAACAGAACTTGTTGCAAAGAAAGATGCTAAAATTTCAAATATGGTGTTTGGAGCTTTCCCAGATTGTAAAATTAAATACTATTCTAATTTAGAGGAACTAAAAGAAATAATTTTAAATATTATTAAAAATTATAAATAAAATTTATTATATCTATTAAATATAACAATTTATTGTTCAATTTTTAAATACTAAATTACCTAAAATTTCTATAATAAAAGTCAAGAAAAAAATCTTGACTTTTATTTTTATCTATTTCAATAATAACATTTTTAAAATTTAAAACAATTTGCAACTTTCGTAAACAAACTATTATAGTTCGTTCCATAAAATTTAACCATTACTTTACAATAGCTGAAATTATTAAAAGTTATTTTTTAATAAATTCAATTATATTCTTCTTTTTATCTACAGGGAGTGATTGTAATAAATTCTCTAGTTCTTTATCTGTTTCATAATTAAAAATATCATCACTAAAAAATCGCTTTAATGGAAAATTACAAATTTCTAAAATCTGCAACAATTTTTCCACTGTTAACACTATTCTTCCGCGTTCAATTTGGGCAACATATTGAGGGCTCATACCCATTCGTAAACTTAATTCTCTAGCAGATAAATTTACCGTATTTCTTACATAGCCTATTCTTGCTAAAATATCGTTAATATTCATATGCCCTCCAACTTATAATTTAGTATAAGGTATATTTTTCAATTATTAAAAAATTCAGAAACATAAATTATGCATAATAATTGCCAAAATGAGTACTAATAAACATAAATTATGCTATAATGAATACTGAGACTATTAAAGGAGAATATAAAATTGAAAATACACATAAAAAAAGAAGAAACTGCAACTATAACTGGACACAGACCAAAATTTTTGCCTTGGGGTTATAATGAAGACAAACAAAGTTGTAAAAACTTTAAAAAAGAAGTTGCAAAAATTTTTAATAAATTAATTGATAATAAAATAACAACTTTTTTAACTGGTATGGCAGAGGGCTTTGATATGATTGGCACAGAAATTTTACTTGAACTTAGAAAAAAAAGTGAAATAAAAATTATTGCGATTGTGCCTTGTATAAATCAAGAAATTAAATGGAATAGTTTTCAACAAAGAAGATATTGGCATTTACTATCTCAATGTGACGATGTAATTATTTTAACAAGAACATATTATAATGGTTGTATGAACGATAGAAATAAATATATGGTTAATAATTCTAACATTTGAATTGCTTGCTATAATGGCAAATCTAGTGGTACTGGAAATACAGTTAAATATGCAAAAGAAAAAAACAATAAAGTGATTATAATAAATCCAGAGAAGTTTTAAACAACTAGAATAAATAAAAAAACTGAGAACTTTAATTCTCAGTTTTTTATTTTTAAATTATTTCTAAAACCACATTTCCATTAGCATCTATAATACTTAATGGTTCGTTTGTTTTTGAAATTTCTTTAGATGTGTTTTTGCTTGCACTTTCGCTAGCATTAGTTTTTGTTTGTTTTGAATTAGTTAACTTATTTTGGTTAACTTCTTTATTAGCTGTTTCACTCAAGGTTTGTTTATTTATTTCACTACTTATTGTGTCAGTTAATTTATTAGTTTCTTCATTTCTAATTTCTTTATTACTGCTTGTTTCAACACTTGTGTTTAAGCTTTCTTTATTTTCATTACTTTCAGTTAGGTTTTGTTTTTTATTGTTTAAGGAACTTTCTTTTTTAACTAAACTTTCTTGCTTTGTTTGAGCGGAGGTTGTTGATGAACTTTTCTCGCTAAAAGCATTTTTTAAAGATGCGGTTTCATTGTTTTCTAAGTTTTGTGAATTTACAACGTAGAAAGCTGTTACTTTTGCAGAAATTTTTATTTTTTCGTTTTGTCTTCCTTCGCAATAATTATAAACAGCTTCTTCCTTTAAGCCTTTTAAAGTTAGGTTACCATAAATAGCATTAGCTTTATCTTCTGCATTTTGTTTTGCTAGTTTTAAAGCTTTAATGTAAGCTTCATCTTTATTTTCCAACAAATAGTTTACACTATGCACACTTGTTGCCCCTGCTTCTACAACAGCATCTACAAGCCCATTTGCATCTTCAACATTTGGAGATGTTGCAATTAAGCAGCTATCAAATTCATAACCTAAAAGCCCGCCTTCAAAAACTGGGAATGAAGAAGAATAGTTAGTGTAAACAACTGCGTCTTTATTATATTGTGTTATTTTTTCTGTTACAGCTTTAATAGACTCTCTCATTTTAGCTTGACCTGCTTGCATTGTTTCTGCTTTACATTTTAAACTGAAACTTACTCTTATAGTATCTGGTTGAGCCTCTACTTCTCCCTTACCCACAACAATTATATGCCCGCTATCTAAGCCTTTTGCATAAACTTTTTTGTTTGTAAAACTAGTGTTTGTAAATATTAGCCCACACATAAGCACCAATGTTAAAATAAAACTGAATATCATAATTGGTTTTTTCATTTCTTTTTGTTTCTCCCTTTTTTTGTTTTAACTCAAAGTTAATTTGTGTAATACAAACCAAATTATTCAGACTTAATTTTGCTTATTTTGTAATATTTTGTTTTAATTTATAAGTAGTATTAAATTTGAATTAACACAACTTTAAAAAATCAAACTTAACACTAACTTTTGTTTTTTAGTTAGTTAATTTTATAAATGTAAAATAATTTAACCTTATTTATTAGTAAAAAAAATTTAATTATTAATTAAAATTTAAATTAAAAAAATAAGAATACAAAAAGCACTATTTAATATTTTAATTATGTTTACTATTAAATATATTTAACCTTAATAAGTATTTAACCAATATTAATGCTAAGGTTTATAAAAATAGGGTATGTAATATTTTTTATATAAAAATGTTTTATTAACTTATTTTTAATTACAAAACTTGTATTTAAATAACTAACAAGTTAATAATTGTTTTTACGGAGGTAAAAATTTATGAACCCAATAACCTATGAAACAAAAGAATTAAGCGCTTATTTTAAAAGTTTAAAAGATATGTACCCTAAAGCTTACAATAAAAACAAAACAGGACCATATTCTAAAACAAGAGTGATTTTGATGAATGGCACGGAATATGAATCTGTTTGGTTTATGCACCAATTTGCCAGACACTGCAATGAAAAAGAAATACTTGAAAGTTTGGCTATTATAAGACGACAAGAGCAATGGCAGCAAAAACACATTGCCTGTTTAAAACCGATAAATGAAAGCATTTTAGAAACAACCATTGGTTATGAACAACTTGCTGTAGATTTAACGGCATCTCTTGCTATATATGAAGAGGACCCTGTTAACAAGAAAGCATTAGACTTTGCTTTACTTGAAGATTTTGACCATTTATATAGATTTGCCAACTTGCTAATGGTTGACAAAAAAATTGATGCAAAAAAACTTGTTGGAGGCTTTACAGAAATTATGCCAGGCAGACCAACAATAGCAGAACACCGCCACCCTGCCGATGACTTAAAGCCACATATGAATGCAAAAAAAGCAAGCCTTTATAGTAAACTTGTTGGCTGTACCATAACAGCTGCAGAACAACAAACAATGAATTACTATATGAACATTGCACAATGGTATAAAAATGATGTTGGCAGAAAACTTTATAGCGAAATTGCAATGATTGAAGAAGCCCACGTAACACAATATGAAAGTTTAAAAGACCCTAATATGACTTGGTTAGAACAATGGGTTATGCACGAATATGCCGAAGCATACCTATATTATAGTGCCTATGAAGATGAAGATAACCTTGAATTAAAAGACATCTGGTACGACCATTTTGAAATGGAATGCGCCCATTTAAAAGAAGCTGTTAGGTTGCTTAAAAAATATGAAAAGAAAGACTATACCGAGGTTTTTGGCGATGGAGAATTTCCTATGCTACTTAAAATTGGCAGCCACAAAGATTATATAAGAGATGTTATTGAAAACTCTATAACCTTAACTGCTAAAGATGACAACTACAAAGATGTTAATAAATTAACCGATAAAGACAGATACTTTTGCTACCAACAAGCAATTACTTGCGATGACCCAAAATCTGTGCCAAGCCATTTAGTAATGGATTATTGTTTAAAGGAACTAGGAGGAGAAGATTATCGCTATCAAGATAAACCTCACCCTATAAAACAACTTCAAAACCGTAAGAAAGATAACACAACTATTGCAAGAACAAAAACAGAATAAAATTTATAACTAAAATAACAATTTAAGTTAATAAAAAAACACTAAAAATATTTTAGTGTTTTTTTAATTTTATTTAATGTTATTATTGTTTAAATCATCGTTTTTATTTTTTTCATCTAAACAGGTTTCACTTGTTTTTTTATTAGCATCTAAAATGCTTTCAACATTAGTGTTAACAGTTCCATTATTTAACGCACTTGAAATAACATTATCTACTCGCACTTTTTTGTTCTTTTTATTTTTATCGTTTAAGTTATTGTTTTCAGTTGTAACTGTTTCTAGGCTAATTGTAGCATTGTTATTTGCCATTTTTAGTGCTAATTTCTTTTTGCGGTTTTTCCTAACTTTAAAGGCTATTACTATTGCAACTAAAACTATAATTGAAACAGCAATAATTACAGCAATTGTTATAAGGGACATTGGTTCAATATCTTTTGTTATTATGTATTGACAATCTAACCCATCTACCTTAAATACATAATACCCATCTTGAACAGAAACAACAACTTCGCTTGCAACATTATTTTTATCTATTTTATAAACATAAACATTGCTATCACTTGTTTTGGCACGCATTCTTACTGTAAAGATGTGGCTTTCATCTATACCTGAAGTGTTTTCAAATGTGCAAGCCTGTAAAACTTGTTGATTATTAAATTTTCCATTAAAAACGTGACTAACAAGTTTTAGGTTTGAAATGGTGCTATCAAAAACTGCATCTTCACATTCTATAATTGAATCATCACCTACAATAGTTACAGGTTTTGTTATGTTTAAAACACCGCTAGCAAAACCTGTGTAGTTATCATCATTTACTAAAATAGTGAAAGGATAAGAACCAACTTCTCTTGGTATTGCATTATTTTCAAATTCAAAAGTTATTGCATTTGAAGATAACCCAAGTGAAGAATCGAAAGAAAAATATGGAGATTTTACTTCGCCATCGTAAACAAAGTTATTATTACCTAAATTAAAACAAACTGAAACTTTGTTAATTGTAAAAGTTACTGCGTTACTTTTTGCTGGTTCATAGTTATTATTACCTGCAAAATATCCTTGAACTAAATAAGTTCCAGCATTTATAACACTGTCAACTTGTATACCATTTAATTTATAGGTATATTCAAGTTCGTATGGGAAATTGGTGTTGGTGAAATTTTGTGCTTTGCCGTTATATGTTGAAGTTTCAGCAACTAAAACAGGGCTTATTTTGGCTTTTGTTATTGTATATTTTCCGCTGTTTAATAGAACATAATAGTTGTTAAGTTGTGGAATGCCACAAGCAATTTGATATTCTCCAACATCTAAACCACTTTCTCTAAATAATTTAAAATTAATTTCATCGTTAAATTTTAAACCATTAATTGTATAAGTAAGTTCTTTTTCTTCTTCGCCATAAACTTGAGTTTGGTTAGCAATATTAACTGTTAAAATGGCTTTATTTATGGTATAATATGCTTCTTGCAAATTAAATAAATAATTAGGATTTAAAGTTTGAAGAGTTCCTAAATTTATTAAATAAGTTCCAGCATCTTCGCCAGTTTCTCTGCCTAATGCTCCTTTTAGAACATCATTATTTAAAAGCCCTATTACTGTGTAATTTAAGTTATCTTCTTCACCATAAGTTTTTGTTAAATTTTGTGCAGTTACAAAAGCAGACTTTGGATTTATTGTATAAGTTCCATTAGTTATAATTAAATTATAATTTTTACTTTGCAAAGTACCTTTTGTAATTAAATAGGTGCCAGCATCAAAACCTTCTTCCCTTGCAATTTCGCCAGTTACCATAGTTTCGTTAAAACTTCTTTCTGCACTGAAAGATAGTGCAACTTCGGTTCCATAAGTAGTTTCTATATTATTTATTTTAATTTTAAGGTCGCTAGGGATAATTGTGAAATTTGCTTTTTTGAAAATAATTTGATAGTTAGGGTTTAGTGTTTGTAAGGTTCCAATGTTAATGTTATAAACGCCAACATCTTCGCCCTCTTCTCTTTCAAGGTTACCTAATAATACATCGTTATTAACAAGTTCACCAAAAGTTATTTTATAAGTTAATTCTTCATCTAAACTTTCGTAAGTTTTTGTAACATTATTTGCAACAATAATAAGTTTTTTTGCAATTATTTTAAAATTAACTGGGCTATAAATTAGGTTATAGTTTGGGTTATTATAACTTTGTAAATTAATTTGATAATAACCAACAGCTTCGCCTGCGTTACGAGTTAACACAACATCTATAACGTCGCCTTCCACAACGCCGTTTAAAGCATAAGCATAATTTTCTTCATTTACATCACCATAAACTTTATATTGGTCGGCAACAACTGTTAAATATGCATTTAATTTTTCTACAACCAAAGTGCCTGTGCAGTTAGCAATATAGTTTGAATTAGTTAAACTTACAACAAAGTTATAAGTGCCAGCATTGGTTGTGTTTTTAACTTCTTCACCCTTTTCATTATAGTAGGTTACAACATAAGGCACATTATTTTCTACTTCTACTGATATCTGTTTATTTGTTTTATTGTAGGTTTGAGTGGTGTTTGTTACATTAATTTCAACTTGCTTTGCATTGATAGTAATTATAATGTTTGAAGAATCTACCACATAGTTTTGGTTAATAGGAGTTATAAATATGTTATAATTGCCAGCATTAACAATGTTATTTAAAAGCTCTTCATTTTGATTGTTAGCATTTTTAAAAGTAACATAAGTTTCAATATCTTCTTCCAAATCAAAAGTTACTTCAACATTGTTACCTGTATATGTATAGTTGGTTGAGATATTTAAAACTTGTATAGATTTTGGAGTTACAACTACAGAGCCTGTTCCATTAACTATTTCATAATTACTATCGCAAGCTGTTACAATATAGTTATAACTACCAGCGTTAATTAAAGTATCTATTTCAACATTAACAGCAATATTTTCACTTAGTGTATAATTAAAAATTAATTCTTCACCAGTATAACTATAACTATCAACAACATTTTGTAAATAAACTAATTTTGAAGTAATTTCTATTGTTCCAGTTATATCGCCAGAATTTAAAATAATGTTTTGGTTATTAGATATAAAAGAATATTCGTAAATGCCAACATTTAATAATGAAGCTGTTTCGCCATTTTTGGTTATGCTTAAAATTATGTTTTCATTATCTGTAAAGTTCACATTATTATTTGACAATATTACATAGTTTAATAAATTTCCTAAACTATTATAGGTATAGGTATTATTTAAAACTTGAACATTTAAAACTGCAGGAACTATGGTTAAGGATGTTTTGTTATTAAAAATAATTTCATAATTAACATCGCTTGTTACAAAATTATATTCGTATTCGCCACAATCAATAAAGTTTGTAACTTGCCCATTTTTTATAAATTCAAGAGAAATATTATTAAGGGCATCTAACTTTTCATTCTCTTCGTTCAAGAAATAATAATTTAATTTTATTTCACTGCCTGTATATTCGTATTCTGTATTAGAAACAAAAACAAATATTTTAGTTTTCTTAATTGTTGCAGTTCCTGTTAGTGTGCCACCTAAAATATAGTTATCTCTATCTATTGTATCAAAACTAAAAGAGTAATTATTTGGTTCGATAAAATTTGCAACTTCTCCATTAACAAAATAGGTTATGGTTAAATTGTTAACTATTACTTCTTCACCATTTTCATCTGTAACAGAATAAATTAATGTTAAAGCATTACCAGTATAATCATAAACAATTTTATTAACTTGAATGTTTGCTGTAATTTTTAAAATTGTGCATTTACCAGAATTATTTATAAATTCATAATTAACTTCATCTAAAGGTAAAACTGAATAGGAATATTCTCCAGCATTTTTAAAATTGTTAACTAAATTGCCATCATTATTAAAATAATTAACAACACAATCTATATCTTCTGTTAGGGAATATATTATGTTTTGATTGTTTGCATTATATTTGAAGGTGGTATTTTCTACCTTAACTTCAACTTGTTTTTTATTAATTGTTAAAATTATTTCTCCATTAGAAAGCGTATAGTTAGCATTATTTAAAGTTAAAACTGCTTTATAAGTTCCAGCATTTAAAAGTGAAGTTTCCGTGCTGCTAACAGAGCCATCTTCCAAAACTGAATAATATTTTACATTTACAGTTTGGTTTGGTATTTGAACAAAATTAACATTTTGAACCTTACCATTATAAGTAAAATTATTTTCTAAAAATTCCACTTGCAAAATTTTAGGAGTAACTAAAATGTTAAAACTATTAGAACCTGTAAAATTTGGTGTGTCTATTTTATAACTAACAAAATATGAGCCAACGTTATATATGCTATCTGCCACAAAGCCATTTGTTTTAATTGTTAAAATTAAATTTGAATTTATTAAACTATCAACTTTTTGTAGTATTTCTTCTTCTGTTAAACCATCTAAATTTTCTTGTAAAATGTTAGACAATTCTTCCCTAGATAAAACATTTACCAAATAATTTGAATTTAAAGAATAAATTAAATTTGTGCCATCTTCACTAAATTCATAACTTTCAACTGCGTTTAAATCAACAACAAATCTATTAAAAATTTCTATATTAATATCAGCATCTTTACAAGTGTAATTATAAACACTGCCATTAGTTTGCATTTCGCTACCATTACGAAGAAGTTTGTAAAAATTAAAGTTTTCGTTAGCGTTGTAAGTTAAGGTGATACTTTCTCCGTTCCAAGTGTAATATCCTTGCTCATCGCTATAAACGCCTGTTATATTATATGTACCATTATGACTTGTAACATTAACTCTACGCTTAACACTATCTATTGTAAAGGTTTTTGAAAATGTTTTTTGATGACCAGCTTCATCGCAAATTAAAATAGTTAAAGTATATTCTCCATCAAATTCAAAAGAAAAATTAAATGTATATCTTCCATTTTGATGAGGAACCTCTTTAGTTTTACCAGTTGTATCATTTGGGTTTGGAGTTGGGTCTTCCCCAGTAGAATTATCTATTAAAGTGTAATAAACACTATCGTGGCTATGAGTGGTGTCTTCTTCAAAAGATATATCTATTGTTATGTTTTTTTCGTGATAAGAATTTTCTGCATTAATAGTAACATCGCTAACATCTTGAGAATCTACAAAACCAACTTTTTTGCTAACCGATGTTGTTCCACCTAAATAATCGTAAGCGGTTATTGTATAGTTAGTTTCTGCTATTGAATTTACAAGATATGAATATGTTTTTAAAGTATCATTGTTTATGCTGTTTTCATCACATTCAACTTTTTCGCCATTAATTGTAACATAATCTATTCCAAAATTATTATCAGATACATTAAAGGTTAAAGTTTTTGCTTGAGCAGTCCAACTAGAATCGGAAACTTTCCCATTAACTAAAAGGTCACTAATATTTATAGTTGGGGAAGCATTACGAGTTAATTCTATGGTTGGATTTGTTATAGTTAATTCGTTTGTGTTAATTCCGCCACCACTTTTATTATTTGCAAAAACTAATAAGATGTCGGTAGTTGTTGGAACAAAACTAAGAACATAGTTATCTCCTTCTTTTTGCAAAGAACCTAAATCTTTTACGGTAGCATAACTTCCATTCTTAGAATTCCAGCCTGAAAAACCATCTCCTCCGTTTGTGTTAATTGTTCCTTCTTGAAAACCAATTTCGGTGGAAGCGTTTTTATTTTCTACCTTAACCTTTAAAGTAACAGTTATTAAGCCTTTTTCCACTGCCCTTTTATATTTACCATTAAGTTTAAAGGCAGTTTCTATTCTTGGGTTCTTTTTATCTATTGCATTAGAAGAAGTTGTAAACTTAATTGATTTATTATTTTTATCGTAACTAATATCGCCACTATTACCGCCACTGGTGCTATTGTTACAAGAACTAATTGTGTATAAATTTTCTATATGGTCATCAAACAAAACGGTTTTGTTATTGTTAATTGTTAAAAACCTTGTTTGAGTGTTTTGTGCATAACTCTTACCAGCATCTTCAACACCTGCAAAAGCGTTTATGGTAAAAGGGGAAAGGAGGAGAACAGCAAAACTAGCAACTAAACAAATTGCAATGCAAATGAAGGTTTTAAAATTTTTCATACTAGTTCTCTCCTTTTATTTAAAATGTAAGTGTTAATAGTTTCTATTGTGTTTTTTGTTTCTTGTGGCAAGGTTTCGTTAATTGTGTTGCGAATTGCACTATTACTTGAAATATCTATTTTATTTATACTTTCATCGTTACTTGTTGTGTATATGTAGGCAATTTCTCCATTTGTATCTATATCTCCAACAATTGGAGCAACAACAACATATTGTTCGTTAGTGCTAAAAGTTTTTATATTGCCTAATTCATCAAAAACAAAAGTTAGTTTTATATAGTTATATTGTTTTATAGATTGACCTTTTACCATTTCGTTCATTAATGTTCTGTAGTTAGCAATAACCAAATCGTTAGCAGGGGAACTTTTCCCTGTTCCGAACTGAACTGTAAACTGATACTGGTTATTATTATAACTTAAATTAGACATTGTGCCAAGTTTTATTGTATCGTTTGTTATGTTATATGGGAAGAACCCCTCTGGCGAAATTCCAAATTTGCTTTGGTAGCCTTGATAATCGGTTTCTGTAAAATTGCAACTATAATTTGCGGTTAAGTTATCTTTTACGTTGCTATCGCCTTTAACCATTTCGTATTTAACTTTTTTAGTTTTAAAGTTTGTATAAGTTAACACACTAACTTTTGGCTCAACTCCAGCGGCACCATTACCAAAGTTTAAATTTTCGTATAATCTTTCATCACCAACTTTTTTATAGGTCATTCCCACTTTTTGTTTTCCTGCTAAACTTGTTTGTGGGGTAACAACACCATTAACACTAACTCTGTAGGCATAACTTTCTCTTAAACGCTGATAAGCACGCACAAACATAAAATATGCGTAATCTGAATTATTAACAATAATGTTGTAATTACCTTCGCTATCGATTGTTGGGCCTGCAATGCGTTTTGAGTAAATGCTATTACCAGAACTATCTTTAACTGATAAATCTACAAACACATTAATTTTACCACTAAGTTCACTTGCGATATACTTTCCATTGCCTAAGCTTTGGGCTTGCTTTGTTCCAACTTGTAAAGTAACATCATCTATCATTATATCATTATCAGTTTTAACTGTAAAGTTTGCTTCGTAATAACGCACAATTGTAATGTTAATTACTGTATAGCCTTCAACGCCGTATTCGCTTGGTGTTAAAGAGTAACCAGTTTTGCTAAATTTTAAATTGTTTGTTCCAGTTAAATCGCTTATTGTTACAGTTCTGGCGGAATATTCTTTTCTAACTCCATTAACACTAATATATATACCACTAAAATCTTCCACGCCAGAGAAATTTATAACAACACTATAACTTAAATTAATGTTAAGGTTGTTTATGTATCCATTAATTTCTTGTGAGGTATGAGTTTTATAACCATCTTTTTCAAAAGTTAAGGTTACAATACCTGTTTGACCTGTAATTTTATAAAAACCATCTATATTCGTTTCTATTCCCTTCCCGCCAAGGCTAGAAGTTACTAATACCCCTTCAACACCAGTAGAACCGCTTGTAACATAGCCACATATGCTATAAGTTGCAAAAAATTCTAAATTGCAAGGAGAGTTTACTTCAAAATTACCCTCAAATTCGTAACCTTCTTTTTCCAAAACTATAGTTACTCTGGTTGTAAGTCCAGAAATTTCAAACCTTCCTGCACCATTTGTGGTTGTTGTAAATTTGCCAGCTGTTACGGTTACATTGCTTAAAAAAGTTTCTCCAACTTTAACAACACCTGTTACAGAATACTTTGCATAAACTTCTAAATTTATTGGGGCTTTAACTAAACTATCTTCAAATTGGAAATTTTCTAAGGAGTAGGTTATAATATTTTCCCCCACTAAACCATTAAAAGAAAATTCCCCACTAGCATTAGTAAAAACATTTAAATTTCCCACTGTAACCAAACAATTTTCAACAACTTCTGTTCCACTATAAACCACACCAGTTACATTATAAGAGCAATTAATTTCTACTGGATTTTCTTCATAACCATTTAATGTTACATTTGTAAAGTTATAGCCTTGTTTTGAAAGTGTTATAATAAAACCTATTTCAGCATTATCAATTTCTATAATTCCATTCTCATCTGTTGTATAAACATTATCATTTAAAGTAACTTGCACACCCTTAACACTTATGGTTCCTGTTACTACTTTATAAACAGCAGCATAATAAGCTTTGAAATTGAAAGTGTTATAACCATCAACAAAAGTTTCCCCAATAAAGGTATAACCTTGCTTTGAAATTTCAATATTGCCATTGCCTTCTAAATTGTCAATTTCATAATTTCCGTTATTATCGGATAATGTTTCTCTGCCATTAATGCTAACTTTTGCATTTTCTATTGGAGTATTACCACTAATAATTTTGCCCAAAATGCTATAGGAACAGGTAAAGTTAACATCATCTCTGCCATCATATACATCACTAATGTTAAGGTTATTATTGTTAAAGGTATAACCTTTTTTATATAAAGTTAAAGTTGTTTCTTTAGTAATTAAAGCAAATGTATAGTAACCTTGTGCATCAGTATAAGTTGTTTTGTCTCCAGCAGTTATTAAAACATTTGAAACTGCATTGTTTCCACACATAACCCTACCACTAAAACCATAGCCGCTATTTGAAAAATTATATTCCCCACCAACTGTTACTGTATGATAATTTGGTTTTAAAGTAAAGTCTACTTCTTCATAGGTTAAAAGATATTCGCTTGTTAAATTGTTAAATTCATAATTACCATTATTTGTGTAAACTGTTTGAGTTTCGTTGTTTATAACATCGCTTAAAATAATTAACAAATTATCTATTGGGTTACCTGTGCTATCTGTTACCAAACCAACTATATAAAAAGTTGCATTAGCAATAACATCTTCGCCAAAAATGGTTGTTATTGATTGAATGTTATAATACTCTTTTTCAAAAACAATTTCTGCTTCACCCTGCAAATTCTGTAAAGTAAAAGTTCCATCTTCTTCTGTTATGCTTGTAATATCTCCACAACTAACCTTCACTCCGCTAACTAAGTTATCACCACACATAACTTTGCCAGTAACATTATAAGTTAAATTAATTTCAACATATTCACCATCAATATCAAAGTGAATTTCTGCTACATTATAACCTTGTTTTGTAACAAAAATGTTGCCATCTTCAAACAAATTTTCAAAGCTAAATTCTCCATTAGCGTTAGTTAATGTTTCTAAACCATTAATTTCAACTTTTGCATTTTCTATTAACAAATTACCACTAAGCACCTTGCCATTTAAGTTAAACAACTTTTTAGCAACAGCGTTAATTATATTTGTGTTAAAGTTAATTATGTAGCTATCAAATTTATAACCATTTAAACTTAATTCTAACAAATTTTCGCCATACAAGTTATCCACAACCAATTCACCATTTGTGTTTAATTCATAGGCTTCACCATTTATGGTTACATTCGTTTGAGGTAAAGCATTTCCATTAAAGGTCGCAAGTAAGTTTAAAGAGTAAAATTTAAATAAATTTATAGTTACAGGTTCTAAGCTTTCTATTTCTATAACTGAGTTTGAAATATAATAATCATCGGTTAAAACTGTTACAATGCTATTTAGTTCAACTTCATTAAAAACTAAAGAAGAATTTAAAACATCAACACAGTTTTCATTTACAAAAATTTTAATATTTTCAAATTGGTTATTATCTGTGGCAACATTAATTTGCAAATTAAATTTGCCAATTAATTTTATTTCTGTATTTTTAGCATTGCTTATTTTATTTTCAAAAACAAAACCATTTAACGTAGCACCAAAAACATTTTCACCGTGTAAATTATTTAAAACATATTTTCCATCAACTTTAGTTTCGGCAACAACTTCTCCATTTTTAGTAACAATGGCGTTTTGCAGTTTCGTTTCACCACTTATTGCTTCAACACTAACAGAATAAAATTTTTCACAATTAAAACTAATTTCATTTTCATCTGTAACAATAATTGTGTCATTTTCTACAAAATAATTTTCACTTTCAAGTTTTACAACGGAATTTGGCACAACATTGTTTAAATTAAAAAATAGCTTACCTTCTTTTACTTTAATAGCATCTTTAACTATTTCATCGTTTAATTTCAAATTAAAATCTTGTGCAGTTGCCTCTTCATCACAAACAATTTTTCCTGTAATATTTATAGCCGAATTTATTGTTACAAATTCGCTTTCTTTATCAATTTCTTTTGTAAAAAAAGAAACATCTTCAAACTTAGCACTAACGCTTGCTTTGCCTGCTATATTAGAGAAATAGAAATTACCTAAATTATTTGTTACCGATTTATATGTTCCTGCATTGCTAACTATAGTAACCTCTGCACCAACAACATTAACATCACCATTTTTAACAATGCCACTTATATCAAAATATTCGTTACCTTCAAAGTTAACATCATTTCGGTTACTCTTAACATAAACTAAAGAATCATCAAAAAAGTAACCTTCCTTACTAACCTGAACTTGAACAACTTTTGTTAAACCAGAAAAACTATAAAAACCTCTTTCATCAGTAACCGTTTCAGTTACTCCACAAGAAACCTTTGCTTGTGGCAATGCAACATTATCGGCAAACACATAACCACTAAAACTAAATTTTTCAACTTCATCGGTTGGAAATAATATATCCATAAGAGAACAACCACTTAAAGTAAATGCTGAAATAATAATAAGAATAAAACACTTTAAAATGTTTAATTTATTTTTCATTTTCTTGTTCTCTCCTTTTTCTAAATTTTTTAAAAAACTATTTTTAATTTTTCTAACTAATTTAATTGCTAACTCTTTATAATTTAAAATTAATTTATTTTGGTAAAATTTAAAATGTCTTTTTATCTATATTTTTAAACAAAACCTTAATCCTAAAATTTTAAAACTTTAAGTTGTATTTTAATTTTTTGTTAGTGCTTTAATTTCAATTTAAAAAGTTAATTTAATTTTTATTATGTAAAGTAATATTTTTTAATTTAACTTCATACAAATTTGTTTGAGTTATTATATTTTCTGCCAATTTAGTGCATAACCCCACAAATTTATATATTATATAATACAACAGAATTTTAACAAATTCAATCTACCGTTTTGAGATTTTAAAACTTAACTCTACTGTGATGGTGATTAGGAGAAATAGCAATTCTCACCTTTGTAGATTTTGAGAAAAAAAGATTAAAAACACTTGTTTTTAACACATTTATAATGATATAATGCAAATATGGAAGAAAAAGATATAAAAAAGATAATTGCAAATAACATTTGCGAATTAAGAAAAACAAATAAATTAACGCAAGTAGAACTTGCCGAAAAACTTAATTATTCCGATAAAGCAGTTTCTCGCTGGGAACGCGGAGACACCTTACCAGACATAGATATTCTTCTTAAAATTTGTGATTTATTTAATGTGTCCTTCGACTACCTTATCAGCACTGAAGATAAGAGAGAAAAAGAAAAGCAATACACAAAATCCCAAATGGGTAACCACTTAATTACAACTCTTCTTGCTATTTCTATTGTTTGGTTACTTGCAACCATAATTTTTGTTTACTCCGATATAATTTTACATATAACCTATTGGAAAATTTTTGTTTGGGCTGTGCCTACAACAGCAATTGTTGCAGTTATTGCAAATATGTTTTGGGGGAAAAAGGAATATTCCGTTTACCTACAAAGCATAATGGTGTGGACAATTTTAATTGCAGTTTTTATTCAGTTCCTTGCCTATAAAATGTGGATGATTTTTATTCTTGGCATTCCAATTGAAATAATAATTATTTTATGGTCTAATCTTAAAAGAAAAAAGGCAAAGAAATAATAAATTTAATAATTTATTTTAATTAAATACAAATTAAAAAAACTTAACTTAAAAATTTTTAAAGTTAAGTTTTTTTATTTTTTCTTTATTATTTTTTATATAATAAAAACCTTTTATTTAAATAATATTTTTGAAAATAAAACTATTTAATTTTTTTGCAAATATATAACATATGGTTAGCCATTCCCTGCATTTCGGGTTTTTCACAAATATGTAAATGATAAGTTTTAAAAAGTTCAAAATCTTCATTCGACATTTTAAAATCTTTTGTGTTTTCAACAATGCTTAAAATGCCATCTGTTGTTAAAGAATTCAACTTCTCAATGTTTTTATTCCTTAACATCAACTCAAACTCGTTAATATCAAAGCCTGTAAATTTTTGTTCTGGAAAATGTAAAACATTAAAATTTTCATCAAAGTTTTGACTTAAGCCATATTTCAGGTTCCCATTCATATAACTACCAAAAATAAACGATGATACGGGAATATAGGCAAACATAATAATTCCATTCCCTTTTGCAACCCTAATTGCTTCATCAATAGCTCTTTCTTGCTCTTCTCTTGAATAAAGGTGATATAATGGACCTAAACTTAGCACCATATCAAAAGTGTTATCACAAAACTTTTCCAAATTAACAGCATCCCCTTGAAATGCAAATAAGTTATTTAATCCTCTAGAGTTTTGTTTTAAAACTTCTACATTCTTTTCAACATATTCTATTGCTGTAACTTCTAAACATTCTTTTGCAAGCACAACTGAATATCTTCCTGTTCCTGCCCCAATTTCTAAAACCTTCATATTTGGTTTTAGAAATTTATGAATATAAGTCATTGTAGTAAAATATTCAAGTTGACCGTGATAACTTTTAATAAGTCTTACATCTTCATTATGATTGCTATAAAATTCATCCATTATATCTTTTCTCTTATTCATTAACTAACTCCTCAAAAATTTAACATATATCCAAGAATGTTATCTTTTTTACAATTTATATACTTATTATATTTATTTTTTAAAAGATAAACAAACAATAAAATCATCCAATATTTAAAAATTAAAAAAATAAACAAACTAAAATAACTTTTCAAATTTTTTACAAAACAATTAATAATAATTCTTCCTTCTAATTTTACATTTTGCTTTTATTCAATTTTTTTAGAAAATTATTAAATTAAAAAAGCATTCCTATTAGAGAATGCTTTTATATTTTTTCAATTTGGAGCTAATGGCGGGAATCGGACCCGCGACCCCGTCCTTACCAAGGACGTGCTCTACCCCTGAGCCACATTAGCATATAAGTTATAAAGAAAGATAAATTTTATATAGGTGTAAATTTTGTAAATCTAATTTTTAGTAATAAAAATTAAATTGAAACAACTATAAACAAAATTCCATTAAATAAGTTAACATTAATATTTTATTAATTCTTTAAAAGAAAGTCAACAGGAATTTTAATATGTTTTATGGGATTTGGGTTTTCTTTTAGATTTTTTAATTGTTATGGGGTATGTTTTA
>CAJUBT010000007.1:55828-59793 GCA_910584815.1 uncultured Christensenella sp. | reverse complement strand
GGTGCCTTGGGGCGGAATCGAACCACCGACACGAGGATTTTCAGTCCTCTGCTCTACCGACTGAGCTACCAAGGCTTGCGGGTTTACGATGTAAAAATCGTAATGGCGACTTGGAAGAGACTCGAACTCTCGACCTCCGCCGTGACAGGGCGGCGTTCTAACCAACTGAACTACCAAGCCATACGAAACTTTTTTATTCTTTTTCTTTTTTCATTGTTTATTATTAGGTTAAGTTTAAACTTTTACTAAACTATGGTTAGAAAAAGAATTTGGTGGGCCTTCACGGACTTGAACCGCGGACCGACCGGTTATGAGCCGGTTGCTCTAACCAACTGAGCTAAAGGCCCGTAAGTGTTTTGTTTAAATTAAAAACATCTTACTAAATGTTTATACCAAAACTTTTGTTAAAAAGCAACTAAAATTTAACTTTTGTTTTAAAAACACAATTAAAATTATAGTTTTGTTGTTAAAAAAAGTTTTTGGTCGGGGTGAAGAGACTCGAACTCCCGGCCCCATGGTCCCAAACCACGTGCGCTACCAACTGCGCTACACCCCGATTAACTCTTAAATATTACAATAACTTTTAAATATTGTCAACAGAAATTTTTAAAAAAGCCCTTAAAAATTTACATTTTTTGTTTATTGCTATTTCATATTTTAATTTATATGTTTTTAATATTAAACTTTGCCCTATTAACAAATATAAAAAATTTATAAAGCTTTTTAAAATTATATGATTTTAATATAAAAAAATTACATAGTGAAATTATACAAATTAGAAATGAAATATTATATTTTACATTTTTAGTTATTTATTTGACAAATATATACTATTATTACTAATATAAGTGTGAATATGTTTATTATTGCATATTAAATTAAAGGAGTTAAAAATGAACAAAAAACTTGAAGCATACTTTTCTGAGAAAGGCTTTAGTGTTAACGGGAATGAAGCTTATGGTTTTGTGCGTGATTACGAAACATCTGTTTATTTTAACACTATGGACTCTTCTTCCCCATTAAAATTTCACATAGCATTTTATGCCACAGACACGCAAAAAAATAAAATTGCAGAAGAATTAAAACTTGCTAAAATAAAATTTTTAAAATTTGACTTTACTAAATTTGGTATTGTTATTGGTTTAACTGCAATGACTTGGGGAAAATTGGTTGAAAATTTGCCAGAAATTGAAAGTAAAATTTATGGCACTTTAGCTGCATCTGGTGCTTTAGGCAAAAATTATTGTGCTTGCTGTGGCAAAGAGATTGATGCTAAAAATAGCAAAAAATGTAAAATTGATGGCTTTGATGTTACAATAAGTAACGAATGCGTTGATAAAGAAAATTCTGCAATTCAACAAGCAAATGAAGACTTTAAAAATGCACCAAACAATTATTTAAAAGGCTTTTTAGGAGCATTAATTGGTGGCGTTGTTGGGGCTGCTCTTTCTGTTGTTTTATATCTTCTTGGTTTTGTTTCAGCCTTATCTTCCATAATTGCTGTTTTATTGGGTGCTTTTCTTTATGCTAAATTTGGCGGTAAAGAAAACAAAATGATGCTTGTTATTGTTGCTGCTACTACAATTGTTTGTTTAGTTATTTCTCATTTTGCAACATACATTGCTGCCGCTGGTATTGCAGCTGCTGAGGAAGGGCTAACAATGAATGCATTTGAAGCTTTTAGTTTTGTTATGGAAAGAAGTGCCGAAGTTTCAAGAGCATTTTATTTAGATTTAGTTTTAATTATTGTGTTTGCACTTATAGGTGTTGCTTGCGAAATTTACTATATATCTAAAAAAATTAAAAGAAAAACTTCTATTTAACAATATGATTTATGATACATAAAAAAACCATAAGTTAAAAACTTGTGGTTTTTTTATAATAATATTTAAAATACATATGAAACCATTTTATAAAAAATAATTTTTATATGTTTTAAGTTTTTAATTTATTATATTAATAATTTTTATTTAATAATTCATAAACATAATTAAAATTTAATTTATAATAAAATAATTTTATGGAAAACCTTTTTACCTTTTTTTACAATAACACCTTTTGTTAGTTGTTGCTTTGTTAATTTAAGGTTAAAATCGGAAACTTTTTCATTATCTAAAGATATTCCGCCTTGTTCTATTAATCTTCTTGCTTCACTTTTGCTTGTAGTTAATTTTGCAAGTATAAGTGCATCGGTAATAGACAACTCATTATTTGTTAAATTGCTTTCATCAATTTCGGTTTTTGGCATATTAGCACTATCGATGTTTCCTGAAAAAAGATTTCTTGCTGTTTCCATTGCTTTTTCTGCATCTTCCTTACTATGAACTAGGGATGTTAGCTCATATGCTAAAATTTCTTTTAGTTCATTTATTCTGTTAGTTTCCCACTTTTCCATTTCTCTTATTTTTTCCATTGGAATAAAAGTAAGCATTTTAATGCATTTCATAACATCGGCATCATCTACATTTCTCCAATATTGGTAAAATTCAAATGGTGTTGTTTTATTTTTATCTAGCCAAACAGCACCCTTTGCAGTTTTCCCCATTTTTTTGCCTTCGCTGTTAAGAAGCAAGGTTATAGTCATAGCATAAGCATCCTCACCAGTTTTCTTTCTAATAAGTTCGGTGCCTGCAAGCATATTGCTCCATTGGTCATCTCCACCAAATTGCATATTGCAACCCAAAGTGTTATGAAGGTGTAAAAAGTCGTAAGATTGCATAATCATATAGTTAAATTCAAAAAAACTTAACCCTCGCTCCATTCTTTGTTTATAACATTCAGCCCTAAGCATTGTGTTTACAGAAAAGCAGGCTCCTACTTCCCTTAATAAATCTACATACTTTAGGTTTACAAGCCAATCGGCATTGTTAACAACTATAGCCCCATTTTTGCCAAAATCTATAAACTTTTCCATTTGTTTTTTAAAGCAATCGCAGTTATGCTGAATTGTTTCCGTTGTTAACATTGCACGCATATCTGTTCTGCCTGTAGGGTCTCCAATCAAACCTGTTCCGCCACCTAACAAAACAATTGGCTTATTTCCAGCCATTTGTAATCTTTTCATAAGGCAAAGTGCCATAAAATGCCCCACATGTAAACTATCGGCTGTTGGGTCAAACCCTATATAAAATTTTGCACCACCGTTATTTATAAGATTTTTTATTTGCTCTTCATCTGTAACTTGGGCAATTAATCCTCTCTCTTGTAATTCTTCAAAAATTCCCATTTTAAATTTTCTCCTCTATTAAATTTTTATTTTTGGTTAAAATTAATTAACTTTATTAAATTTTTTTGTTAATTCAGTTATTTGCTTTTATTTTAATTTTAAAATAAATATTTTTGGTTACACTAATAATTAAATTTTTTAACTTAATTACAGAACAAAAAACCTAATTAAACAAAAAAGCCCCCTTGATTTTTCTTTTAATTTAAGAAAAAATCAAGGGGACGAATAAGGCATAATTCGTGGTACCACCCCACTTTAAATTTTTGCTAAACATAATTTTTTTTAAATTTAATAAAAAATTACAAATTGTTTAATATATTATATTTTTTAAGTTTATTTTTTTTAAATTAAAAATGTAACAAAAATTCCTTAAAGTGCAAAAAACACTTTTAACGCTATATCAGGCGAACCCGTCTTACCCTACTGATTTTTAAATTCAATTTTAATTAAGCAACCCTTATTTTGTATTTGTATTGTTAACTATTAATAAATTTTGGTTTTAAAATGTTCAGGCAGCAACTCTGGAATGTATTCATTTTAGTTTGTTTATACTCTTTCACCAACCGAGCATTCTCTAAAAAAACTTGCTAAAATTACTTGTTTCCTTCTCCGTTTTAATTATTTAAACAATTTTAGTTTACAATAAAATAAAAAAAAGTCAAGAATAAAACAAAAAATAATTTAAAAATTATTAAAACTATTGACAATAAATATAAATAGGTTTAAATTAAATTATAGG
>CAJUBT010000007.1:0-55728 GCA_910584815.1 uncultured Christensenella sp. | reverse complement strand
AATTTAAAATTAAGGAATTTATTATGATTTTAAAAATTGCAAGATATGCTTTTGTTATAAATAATAATAACAATAATAATATGGCTAATAACACTAAGTAGGCATATCTTTTTGTGATGTATAAAAAAATAAAATACACTGGCAATAAAGATTTATGCTAGTGTATTTTTTATTTTTAAAAATATTCATAGGCATTAAATTAGTTTTTAAAAGTTTTTATTGCTAAAACAAATTTTTCAACGATAACCCTTTCAATTATTTAAATATTTAATAAAAAATTTATTAGTTAAAGAGGAAAATAAAAAAAATGATTTATGAAATAGATAAAAAAGAATATAGAAAATTAACAGATTTTCAAACACAAAGAGCAATTAAATACATAAAAGACACTTTTCAAAAAGAACTTAGTAAAAAATTAAACTTACTTAGGGTTTCTGCCCCACTGTTTGTTACAAAAGAAAGTGGTTTAAATGATGATTTAAGTGGTGTTGAAAGAAAGGTTGATTTTGAAATTAAGGCAAAAGGCAAAGAAAAACTGGAAGTTGTTCAATCTCTTGCTAAATGGAAAAGAATGGCTTTAAAAAAATATGGATTTTGGCAAGATAGTGGTTTATATACAGATATGAATGCAATTAGACGCGATGAAGATTTAGACCAAATTCATTCCGTTTATGTTGACCAATGGGATTGGGAACGAATTATAACTAAAGAACAACGAAACAAAGATTTTTTAAAAGAGATTGTTATAAAAATTTGTGAAGCAATAGATATCACTTGCCAAAAAATTAAAAAAATTTATAAAAGCATTGATATTGATTTTAAAAAGGATGTTTATTTTATTACTAGCGAAAAACTTTTGAAGAAATTTCCAAATAAAACGCCAAAAGAGAGAGAAAACGAAATATGCAAAAAATATAAAACTGTTTTTATAATGCAAATTGGTGGCAAATTAAGCAATAATGAACCTCACGATTTAAGAGCCCCAGATTATGATGATTGGGAATTAAATGGAGATTTGCTTGTTTACAACAAGGTTTTGAAAAGTGCTTTTGAATTAAGTTCTATGGGTATAAGAGTTGATGCAAATAGTTTAGAAAAACAGCTAAGTTTAACTGGAAAGCAAGAAAAACTAAAATTTGAATTTCATAAAGATATTATGAGTAATTCTCTCCCACTAACTATTGGCGGCGGAATTGGTCAGTCTAGGCTTTGTATGTATATTCTTAAAAAAGCCCACATTGGCGAAGTTCAATGCTCTATTTGGGATAACAAAACTATAGAGTTTTGTAAAGAAAACGGATTAAAACTTTTATAATTGTTTTATTTAATTTAAATTTTTACTTAACTTATATTAATTCAAATTAAAAAAAATATTATAAAAAATTTTGTCTTTAAAAAAATTTTTGAAAGTTACTAGCATATAACCTCTATAAAATTCTGCGTTAATTTAAAAAAATTTATTATATAAATTATACAAATTTTATTCCCTCAAACTTTACAAATAGTTTTCAAATACTAATGATGTATTAATTTTTTATTCAAATTATAATTATTAAAGCATAATTCACCTATTTCTAAATAAAGTTTTAATATTATAAATTGACATTGCGATTTATATATGCTAAATTATTTACAACGAATTAACGTATATGTGCTTAAATCAGCACTGGGAGGAATTGTAACTTTCCCGAGACGGACTAATGATCCGTCTCTTTTTTTATTTAAATATATTTTACATATTATATTAATTGATACATTAATTTTTTATTATCAATTATTATTTAAAATAACTGTTTAAAAGAAAATAAAAATAGGTTATAAAAATTATAACCTATTTTCTTGTTATAAATATATAGTTGAAACAATTAAGTTGCCATAAAAATTCTATTATAAATATTTTTAAAATATTAACAAAGAAAATTATTGATTATCTAATTGTAAAGTTGAGTGAATATTTGCAGTGGCTACTATATTTTTGTTTAGAATATAAGCCTTATATGTCCAATTAACATTACCATACTTTGTTGCATTAATTTCACTTGGATTTGTTTTATAATTTGTCATATACAAACCAATTTTTCCGTTATCACTTTCCATTTTTGTTAAACCATAACTATCAAAATTGCCATTAATATATTTTTTTGTAACAGCCTTATCAGTTTTTTCTAAACCATCAAACCCAAGGCAAAGCATTGTTGTCCCATCTTTAACACTTACCTCAAATTTATTGTTTTCATATTTGCATAAACTACCTTTAGTACTACCCTTAACTACAGCTAGATTAAATTCTTTTGCCTGAGAAGCTGGTGTTGTTTTAATAGAATATTCAGTATTATTTATTTTTATTTTGGCAGTGTTGGTAGTTTCAAATGCTATTATTGGAGAGGCAACATAAAGCTTATTATCTTTAAATAAAAAGGCTTTGTCCTTTAAAAAGTTACTATTTCCTATTGACACAAAAAAATTATCTGTATTTTTAAAAGTTTCTCCACCAAGGGTAATTGATTCAATTTTTTCAATATCACTTGTTGTTCCAACAAGACAATAAATATCATTTTCGCTTAATGGAGTTTTTGTGTTTGCTAGAGTTGTGTTTCCTTGATTTTGAAGTTCTGTTTTTCTTTGTTCAAATTTTTCATTTAAAGTAGAAATTGTATAAGTTGTGCTTGTACCTAAATCTGTTTTATTATTATAAAGTCTAGAAAATAATGCTGAAATGCTAGTGTCTACGCTTGTTGTTATGGTATTGCTTGATGTGAATATTGGGTTTGCCGTTTCACCACAGGCAAATAGTGCAGCTCCTACAGCAACTAAAATTGCAATACAACAAAGTGATGTTAAAAATTTTTTCATATGTTTTTATCTCCTTTTTTATTAAAAAAATTTATTTTTAATATATATAGTTTGTCATAAATTATAACTTTTACTATTTTTTCTAAAATTTCTTTATTTACTATATTTACCATATATAAATAAGGCTTAATATAATTTAATTTAAAATAAACAAAAAAATAATAAAAACGAAAAGAATTACGAAATATGCAAATAATATATTATGTGTACATTATATAATGCAAATGTCTATATGTCAAATAAATATTTAATATATTATGTCTACATAATATATATTGTGGAGATAATTAATGAAACTAAGAATTTTAGAAATTTTAAAAGAAAAAGGCAAAACAAAATATTGGCTATATATACAATTAGGGCTAAGCTACCAAAATTTTAATAATATAATTACAAATAAAACTCAAAGCATTAAATTTAGCAACTTAAAAGCTATTTGTGATATATTAGAATGCACGCCTAACGATATATTTGAAGATTATTATAATAAAAAATAGATAATGATAAGAATTTTATAAAAACAAAAATTTTTTATTAAATATAAATTTAAATTGGTACTTTAAATTTAGCAATAAAAAAAGTTATAGCATACTAAACTAACTAAGGTAAAACTAAAATTAATTTTGTTTGCTATAACTTTTATTTTTAATACTATATATTTTTTTATTCATAAAAAACTTTTATGAATTTAATTAATTTTAAAAATGTGTGCAAAAATTTATAATTATATATTTTAATAAAGTTTTGATTTTAATATATAAATATAAACTTATTCCTCATCTTCTGTTTCTGGTAAGTTAACATTATGGTAAACATCTTGAACATCATCTAATGCTTCAAGTGTATCTACCATTCTCATAAATGTTGCTAACTGATTTTGGTCTAAATCTACATAATTTTGTGGAATTTTTGTAACTTCGGTGGATATGAAATTAAGGCCTTTACTTTCAAGAGCATCCTTAACGCTAGAAAAATTACTTGGAGAAGTTATAATTTGGTATACATCTCCATCGTTAATAACATCTTCAGCTTCTGCTTCTAAACTCATTTCAATTAAATTTTCTTCATCTACACTTGGGGTGTTTTCTAAAACAAGAATACCTTTATTATCAAATAAATAAGAAACGCAACCTAAAGCCCCTAAACTACCATTATGTTTATCAAATGCGTGGCGTACATCTCCTGCAGTTCTATTTTTGTTATCGGTTAGGCATTTAACAATAACAGCACTTCCTCCAACGCCATATCCTTCGTAAGTTATTTCCTCATAATTAACAGCGTTTAATTCTCCACTAGCCTTTTTTATGCTTCTTTGAATATTATCGTTAGGCATATTATTTTGTTTTGCTTTTGAAATTACATCTCTTAATTTTGAATTTGTTGTAGGATCTGGTCCCCCTTGTTTTACGGCAACCACAATTTCCCTACCAATTTTAGTAAAAATTTTACCTCTTGCTGCATCTGCTTTGTTTTTTGTTGCTTGAATATTGTGCCATTTTGAATGTCCTGACATATTATAAATCTCCTTAATTTTCTAAATATATATTTCTTAATAAATTTGCATCTTCTGCTTGAGTTCCACGAGACTCACATATTACAACTGGTGACATATTATATTTTTTTAACACTACACTTAATGGTTTAAATTCTGGGCCATAAATTTCATCTTCTAAAGTTAAGTGTTTTATTTCACCTTTATCGCCATACATTATTTTTGAAAAATGGATGTGAACTTTTTTAACCTTGTCTTCACCTATTGTTTTGTTTAAATGTTGAATAATTTCTTCAAAATCTTTTTCTGTTTTCAATTTACCTTGTAATATAGAATTTATATGCCCAAAGTCTAGTGTTGGAATAAGATAATCGGCATAAGTACATATTTCGGCAATTTCTTGATATGTGCCAAGTTGAGCGCTTTTACCCATTGTTTCTGGGCAAAGCAAAATGTCTGACATATCTATATTTTCCTGTTTAATTCTTTCTACTAAAATTTTCATCCGCTTTTTAAGAAGGTTAAAAGCTTCATCTCTTGAAAGTTTACCACAAGTGCCTGGATGAAAAACACATCTATGCCCGCCCATAATTTTTAAATATTTAATACTCGTTAAAATATAGTTATAAGATTTTTCTACAAAATCATCATCTGGGTTTGCGAGGTTTATATAGTAAGGTGCGTGAACACTAATTTCTATATCATTTTCTTTACATTTTTTGCCAAGTTCACTAGCTACGAATTCACTAACGGTAAACCCTCGCGAAAAAGAATATTCGTAAGCGTTTAAGTTTCTATTTTTTAGCCAAACAGGCGCATCTAGGCTACTTTTATAACCCTGAGCATAAAATAATTCGCTATTGCCAGATGGTCCAAATCTTATCATAAAATTTCCTTTTATTATAATTATTAATTTTAAATTTATATTTTTAATTCATTTAAAATTTTTTTATTAATTGTTAAACTAATTTTAATTTTTTAATATATTATAATTTTATTTTTCTTTATTTAACAATTTTATTAATTTATAATTAATGCTATTGTTTTAAAAAAATTAAGTTTAGTTAAATAAATTGTTAATTATCTAATAAATAAGTTTTAATTTTTAAATTATTGTTTATTATATAACCTATTCCTACAATTTTATTTTCAACTATTATAGAGTAATATTGTTGTTCAGCGGGTTTATTTATATTATTAATTGTGTTTAATTTTAAAAATTTATTATTGCTTGAATTATTATTTAATGTTTTATTCTTTAAGGTATCTTCTTCAATAGAAGGTTTCTGTTTACACATATTACTAATTGATAAATCATTTTTTATTTCATTAACATCTAAACTAATTCCGTTTAGCAACTTTTGAAAATTTTGCTTTGATATAGCAAGTTTTTCAAAATCTGCTAGTACAACTTCTAAAGGCAAAATACTGTTAATTAATTTTTCTTGTGTTAAATTTTCATAATCTATTGAATTTTGCAATTCAAAATTTCCAGATGCCGTTCTAAGTAGACTTGTCATAGTTGCACAAGAGTTTAGTTTATATCCTAAATCTCTTGCTAAAGCCCTAATATATGTTCCAGCAGAGCAAGTAATTTTAAATTCAAAAGTTATTTCATTTACCTGTTGAGTTAAAGCATATTCATAAATTATTACTTTACAAGGTTTAAGGTTCAATTCAACTCCACTTCGTGCTAAATTATAGGCTTTTTTCCCATCTATTTTTTTTGAAGAATACATAGGTGGAATTTGATTAATTTCGCCTTCAAAACATTTAAGTGCTTCTTCTACTTGAATTCTAGTTGGAATATTTTTTGATGTTTTTATTATTTTTCCTTCTAGGTCCAAAGTATCAGTTTCTGTGCCAAAAGTGAAATGAGCAATATAGGTTTTTTTCTTTTTTAAAAAATAATCGAATAATCTTGTTGCTTTACCAACACATATTGGTAAAACGCCACTTGCAAGAGGGTCTAATGTTCCCATATGCCCTACTTTAGAAGTATTTAACAACTTCTTAACTTTTACAACAACTTGCGATGATGTTACGCCTTTAGGTTTGTTAATATTTAAAACGCCAATCAATATTTTACACCTACTAAATTTATTTACACAAAATATGTTTTAATTTAAACAAATATTATTTTGCCATTAAACTTTTAAAATTAATTTAAAATTTAAATATAAAAAAGATTTACAATTTAAATTAATCGATTTATGTATTTTCAATTTAAACAGATTATGTTATAGGAGTTTGGTCCTCATATTTATCTAGTTCTTCTTTGCAAGCAGTTATAATTTTTGCCAAAATTTCCTTATAATTGCCTGTTGCTTTGCCACCAGAAGCAAGTTTATGTCCCCCACCATCAAATTGCTTTGCAATTTCACAAACATTTGCATATTTATTTGCACGGAAACTAAGGGTGTAGAAGCCCCTCTTTTTTTCTATAATTTTTACTCTAATTTCATTACCATCTATGCCATCAAGAAATTGAAAAGATGCAGAATTATCGCAAATATCCTCAAATTTTTTATAAGCCCTATGGTTAAAAAATATTACATAAAGTTTTTCGTTCAAAAAAGATTTTGTGTTTCTTAAAGTTGTTTTGTAAAAATATAAATAGTTATTAGGCTTTTCTTTAAACATTTTATAGTTAACTTCGCGCAAATCAAAATTATAGTTTATTAATTCATAGGCGTGCTTATGGCTAAGTTGATTTGTTCCTGGATGTTGAAAGCACCCAGTGTCGGAAGCAAGCCCAGCATATAAATTAAGGGCTATTTCACTATTTATTGTAACACCTAAATTTTTAATAACTTCATAAACTAAATCTGCTGTGCTTGGCGACCTACGATTGACATATTCATAGTCAAAAACATAGTTCATAGATTGATGGTGGTCTATATTAACTTTAATTTGGGCTTTATCAAAAATTTCGCCATACTTTCCAACCCTATCTAATGAATTACAATCCATCATTATGCAAACATCGCATTTTGTTATTTTAGATGTTTTAGTTTCAAGTGGAACCTTTAAAAAAGATAGTACTTTTGGAATTTTACCATCACAGTAAGTATAAACTTTTTTATCTAATTTTTTAAGTGCTAACCTAAGTGCATTCATAGAACCAAGTGCATCGGCATCTGGTCCGATATGACAAAACAAAGCGAATGATTTATATTTTTTTAATACTTCTAAGACTTTTTTCATACTTTCCTCTTAAATTTTTAATATTGAGAGATTTTTTTAAATTCAGTCTTCTTTAACATCTAGTGTATCTAAAATTTTATTTATCTTCTGGCTATATTCAGCGGTGGTATCTAAGTTAAAAGTTAATTCTGGAACAGTTCTAAATTCAACTTTTTTTGCAAGTTCTCTTCTAATAAAGCCGCTTGCGTTTATAATTGCTTTTAAAGTTTCTGTTTTATCGTTTGTTGTAAAAATGCTTAAACTTATTTTTGCGTGTTTTAAATCTGGAGTTGTAGAAACATTGCTTACTGATATAATGCCAGAAACTCTAGGGTCGTTAATTTTTTGATTTATAATTTCGCTAACATATCTTTGCAATAAAGAATTTACCTTTTCTATTCGGTTACTCATTTTATTTCCTTTTTACAATTTAACATAATTTAAAGTTTATTTTTATTTTAACATTAAAATATTAAATAATATAAAAATATAAATTTTTTTAATTAAAATTTTAATTATTAGTTTAATTTTTAAATGGTTTTAGATAATATAAAAGCAAAGTACAAATAATAGACTTATCTACTGGTAAATTTCAAGTTTTAAACCAATAAATTAATAATTTAGTTAATTTTTTTATTTTTTATATTCTTAATAATTGTATTATATCAAAATATTGAACAAAAGTTAAATAAATAGCGTAAAAAATTTTTTGTAGGTAAATTACGAAATTTATTATAAATTAATTTGTTGTTTAACAATACATTCAATTATATCGCCTTCTTGAATATCGTTAAAACTTTCTATTTTTATACCGCATTCATAACCTGCGGCTACTTCTTTAGCATCATCTTTATTACGCTTTAAGGTTGCTATTTTACCTTCAAAAACGATTTCGCCAGAACGAGTAATTTTAGTTTCTGCATTTCTAACAACTTTGCCATCTAAAACATAACAACCAGCTATTGTGCCAATACTACTAATTTTAAATAATGCCCTAACTTCAGCGTGCCCAACAATTTTTTCCTCGTATTTTGGTGCCATCATAGATTTTAATAATTTTTCTACATCTTCTATGGCTTTATAAATAATGTTATATTCTTTAATTTCTACTTTATTCTGTTTAGCAAAGTTAGAAATTTTTGTTAAAACTTTTGTGTCAAAAGCAATTATGGTTGCATTTGAAACTTTTGCTAATTGAATATCATTTTCGTTTATGTTTCCTACACCACTTGAAACAACTTCTATTTTAACTTCTTCATTAACAATTTCAAGTAAAGATTGTTTTAAAGCTTCCACAGAACCTTGACTGTTTGCTTTTAATAGTAATGGTAGCGACTTTTTGTTTTCATTTTGATTTGTTGCTAAGAAATCTGCAAGATTATTTTTTGCACCATTTTCAATTTTTTCTTGTGCTATTCTTTCATTTCTTTCTTTAACAACATTCTTGCTAAATTTTTCATCTACAACTTGAATTGTATCGCCAGCGTTTGGAACTCCATCTAACCCCAATACAGAAACAGGAGTTGATGGTCCAGCTTTGGAAATTGATTTACCTTTACTATCTATCATAGCTCTAACTTTACCAATTGCAAAACCAGAAACTACATTATCTCCTAATTTTAATGTTCCATTTTGAACAATAATATTTGCTATTGGTCCACGATTTTTATCTAGTTCTGCTTCAATAACAACACCAACAGCTTCGCGCTTTTTGTTACATTTTAAATCTTGCATTTCTGCAACAAGAAGAATTGTTTCTAACAATTTATCTACACCTTCACCAGTTATTGCTGAAATTGGAACAATAATTGTGTCTCCGCCCCATTCTTCTGGTAAAATTTCGTGTTCAGTTAATTGTTGTTTAACTCTTTCTATATTAACATCTTGTTTGTCTATTTTAGTAATGGCAACTACCATTGGAACCTTTGCTTGTTTAATGTGATTAATTGCTTCTACTGTTTGCGGTTTAATTCCATCATCGCCTGCAACAGTTAGCACTGCCACATCAGTAATTTCTGTGCCTCTTTTACGCATATTAATAAAAGCTTCGTGACCTGGGGTATCAACAAAAGTTATATCTTCACCATTCCAAGAAATTGAATAAGCACCAATAGATTGAGTTATACCACCTGCTTCTTTAGATGTTATGTGTGTTTTTCTTATATAGTCTAATAGTGTAGTTTTACCGTGATCTACGTGTCCAACAATTGTAACAATTGGAGCGCGTTTTTCAGTGTTATTGCCATCATCTATTTTTGCATTTTCTTTTAATTTTTCTTCAAAAGATTTTTCAACCTTAAGTTCTAGAGTTACTCCAAGTTCGCTTGCAACAAGTTCCGCTGTAGGAAAATCTATGTTACTATTTATGGTTGTCATTATACCCAAGACCATAAGTTGTTTAATAATTTCTGTTACAGGTTTACCAATTTTTTCAGAAAGAATTTTAACTGTTAAATTAGATGTTGTAATAACAGCATTAGTTACAGGAGCACAAACTACAGGGGCAACTTCAACCTTTTGTTTTTTAAGTTTTAGTTTACGAGTAACCATTCTTTCTTCAATGTTTTGTTCTTCTATAAGACCTCTACGAATTAAAGATTTTTTGTTAATTCTTCTTTCTTCATCGCCTGCTCTTTCATTAGTTTTTTTCTTGTTTCCGAAAGTTCTTTCTTTATTTGCAAAAGCAGTGTTTGCATCGGTTAAAATTGTATTCTTTTTAGGTATAATGTTCATTAAAGGCTTATTTTGACCCCTTAGAGCGTTGTTAGGGGTGTTTTGACCTTTGTTATAGCCATTATGTGCACCTTGATTATAGCCATTATTTTGTGGGCGATTAAATGGGCGTTGATTGTTTCCAAAAGGTTTTTGACCTTGCCAAGAAGTTGAATTATTATGACGATTAGGGTCGTATGGTCGAGGGTTGTAACCACCTCTATTATAGCCATTTTGTTGATTATAATTATTATGATTATTATAACTATTTTGACCATTGCGATAATTGTTTTGAGGCCTATCGTTATTTTGATATCTTGGTGTATATGGTTTTAAACCATCGTTTTTATATGGAGTTGGTTTTTGTGTAGGTCGTGAAACTTCTGTTTGATTTTGAGGTACAGAAGGTTTTGTAGATGTTTCTGTACTTGATGAAATTGTAGGAGTTGTTGTAACTTCTTTAACAGGAGTTTCTTCTTTTTCAGGCTCCTTAACAGTTTGCTTTGGTTGCTCTTTTTTACTTTCCTGTCCTTCAAAAAGTTCAGCAAAACTAGCGGTTTCCTTTTCCCCAGAGTTAGAAGTTTTGTTACTTGCCATTTCTTCTTCTCTAACTTGTTTTAAAAGTTCTTGCTTTAATTTTGTTTCCTTATCTTTTTTAATTTCAGCAAGTTTATCTTTGCAAGCATTTACAAGAGCAAAGGTTTGTTGCTTTGCTTTTTTAACTTCACGGAAAAGTGAAGGAATTACTCCATCTGCATTTAATTTGTAAAGTAATTTAATGTTATTAATGTTTTGTTTTTCTTCGTTGTTTATTTCGCTCAAAGTTTACACTCCTACAATTTTTGCTTTTTATATTTTAAATATATGATTTTTATATTTATAAAGCCTGTTTTATTTTTCTAATTATATATATTAATTTAAAACTTATAAAATTAAAAAATTAGTTATCCTTAACTATGTTTTCTTTCAAATTTTCTAAAAGGTCTTGTGAAATTTCACACTTAAAGGCTCTGTTAAGGGCTTTTGTTTTAATGCATTTATCAAAGCAAGTTTGATTATTGCAAATATATGCTCCTCTACCGTTTGCTTTAAAGGAAGCATCTAAAAAAATTTGGTTTTCATTGTTCTTAACAATTCTAACTAAGTTTTTTTTTGGTTGCATTGTTCTGCAAGCAATGCACATTCTTAAAGGAATTTTTTTTTGCATATTTCTTTCCTTTTAAGCAAATTACAAGTCTATATCATCAAACAAATTATCGGTTTGTTCATCAAAATTCTGTTCATCAAAACTACTTACTGGTTCTTTAATTTCTGCGTTTTTATTTTCATCATCTAAATTAGTAGTTTCTGGCATAACAAAATCTTCTCCACCAAGATTTTCTGTTGCATTATATAATTCTTCATCATTTGCTTCTTTATCTATATTGTAGAAAAGTTCACCATCAATTTGTCTTGCTACACTTTCAGATTTAACATCTATTTTCCAACCTGTAAGTTTTACTGCCAACCTTACATTCTGTCCGCTTTTACCAATAGCAAGAGAAAGTTTATCATCTGGCACAACAGCTCTAGCATAGTTACTACCCTCTAAAGCATATACAGTGGTAACTTTTGCTGGACTTAATGCTCTTGCAATATATTCTAGTGGATTATCGGAATATTCTATTATATCAATTTTTTCGCCATTAAGTTCATTAACTATAGCGTTTATTCTCATCCCCTTATTACCAACGCAAGCACCAACAACATCTATATTAGGATTTTTGCAATAAACAGACATTTTTGTTCTGTAGCCAGCTTCACGGGTTATGTTTTTAACTTCAACTTCGCCGGTTTTAATTTCTGGAACTTCAAGTTCAAATAAGCGTTTAACAAAACCAACATTACTGCGTGAAACTTGTACATAAGTTGATTTTGTGGAATCTTTAATATTTTTAACATAAACTTTTATTCTATCGCCTATTGCATAGTTTTCGCCAGGTATTTGGTCGTTTTCTTGCATAACACCTTCAGTTTTAGAACCTGGAATTTCAACATAAACAATGCCAGCATCTATTCTTCTTATTAAGCCAGTAACAAGTTCATTTTGTTTTTCGCTAAGTTCACTCATTGCAACTTGATGTTCAGCTTCTCTTAATTTTTGTAAAACAACTTGTTTTGCTATTTGGGCAGCTATTCTTCCAAATTCTTTTGGAGTAACTTCTTCCATAATAACATCGCCAATTTTATAAGATTTTTTTATTTTTTTTGCGTCTTGCAAACTTATTTCTTTATCTGGGTCGTTAACTTCTTCTACAATAGTTTTATAACCATAAACTTTTATGGTGTTTTTTTCTGGGTTAAGTTTTACGCTTGCAGATTTTGCTTCTCCAAAATTCTTTTTATAAGCAGAAGTTAAAGCACTTTCTAATGCTTCTATAAAAAACTCCTTGTTAATTTTCTTTTCTCTTTCTAAGTCTTCCAACGCTACAAAAAAATCTTTGTTTACCATTTTTTATTTATTCTCCTTTAAATATCTGTTTTTATTTTCTTTTGTTATTTTATATTTTTAATTCTTTTTTGAAATTTAAACTTTAAGCCATTAATATTTTTCACAAGTTAAAACTAATAAATTTTAAATGAATTAAAAAGTTATGTTTTGTTTACATAACGCAATATTTTGCCTTGAAATTGAAGTTGAAACTCCATTAACAATTAAAACAAGCTCTTTATCTGTAAAACTATCTATTGTGCCAATAAATTCTTTTTGAGCACCAGAATATAGTTTAACAATAACCTCTTTATTTAAACAACGGTTAAAATCTTTATCTATTTTAAGAGGTCTATCAAGACCTACAGAAGAAACATTAAGGTAGTAACTAGCATCTCCTGTTGGGTTAACTTCATCTAAAATAGGGTCAACTGTTCGATGAACAAGTTCGCAATCCTCTATAGTAATTGGCCTATCTTTATTGGTTATAAACAATGTTAGGTTCATACCATTTTGTTTTTTAACATATTCAACCTCATAAAGTTCAAAGCCCAAATTTTGTATAGTTTCCTTTAATGCGTTTTCAACAACGCTTGCTGTTTTACCTTGCATAAAACTCCTTAATTAACAATTAAGAGTGGAACAAACGCCCACTCTTAAAATAATTATTTTTAAGATGTAATTATTTTACCACAACCCATATAAAATATCAAGTATTTTTTTTGTAAACCCTTTTAGGTTTTTTAATTATGATTTTTAAATTAAAAGGCAAAAATTTAATGTTTTTGTTTAATTTTATTGCAAATAATAAATAATTAGAAAAAAATAAATAAATTTAGTTAATTTTTATAAAAGACAATTATCTTAATTGTTAAAAACTAAAATATAAAAGTTTTAAAAGAATATAATAAGCATTTTTAATTTAATATATAAAATAATTTTTATTTTCTAAAAGTTTTTTTAACACAAGGCTTTGGTTTATTACAATTATTAAGTAAAACAAATTTTATTTTTTGTTTTAGTAAAGTTTCAAAAAACATTCGGCAGTAGCTAACACATCGTTTAAAGCCCTATGTGCATCTATAAGGTTTACTTCTAAATATTTTGATACAGAGGAAAGTTTATAGTTTTTAAGCCCTAAAAGTTTGTTTTTTGCAAGTAAAAAAGCATCTACTTGCGTGTTTGAAAAATTAATTCCTACCCTTTTGCCCGCATTTATTAAAAATAAACTATCAAAAGCAATGTTATTATAACCAACCATTTGGCAATCTTTACAGAAAAGGTAAAAATCGCAAATCACCTGGTTTATGGTATAAGCGTTTGCAACCATATCATCGGTTATTCTGTTTACTTTTGTAGCACTTGGAGGTATTGGTCGCATTGGATTAACAAGAGTTGTGAACACTTCACTAAATTCACCATTCACAATTTTTAAGGCACCAATTTCTATAATTTCATCTGTAACAGGATTGATGCCAGTTGTTTCAAAATCGTAAACAACAAAGGTATGATTTAACACTTCTTTAGATAATTTTTTTGCACTTTCAAATAAGTTAGATTGTTTAAAACTGCTATATTTAACAGGTTTAACATATCTATAATCGGTTATTTCACTTTCAACAACACTTGTAACAACTTCATTTTTACTAGGCAAAGAACAAAGACTAATATCCTTTACAAAAATTTCTAATTTATCGTTATATTTACTTATTCTACCACGCACCAATACTTCATTACCATCACTAAGCAAATTCATTTTATGATATTTTGCCTTGCTTGGAAAAATTACTGCACTGATGCTTGCTGAACTATCTCGCAAAGTAAAATTAAAGTATGGTTTTACAATTGGCTCTTCTGTTCCATCTTTATTCTTCTTTTTGCGTTTAGAATTAAAAGTGCGTTCTGTTAAAAATGAAATTTTTCCAGCGATAACACAATCTTCGCAAGGTTCTTTAATACTTGATATATGTTTTGGTTGAAAATTTATTTCATTACCTACAATAACTTTAACATCTTTAACAATATATTTATCTTTTGATAAATGAAGGAGTGCATCAAGGTCACTTTTACGCTTTAAGTTTTCTACCCTCTCGGTTAAAATTTCTTCTTCAATTTTTGATTTTTGATAACACACAGCATTAACTTCAAAATTAGCACAAAAGTTTTTTTCTAAATTTTCTATTAGAAATTTATCTATATTAAATTTAATAAAATGGTTATATAACCCCTCTTCTAAACCAAACCTAATACGAACTTTTTCGTTACTATCTATATAAATTGCAATATTACTTAAATTTATGGTACTAGAAATTACTGGATAATTTTTATTTAAAAATTTAATTATTTGATTTTGAATTAAGTCTTCTTCAACAAAACTTTTGTTAATTTTAACAATAATTTTGCAATTATTTAAATTAATGTAATTTATAATAGTGCTTTTTACTTTTTCCCTTTCAACATCAGTTAAATTGTAATTGCTAGGATAAATAATTGAAATTTCACAACTGTTAGTTGGAATAGAATAAAAGACATTTCTTAGTTTAAAAAAACTAAGACCTGTCTTTTCTAATATTTCCAAAACTAATTTATTATTTTCTATCATAAGTATTCTTTTAAAGCAATTTTACTATTTAGGTAAAAGATTTGATTTAAAATCTTTTAAAAACAAACAATTGTAATAAATCCATAACTATTACAAAACCAAATAGAACCATTAAACCTATAAAGTGAATTTTTCCTTCCAATTTTCTATCTATAGGTTTTTTTCTTATCCATTCTATTAAAACAAAAACCATTCTTGCACCATCAAGGGCTGGTATAGGCAATAAGTTAAACACTGCCAAATTAATTGAAATAACAGGAATTAGCAATAGTAAATTTGCAATGTTTGTTTGAGAAGCAGTTGCCATAAATTTTACTGTGGTTATTGTTCCACCCATATCAGCAAGTGCAGTTTGCCCAGTTATTAGTTGGAATATAGCTTTTAAAATTTTCCAAGCCCAACCAAAACAAAATTCAAAAGTTTTGCCAATAGCTTCAAAAAAACCATAAACATAATTTTTAGTAGAGACCCCTATTTTTGCACTTGTTAAAATTGGGTTGTTTTCCGCATCAAACTCTAATTTAAATGTTTCTTTGAATTCTGCTCCATTTTCGCTAAAAGTTAAAGTAATTAAATTTGTTTCACTATCAAAGGTTGTTGTTTTCCCATCTGGGTACTTTACATTATGCAATTTGTAAACGCCAGTTGTGGCATCTTGTTTTATAAAGAAATCTTCTCCATTTAAACTATAAACTTTACCATAAACATCATCTTGCTTGCTATCTAATTCAAACCAAGATTTATGAATGGTTAGATCAACATTTTCGCCATTTCGATAAACAGACACAACAAAGTCTTCTTCTGCTTTGAAGTTTGTTATCATTGTTATAAAATATTCATCATTAATAAAATTTGTTTCTTTTCCGTTAACAGCGTGTATAACATCGCCTTCTTTTAACCAATCGGCATTTGTTTCTACTATATGTGCTGGAGGCACAACATTAACAACTTGAACTCTATCGCTATAACCAAAAGTCATAAGAAGAATTGCTGCAAAAATAATTGCGGATAGAAAGTTAAAAAAGGCACCCATAAAAAGCACTATTAAACGCTTCCAAGGTTTTTGGCTATTAAAAGCACCTTTAGTTTCTGGTTTATCATCATCTTCACCTTCAAAGGCACAGAATCCGCCAAGAGGAAAAATTCTTAAAGAAAACACTTCCCCATTCTTTTTAGTTTTTTTAAAAATGGCTTTACCAAAACCAATTGAAAATTCGTTTATTTTAAATTTTAAAAGCTTACCAGCTGTATAATGACCAAATTCGTGTATTAAAATCATAAAAAGAAGAACTACAATTGCAAGTGCTATATATAAAATTGAAGTTAAAACACTTCCAAGTGATAGTAACATATTTGCCATATTTATGGTTGTCCTCCTTTTTTAAAGTTATTTAACATAAATTTTATTAAAGCATAAAAAGTTATTTGTTAATTATAATTATTATTTATAAAAAATTATAGTTAAACTAAAACTTAATTGTATGTTAAAAAATTAACATTAAAATTATTTATTGAAATTAAAAAATTTTTAATAAAAAAATTATGATATTTTTATTTTACAAAACATTATTATAATAATAGTTTATTATTTTGCTAAAAATTTTATTATTCTTACAATAAAATCACTTTGGTGTACAAAAATATATTTAGTTATAAACTATATAATTTATAACCTAAAATTTATTTTGTAACCCAAAGTGAAGCAATTTTTTAGCCGAAAAGGAATAATAAGCAAATAAAAATAAATGGTGCTGTAAACATAATAGAGTCTAGCCTATCTATAACGCCACCGTGGCTTCTAAATATTTCCCCAGCATCTTTAACTTGCGCTTTGCGTTTGCAATAAGATTCAAAAAAATCTCCACATTCGGCAAAAACTGAACCTGCCAAACCAACAAGAGCAACTGCCCACCAAGGTGCAATAATCATTATAGATGGGAAAATTAAATAGAAAACCAAATAAGTTAATAATGCACCAACAACGCCCCCTAGCAATCCAAAGCAACAACCTGCAATGGTCTTTTTAGGACTTATTTTTGGGAATATAACTTTACCTTTAATAAGTAAGCCAAAAAGCATTGCGAATGTGTCGGTTAAACAACAAACTGCAAACAATAAAATTAAGCCAAACAAACCCATTGGCACACCAACAGTGTTATTTTCAAGAGTAACTAAACCTATGCCAGAAATGTGATTTATAAGATATAAAAAGAACATTGGTATTGTTGGATAAACCATACAAGCAAGGGTGTTATTTGCTTTGAATAGCGAAAATTGTTTTACAGACATATTAGAAATTTTTCTAAATTCATCGTTTTCATATTCTTTTTTAAAAAATAAGAAACCGCCTAGGTACATAATTAAATAAATTAATATTATGGTTGCAAAAACCAAAATAAGTATCCAACCAGCACCTAATTTACAAAGACAACTTGTAAAAGTTATAACAAAAATTAAAAAGCACGCAACTTCTGGGCAATAGTCTATTTGTGGGTTGCCCGCTTTTAATTGAAGTTTTCTAAATTCTATAACTGCAATTAATGATAAACCCAACACAATAAAATCGAACACATATGTCGACCAGAATTCTATAAAAAGGCACAATAACAAACATAGTGTAAGAATTAAGCCCATTTTAACTTTGTCTTTCATTTTAAATTTTCTCCTAATGAATTAATAACGCAAACAGCAACAAAAGTCAATAGTAATTTTTAACTTTTAATTGAGCCAAAACGCCTATCTCTATTTTGATAATTTATTAAACAATTTTTTAAATCTTCTTCTGTAAAGGCAGGCCAATAAATCTTTGGAAAACTAAACTCGGCATATGCACACTGCCATAAAAGGAAATTGCTAAGCCTAATTTCTCCACTTGTTCTAATAATTAAATCTGGGTCTGGTTGCCCTTTTGTGTATAAATAATTGTTTAAGGTGTTAATATCAAACTCTTTAACGCCATCTTTTATTGCGGCGTTTACAGCGTAAACTATTTCACTTCTTCCCCCATAGTTCATACAAAGGTTAAGAGTAATATCGGTATTATTTTTTGTTTCTTCCATTCTTAATGCAATTAGTTCTTGAATATCTGGAGCGAACCTAGTTGGGTCTCCACAAACATTAAGTTTAGGTTTAAAATTTAAATCGGCAAAATAGTTAGATTTTAACATTTTTCTAAAAGTATCCATTAAATAGTCTACTTCTTCTTTTGGTCTATTCCAATTTTCTGTTGAAAAGCAATAAATGGTTAAATGTTTTATGCCAAGAGCATATACAGCTTTAAAAATTTTTTTAACATTTTCAAAACCTGCTTTATGCCCCATACTACGAGTTAAGCCGCGTTGTTTTGCCCATCTTCCATTGCCATCTATTATAATTCCAATATGTTTTGGCAATCTGGTTAGGTCTAATTCCTGTTTAGTTTCTGTTTCATTAAGTTTATTTTTTTTCATTATAATTCTCTTTTTAAATTTTTCTTAAATTTTGTATGATGTTCTAAATTTTTAATTTACTAAACAGAATTATATATTTTTTAACCCTATTAATGTAACTTGTTAAAATAATTTAACAATAAGTTTTTTAATTTAGGATATTTTTATAAAAGTCTGCCGATAATAAAAAATTAAACTTCCATTACTTCTTTTTCTTTTTGGCTACATAAAGAGTCTGATAAATCGTTAAATTTATCTACAAGTTTTTGAACATCATTATTAGCACTTTCAAGTTCATCTTTCGTTAATTTTTTATCTTTTTCAGCATTTTTAAATATTTCTAGCACATCTTTGCGTTCATTTCTTATTCCAATTTTTGTTTCTTCACAAATCTTTTTAACTTCTTTAACAATTTCTTTTCGTTTTTCTTCTGTTAAACTTGGGAAAACAAGCCTAATTACCCTACCATCATCAGTTGGTGTTACACCTAAGTCGCTACCTAAAATTGCCTTGTTAATTTCTTTAACAGTGGAAATATCCCAAGGGGAAATTAAAATCATACGAGCTTCTGGAACAGAAACATTTGCCATTTGAGTTATAGGGGTCATAGTTCCATAATAGTTAACTAAAACCTTTTCTAAAATTTTGGCATTTGCCCTTCCTGCACGAATAATAGAATATTCATATTTTAATCTATCAATTTTTTTGTTTAAACCATCTTCAAAGTTAAGCATAATTTCATCAAAATTCTCTAATTGCATAAAATACCACCTTAATAGTTTATTATATAAGCAAATTTTACTAGAAAACAAAAAATTAATCAAATAATTTTAACTACTTAATATATGAAATTATAAAAACAATGACATTGCCGCAATAATTACAAATTTTGACAATAAAAAAATGAAAGTTAAAGCAAATACTATACATAGGAGGAAAATAATATTATGAAAAATCTATTATACACTGGCATTGCCATTGGCGTGATGATAGGTGCTGTAGGAGTAAGTTTATGCAAACCTGCCCAAAAATTTGTGCAAAACAGCACAGAAGCAATTAAGGAAGAAGCACAAACTCTTATGAAAAAGAACATAGATAATATGGAAAACTAAAATAATAATTTCTTCCAAGCAAAAAAATGTAGCGGTTAATAAATCGTTACATTTTTTATTATGTGTTTTTAACTTATTTATTATGTTTTAAAAAAGTTTCAACTTTATTTACTACATTTTCTGGTGTAAAACCAAAATTAGCATATACTTCCTCTGGCTTACCAGATAAGCCAAACGAATTTAGTTGTAAAACAGTTTCTTCACTTGTTGCATATTTATAAAAAGTTGAATCGGAGCTAGCCTCTATGCAAAAAACGGGCTTTGTTTTATCTATAATTTTATTTTTATATTCCTTTGGTTGTTCATCAAAAAGTTCGCAACAAGGCATACTAACCACATTAACATTTATACCCTTTTGTTTTAGTTGCAGTTGTGCCTTTAATGCCAAACTAACCTCGCTGCCTGTTGCAATAATAGTTGCAATAGCTTTATTTGTTTTAGAAACATAGTAAGCACCATTTAAAGCTTCGTTAAAATCGTCTTCAACAAAATCGGTTACAAGCCTTGGCAAAATAATAGACAATGGCATACTCTTTTTAAAATAGGTTTGATAAGCTGCTAAAATTTCATTTCTTCCACTTGGGCGAAATACATATAAATTTGGCATACATCTTAAAGTTGCAATTTGTTCTACGGCCTGATGAGTAGGGCCATCTTCCCCCACTGTTAAACTGTCGTGAGTGAATAAATACAACACAGGCGTTTTCATAAGAGCTGCCATACGAATTGAAGGAGTTAAATAATTTGCAAAACAAAAGAAAGTGGAACAAAAAGCCCTAATGCCTTTATGCAAAGTGATGCCATTTGTTATGGCACCCATAGCGTGCTCTCTTATTCCGTAAGGAATATTTTTACCTGTTCTGTCTAAATAACTATAATATGGACTATTATCAAAATATGCTTGGGTTGAAGGGGCAACATCACCACACCCACCAATTAGATTTGGTATAGCACCGCCTATTAAATTTAATATTTTATGCCCTTCACTTCTTGCATCAAAGTTTTTTAATTTTTCATCTTTAACAAAACCAGAAACATCCAAATTAAAGTTATTATCAAGTTCACAAAATTCCTTAAATTCTTTTGGGAATTTTTTTCTATATTCTTCAAGTTCATCTTTTTGTTCTTTTAAAACTTTTGTTTTTTCTTCAAATATAGAGTTCATATAATTTTGAACTTCTTGTGGCACAACAAAGTCTGGCACAAAATAATTTAAATTTTGGCGTAAAACATTAATTTGCTCATTTGTTAGCGGTTTACCGTGAATTTTATTGCTACCTTCTAAATCACTGCCAAAGCCAATTTTAGTGTTTATAATTATAACTGTTGGTTTTGTGCTATTCTTTGCTGTTTTAATTGCGGCATCAATTTCGCTAACTGAGTTACCATCTCGAACTTGTAAAACATTCCAACCCATTGCCTCAAATTTTGCTTTATTATCTTCTCTGTTTGCAAGGTCTAAGCCACCTTCTATTGTAATATCATTTTTATCGTATAATAAAATTAATTTATTTAGTTTTAAATTACCAGCAATGCTTAAAGCTTCTTGTGCCACCCCTTCCATTAGGCAGCCATCACCTGTAAAGCAATATGTATAATGAGAAATAGGGCTTAAATTGCCTTTTTTAAATTTGTTTCTTAAATATTCTTCCGCAATTGCAAAGCCAACAGCATTTGCTATGCCTTGGCCTAAAGGGCCAGTTGAAACATCAACACCTGGTGCAACGTCAACTTCAGGATGCCCTGTTGTTATGCTTCCCAATTGCCTAAAATTTTTAAGATCTTCTGTTGAAATGTTAAAGCCAAACAAATTCAAAGTGGCATAAATTAAAGCACTTGCGTGCCCTGCACTAAAAACAATTCTATCCCTATTAATATAGTTAGGGTTTTTATTGTCTACAACTGCATTTTTATACATACTAAACATTATTGCACTAGCCCCTAAACTTGTGCCCGTATGCCCAGAATTTGCACGATTAATTTCTAAAGCAGAGGTTACTCTTAAATAATTTGTTGCAAGGGTATTTTTCATTGTTTTAGTTCCTTTTAAGTTTTAGGTTTTCATTTGAAACATTCTTATTTTATAATTTAAAATTTTTAACATTTTCAAACCATTAAAGTTTAATTTATAATATTTGGTTTTAAAATTTTATTAAAATATAAATTTAATTTATAAAAACACTACACTGTTAAACATAAACTTAAATAAAAAATTTATTAGAATTTAACAAATTTAATTAAAACAAAATTTATAATTAATTTTAATGTTTAAATGTAAGTTATAAATAATATTCATCTAAATACTTTTTAACTTTTTTGTAAACATTTTCAATTTCATACTTTGAAATGTCTATTGAAAGATTGCAATTATCTTTGCAGAACTGTGTGCGTTCATTATAAGCAATTAAAAAAGCTTCTTCTGCTTTTTTAAGGTTTTCATCTTGAGTTAGTTGAATTTTATATTTCAAAATTTCTTCTGAAAAATTTAGAAAAACAATTGTACAATTTTTTTTAAACATTTCATAATTATTATTTGCCGAAAAAATGCTATAAGGAATAGATATAACTGTGTTTTCATAACTAGAGATGTCCTTAAGAATTTTTTGTTTTAATCCGTTTAAATATTCAACACCGCAAAGTTTTTCAATTTCTTCTTCGTTAGTAAGGTTATATTCAAGCATACCTTCTGCATCAGCAAAGTACAAACCAAAATCGAGGGCTAATTTTTCGCTAATTTTTTTTGTAACGTTGTTTAAAAAACCTATTAAAACTATATTAGTTTTCATATACCCTCCTTTTTGTGATTTAATTAATATTTATAATTACGAATTTAAACACAAGTTAAATGTAAATTATAAATAAGGTGCTTTTCTATAAAATGATAGTTTTACAAAGATATAGTTAGTAATTTTAAAACCTATAAAAATTTTTGCTTTATTAACTTTCCTGCCTACTATGGTTTAACATATAATTATATAAATATTGTTGGGCGTAGCCAGAATAGTTTTTATAAATGTCAACATAATAATTAGCAATTTGTTTATCATTCAAAGTTTTTGTTTCAAAAAGATAATAACTTTTTCTAGTCCAGGTATCAATAGGAAAAACATCCGTTCTTGAAAAACCAAAAAGCAAAATACAGTCTGCAACTTTTGGACCAATGCCCATTAAAGTTAAAAGTTTTTGTTTAAGTTCTTGCGTTGGCAATGTTTTAAGCGTTGTTATATTATATTCACTAGAGGCAAGACATTTAATTGTTTTTTCTAAATATTCACTTCTATAACCAGCCCCAAGCCTTGCATAATCTTGTGTTGTTACTGGCAAAAGTTGTTCTACCGTTGGGAAGGCATAAACATCATCTGCTATTTTTGTGCCATATTCCCTACTTAAACCAAACAAAATTTTTTTAATACGCTTAATATTATTATTTGCAGAAACAATAAAACTAATTATAGTTTGAAAAATATCTTGCTTTAAAATTCTTATTCCGCCACCATAACCTAAAAATTTTGTAATATTAGGGTTTATTTTAATTAATTCTTGTTTGATATTATTATAATTTGTGTCTAAGTCAAAAAAATTATAAAAGTAGTTTATATCGCTACTTTGTATAACAATTTCATTTTCATTAAAAGTTATGTTTGCAACCTTATCTGTGCTTATAACTCTGTAGGCGTTATTGTCTAACTTTATAAAGCTAAATATTTGCCCACATTCTAAAGTTTCTTCTACATTAAATTCGCTACATTCTGTTACAATTATTTTATCTTCTGTTTGTGTTATTTTCATAGTAATATTTTAACATAAAAACAAAGTTAAGACAAATTAAATAACCATTTCAATTTTAATTTTTATGTTAATGGTTTTAAATTTTTTAACTTTAATAAATGTTTAAAGAATAAATTTTTTAAAAGATATTTTTTATTGCATTTATATTTTATGTATTGTTAAAAAAACTTTAAATTGCAAATTCAATTAATCTATAGCAAAATAAAATTATTACTTTTTAAAATCTAACTTATCGCATTTTTCAAAGTTAGCTAAAACATTGCTACTAAAATTTGTAACTTTGCTTTGTTCCTTTTCTTTTTCTAACAAACTATATTCCATCATTTTATTTAAAAGTTCAGTGAAGTTATAGCCTTTATCTTTCCATAAATAATTACTTAATGAACCAGGAATAGTGTTTAATTCGTTTAAATATACTTCGCTAGTTTTACCATTAATTAAAAAGTCTATTCTAACTAAACCTTTGCAGCCTAGAAATTTATAGGCTTTTGTTCCAAATTCTATAACTTTATCTTCTACTACTTTTTCTAATTTAGCAGGGATTATTCTTGTTGTGTTTTCCATTCCCTTTGAAGAACCATTATTTAAATACTTATTTTCAAAAGTTAAAAAGTCATCGCTCATACTAACCTCTTCTATTACAGAGGTTTCAAGGTTTGATGTATCGCCTAAAATAGATAAATTAACTTCTCTTAAATTTTCTACAACTTCTTCCACTAAAACACAACTATCAAACAAAAAAGCAAAACTTATTGCATCTTTCAATCTTGCAGCATTTTTACAAAAAGTTATGCCAACACTGCTACCCAAATTACAAGGTTTTACAATAAGCGGGAACCTTAAATTTTGTAAAGATTTTTCTATTTCTTTATATCCTAATTTATTATAAGTTTCTTGCTGTAAAACCTTAAAATTTGTTACGTTAATATCGGCCGATTTTAACAAAATTTTCGTGGCAACTTTATTCATACAAACACTGCTACTATACACATTTGGAGAAGAATAACTTACGCCACACACATCTAAAAAGCCTTGTAATGCCCCATTTTCGCCAAAACCACCGTGCATAGCTAGAAACGCGAAATCTATTTTTGTGTGTTCTATAGTCTTTTTTTTGTTGTGTAAAAGCAAAATTCCTTGATTAATTAAACTAACTTTTTGAGTGCTTTTGTTTTGCAAAAAATTTAAATTTGTAAAGGTTTTAATGTTAAAAAATTCGTTTGAAGTATACCAAGTTCCGTTCTTAGAAATATAGATTGGAAAGATATTAAATTTTGTTTTATCTAAACTATTTAAAGTTTGCACACCTGTAATTATAGATATATCGTGCTCTACACTTTTGCCACCAAAAATAACTGCAACATTTCTTTTTGAATTAATGGATTCTAAACCATTTTTTGAATTTTTCATATAAAAAAACTAACCCCTTTTTTAAATTAAAATAGTGTTAGTTTTTTATATGTTTTATTAACATAATTTGTTATTTTTTTAAGTTTTTAAATTAACTTTATTTATTATAACTATTAATTTTTATAAATTTCTAAAAAGTTTTTACAACAATTAACAATATCTATTATTCATTTATTTAATTATAATTTACAAAACATAAGTATATAAAATAAAAATTTTAAAAAGCTTTTTATTTTTAAAACTATTTATAAAACCAAATTTAAATGTAAATTATATTAAAATAATTCAAGCCTTAAATAAGTAATTTTAAATTTAATAATTTATAATTTTAGATATAGTTATCTGGCAAATCGTTTTCAAATAATATAGCATCATCTTTTTTAATGAAATCTTTCATTAAAATTTTTGCCTGTTCTAAGGTTGTTGCCTGATATATGTTCTCATCTTTAAAGCCCTTTTCGTTAAGACCTTGTTTTATTGCTTCAAAATTTTGTTTATTTACAATTACAACAATATCTGCAACTTCGGCAATCTTTTTACCAAAGTTAGTGTTTTCTTCTTTTTCTTTTTCTCCTAGTTCTACAAGCCCTGGAGTTATAACAATTCTTCTTTTACCAAAGTTTTTTAAAGTTTTTAATGCCATTGAACTGCCATCTACACTTGCATTGTAACTATCATCTAAAATTATGTTACTATCTGTTTTAATTAACTCTAACCTATGAGGAATAGGCTTTAGTTCTGCAATTCCAAACAGAATTTGTTCATCGCTTAAACCAAGTATTTTTGCAAATTGAACACATAGTAAAATGTTTTCTATGTTATGTTCCCCAAGCAACATTGTTTTGCAATTATAACTATTTTTGTTAATAGTTAAACTAAAGGTTGTTCCATTCTCGCTATATTTTATGTTGCTTGCTTTTATGTTACTTTGTTTATAACTAGAACCAACAGCATATTTTTTTAAAGTACATTTATCGTATAATTTTAATGCTCCTTCGTTATTTGCATTAAAAACAGCAATACCCTCTTCTTTTGGAAGACTTTCAACAAGTTCGTTTTTGGTTTTTAAAATGTTTTCTTCTGTTTTAAAATTTAATAGGTGCTGATTACCAATGCCTGTTATTATTGCATATTTTGGGTTTATAAATTTACATAGTTGCTTTATATCTCCCACTCTTCTTGCACCCATTTCTGCAATTAAAATTTCATCTGTTGGCTCTAAATAATTATTAACAACTTTGCTTAACCCTGTTGGAGTGTTGAAACTGTGCGGGCTCATACAAACTTTATATTTTTGTGATAGAATTGTGTTTAAAATATATTTTGTACTGGTTTTGCCAAAGCTACCTGTTATGCCAATTTTTATAAGGTTATTATATTTCTTTAATTTCTTTTTAGCACGAATAATATAGGAATTTATTATAAGTTTTTCTAATGGAATTAAAACTATATGCACTATTGGCACAAGAATTGGCATTAATAAAGGCACAAGACATAAAACCCCAAATTTAATAAAACCTAAATATTCAACAGATACAGCCATTACAATGAATGATAATGCAGAACTAAAAATGCCAAGAGCAATGTTAAGCCTTGTCATACGACTTGTTAATTTAAGGGGCACTTTTTTTGGTGCTGAATATAAATTTTTAATAAAAACTATTGTAAAGTAGAAATAGAAAATTAAACCTATAGAAGAAAAAACTGTATTTGACAAAAAGACATTAAAAAGTGCATTAGTAACAAGCACACAAAATAAACTAAGAACACTTAGTAAAACTATTCTTGAAACATACCTTGCTTTAGTATCTTTAAGCCAAGCAAAATATCCTTTTAATTTATAGCCAGATAATTGAATTATTTGAAAAAACTTATAGCTGGCAAAGCACATTAACACGCCATTAATTAATGCTAATGCGATTGCAAAATATAGGTCTATGTTATTTAAAGAAAAAAATTTCATTTAATTTTCCTTTCCTACTATATTTTTGTTTTTACTAATTTTAATTAAATAAATATTTTTTTAATTTAAAACATTTACTTAAATTATTTTACATTAACTAAAAACCTTTAAAAAACTTTTAAATTAACTTTTCTATTAATTACTTTTAAACTTTAGTTTATTGGTAATTTTTAATTAACTTTTATAATTTAAAAAGTTAATTAAAATATGAATATAATATATTTAAAAATAATTTTGGTTTTTCAAGATATGCAAAATGAGAACAATCGGCAAATTCAATCACCTCACAATCTTTTATATGCTTTTTAAAGATTTTTGTAAAGCAAAATGGCGTTTCTTTATCTTTTGTGCCCCAAACAAGTAAAGTTGAAACAGAAATTTTTTTAAGAAGTTTAGTTTGGTTGTAATTTACCACATTAACAAAGGTTTGTTTCATAACAGAATTTAACCTTTTATATTCTTCACTACCATATCTTTCCAACTTTTTATTGGAATATAGTTTTATTTTTGAAAGAAATTTAAGGAATTTATATTTAAATATTCTAAAAAACTTTTTAAAACTTTTCTTTTTAATACCAGCACAGCCTGTGAGTAAAAGCTTTTTAACTACAGAGGTTTTGGTTGCTAAATTAATTGCAACTCTGCCACCAAAAGAATGTGCAACAATGTTAACCTTTTCTACTTTCAAAAATTTTAGCAACTCATAAACCATATTGCTATAGTCATCTATAGTTAGGGGTTCTGTTGGCATACTTGAATTATTAAAGGGTGGAAAATCTAAGTTAATACATCTTTTAGCTTCACTTAATTTATCAGCAAAATATTTAAAACTTAGGTGGCTTCCCTCCCAACCGTGTAAAAATAAAATTGGCTCTGCATTTTTAATGCCATAATCTTCATAATAAATTTTTAAATTGTTATAAACAAAAATCATAAATAATACCACATAATATAAGCATCATTATCTTTATAGTATTTTTTTCTAATATTTGTTAATACAAATTCCATTTTTTTATAAAAATCAATTGCTATTTCATTCATTTCATCAACTTCAAGCGAAATTGTTTGTACATTATTCTGTTTTGCATAGTTTTTTAAAAAATTTATAAGTTGAGTGCCTACACCACAGTGAGCATAGTTTTTACTTACTGCAATACCCATTATATTATAATCGGTAATTGTGTCTAAAACACCTACATAACCAACAACTTTACCATTAATTAATGCAACAAAATATTTTCTTGTATCTAAGCCAAATTCATCATAAAAATTTTTCTTTGTCATTCTATCGTTTTCTGGCATAACCTGATTGTGAATTTGAAACATAGCATCATAATGATTACTATCGGCATTAACTATTTTTACTTTCATTTGCAAGCCTTTTATTTAATTCTTCTTCTGCCTGAGAAAGTGCTAAATAGACAGGTCTTAATTCTAGTATGGAAACAAAATGTTTTTTAGATTTTTCAAGTTCACAAAAATTAATATAATCTTGTGTGGTAAGTTCTATGTTTATTGAACTAAATTCTTTTAAAATTTCTGCACAACCGTAACTATATAAAGGCAATTTTGTTTTGTTAATAAATACCTGTAACTCAGCAAAAGTTATAAGTTTCATTTCTTCAATTTTGCCCTTACTATCTGCAAGCCCAAAATAAAATTTAGTTGAAGTGCTTTTTATAATTATACAAAAATTAGTTTTAATTTTTTGTTTTTGTGTTATTGCAAAACTTAAAAGTTCTAACATATTTATGCCTAAATACTTTTTATTTTTTAAAACACAACCAAAAGCCTTTACGGTTGAAACACCAATTCTTACGCCTGTAAAAGAGCCAGGCCCTACTATAGTGCTAAAAACATCTATATCGTTTAAAGTTTTGTTGCTTTTATCTAAAATTTTTTCTATTTCAGGTAAAAGATGTTTTAAGTGTTTTTGGTTATTTTCTTCACTTTCCCAAATAGTGCCATTATTATTTAAAATTAATTTTAACTTCTCGCTACTTGTATCTATTATTAAGTCCACTTTAAACACCTCTCCTTTTTAATTTATTATTTAAAGATTTCTAATAAAAAACTAGTTTTTTGTTTAAAAAATTTAGTTTAATATAATTATTAAAATTGTTTAATTCTTAAATGTATAATTTATTTAATAATACAAACAATACTAAACTAACTAAAAAGAACTAAAAAATTTTTTATTAATTTACATAAATATAAAGCATAAATAAATTTTTATTTGTTGAAAAATGCGTTTTTATGCCACATTTTACCCTAAAAACAACATAAATTTTGTGCCAAACATTTAATTTAAAAATTTATTTTATTTTAATTTTTTTGGGGTAGTTTGCATAGTATTATGTGTTTCCTTATTAGTTTGCACAGCATTATTAGATGAACTTGGGTTAATGGTTGTTTGCGGATTAGAAGTTTTATTTGTTATAGTATTATTTGTTTTATTTTCACCCATAATAATTTTTTGTGTTTTGCTATTTAAAGTTTTATTTATATCTTGACTATTTGTATAATCTTCTAAAATTATGTTTCGTGTTTTTTTGCCAAGTTTTATAATAGTAATTTTTTTATAATTACTAGGCAAAAATCTTTCCACCTTTTCTGGCCATTCAATAAACTTAATTGCGTTACAATCATCTATAAGTTCAGTAAAATCTATATTAATAACCTCTTGCTCATCTTCAATTCTATACATATCAAAATGATAAAAATGATTTTTAGAAGTAACATATTCGTTTACTAAAGTAAAAGTTGGGCTGGTTATTTCTTTTTTAACACCAGCGTAAGTTAAAATTCCTCTAACTAATTCACTTTTACCTGCACCAAGGTCTCCGCTAAGAAGAACAGTATCCCCTACCTTTAAATTAGCATAAACTTTTTTTGCCAACCTTTTAGTGCTTTTAACCCCAAGAGAAATAGATGACATTACAATGTTTTCTTCTAAAACTGAGTTTGAAAAAACATAAAAATATTTTTCTGCCTTTTTAAAGCAAAGTGGCAAGATAATTGTAACAATTAAACCAATAACAAAATATTTCAAAAAACTGAATATTAAAATACCTGGTAAAATGCTGCATAAGAAGAAATAAACCATTAAAACAATTATGGTTGTTAAAATTTTAAAGGATGAAAAAAATAAATTATTTTTAGTTTCGTTAAACTTTATAAATTTTTCTTCTAAAAAAACGCCTAATATAATTGAAGTTGAAATTCCAATAAATTCTAGTACTGCAGCATTTGAAAAATTATTAGTAAACCACTGCAAAACATAAACAAATAATAGAATTATTAACATAGGAAAAGCAATTATTAGCATATATTTTTTGCTAATGTTTACTTTGTTTAACAATGTTAAAACCAAAACAGAAAGCCCAAAGCCTAAAATTAACCCTATTAAAACATCTAATAAATAATTATTTGCAAAATAAATTTGGCTAAAACCAACTAAAGCACTTAAAAAAACTAGCCCAATAATTAAAAATACTTTACCTATATTATTAGTTTTTTTGTGAAGGCTTGCATAAACAAAACTTGAATTTGTTGCACTAAGCACACTTTTTGCACTTGGAAGAGAGCCTGAATACGCAAAAGTTTCTGCTTTTAAATTGCTATTTATAGAATATGGCCTTGCTCTACCTATAACATTTTTTAGGAATAGAGAGCCTATAACGAAACCAGTAGCATAAGTTAAAAAGTAATTATAAGCAAATTTTTTATTATAAACTAAATAAAAAATAGCAAATAACAAAACGAAAAATGGCAATGTGCCAAAAAATTCAAAAATAGTTGCTATTGTAGAAAGTGTTATAGATGCTAAACTTTGCAGGTACTCCACCAAATTCATAAAATTTTTCCTTTTAAAATTAAATAAATTTCTGTTTTAATTAACAAAATAAAAACCATAATAATAAAATTGATTTTAAAAAAGTCTTTTAAAGAATTATAAAAAATTATTTATTTTCAATTTTTTAAATTTTTACTATTAACAGATAAACTTGCTTTTTCTGTGCGTTTTTTATTTAACTTGCCAATTTTATTAATTCTTCTATTATCTCTTGTTGTTTTTATTGTCTGTTTATTTTCTTGCTTTACGGTTTCCTTTTTAATTCTATCGTAAGATTTTATATTATTGCCCTCGTTTAGCAATTTTTCTAAACTATAGTACTCTCTTTTTTGTTTTGTTAAAATATGAACAAAAACATTGTTAAAGTCTAATACCACCCAATCGCTTAAATTGAAGCCTTCACGATTTACATAATTAAAACCTTTTAGTTTAAGAACTTCCGTTTCTAAAAAATCTGCAACTCCCTTTGTGTGAGTGTTACTTGTTGATGTTGCTATAATATAAAAATCTGCAACATTATTCATTTTTCTAGCATCTATAATTAAAATATCTTCTGCTTTCTTATCTTCTAATAACTCACAAATTTTAAGCAAATTTTGAAAAACTTCCATAGTTTTCAAGGCTCCTTTCAAACATTTTAACATAAGTTAAAAATTCTAGCAATTAAAAAAAGTTTTTGTAGAAAATAATTTAATAAAATTAGTTTTAGCGTAAATAATTATGGTATGAAAAATTTTATTAAAAATTTTAAATTAGCAGATGTTATAGATTTAGTTTTTATAAATATGCTTTCTTTTTTAATATTTTTTGTTTGGGTTAAATTTTTTAACAAGAATATTTTGGTTTCAATTTTAATAAGTGCAATTCTACTTGTTGTTTTTAATTTATTGCGAACTTTTTTAAAAACAAAAAAGAAAACAAAACAAACAATTAGCAAAAATTTAGAGGCAGATATTGAACAATATATGCTATCTCTACTTGCAAGCACTAAGCAAGAAACAGGAGAATTTTTTATGGAAGTGTTAAAAAATAAATCCCCTACATTAAATAAAAAGGACAACATTATTTATTTACCAGACACAACCTGTGTTATTCCCTATTTTGAAACACAAGAATTAAATTTAGAATTCTGCTTAAAAAATATAAAAAAAATTAAGAAAGAAGTTTTAAAAGTTGTTTTTTTGTGTGTAACCTGTAACCCAAAAACTAAAAACTTTTTAGAACAATTAAAGGTAAAGGAAGTAAAAGTTTATCAAAAAAACGAAATTTATTTTAATTTGCTTTATCCTAATAACCATTATCCAGAAATTATGTTTGAATATAGTAAAAACAATAAATTTAAATTAAAAGAATTACTTGCCATAAGTTTTAACAAAAAGCGTGCCAAAAGTTATTTTTTAAGTGGCACATTAATTTTTTTTGCAAGTTTTATAGTAAGGCATAATTTCTACTATGTTTTTATGAGTTCGCTTTTATTTTTCTTTGCACTTGTTTGTTTAATGAAAAAAGAAACTTCCACCAATAACAATGGAAGTTTACTTTAACATTAAATTATAATTTCAAAATTATTGTTTAAAAGTTTTATTGTTTAAAAGTTTTAATGAAAGAACTTAAGCAAAAAAATTTCTGCTAACAAATTAAATTAATAATTTATTAACTAAATTTAACCTAAAACAATAAAAATATATAAAAAACTTTTTATAAATTAAATTACGTTTATATTTATAATTTAACATTTAAAATATGGCTGTTCTTTTTAGGGTTAAATTTATAAAGTATAACTTTCCTGCCAATTGTTGCAACAACTTCACAATTAAGTTCCTCTGCCAATTTATTTGCAATTACTTTTATGTCTTCATCGCAATTTTGAAGAATGTTTATTTTTATAAGTTCTCTTGCAATTAGGCAATCTTTTATGCCTTGAATATTGGCATCTGTTAGGCCATCCTTCCCAACCTGATAAGCTGCCGTTTCTGTTGAAATTATTTTTTTAAGTTCTGCCCTTTCTTTAGATGTTATCATTTTAATTTTTCCTTTTTAAAATTTTGCTAGTGATTTATTCTACAAATTCAAAATCCACTTTACCAATTCTTACTGTGTCTCCATCCTTAACACCATTTTCTCTAAGCAAATCTACAACGCCATCGTTTTTAAGGCGTTTCCAGAAATAAGAAAGAGATTCATAGTCGTTCACAACAATACCACGAGCAATGTTTTCTATAAATCCTCCACTAATTTCATAGGTGGTTTTATCTAACTTAGTTACTACAATTCCTGTTTTGTCTTTTTTACCAAAGCCGAATTCTTCTACATCAACTGGCACTTGAGGTGGTAATTTCTCTAACTCTTGCCAAATTGTTTGAATTAGTTCCTCAATATGTTCTCTGCAAAGTGCAGAAATACAAACAACTTTATATTTTCCATTAAGCCTGTGCTTAAATTCTTCAACAACAAAATAATCTCTAATTTGGTCTATTTTATTTAAAACTACAATTTGATTTAACGCCCCAAGGGTTTTGTTAAATTTTGAAAGTTCCTTATTAATTGCTAAAAAGTCTTTATAAGGTTCCCTACCATCTGCAGAGGAAATGTCGATAACGTGAACTAATAGCCTTGTTCTTTCTATATGTTTTAAAAATTCGTGACCTAAACCTTGCCCTTCACTTGCGCCATCTATAAGCCCTGGAATGTCGGCTACAACAAAACTATGTTCATAATATTTAACAACACCTAGGTTTGGAGTTAGGGTTGTAAAATGATAGTTCGCAATTTTAGGTTTTGCATTTGAAACAACCGATAGCAATGTGCTTTTGCCAACATTTGGGTAACCAATTAAGCCAACATCTGCAAGTGTTTTAAGCTCAAGAATTACAGAGAACTCTTTAGTTTCTTCCCCTGTTTGAGAAAAATGAGGGGCTTGTCTTGTTGGACTTTTAAAAAAGGCATTACCCTTGCCGCCTTCCCCACCTGTTAATAAGACATAATCTTTATCTAAATAAAATAAGTCAGCAATAATTTTTTTTGTTTCAAAATCTCTTACAATTGTTCCTTGAGGGACTGAAATAATTAAATCTTTCCCACTTTTTCCATTTCTATTATTCTTTTGACCTGCTTCTCCATTTTCCGCTTTAAAATGAGTTGAAAATTTAAAGGAAACCAAGTTGTTTAAATCTTTGCTAACTCTAAAAATAATGTTCCCGCCTTTGCCACCATTTCCACCATCTGGGCCACCATTAGCAATGCCTTTTTCTCTTCTAAAAGATATAGCACCTCTTCCACCATTACCAGCTTTAATATATATTCTTGCTGTATCTATAAACATTTTGTTTCCCCTTTGTTATATTTTACCTAAAAGTTTAAAAATAAAATTCAAACTTATTATAATTTTAAAAAGATAGTTTATTTTGCTTTTAACATTTATTGCTAAAGATAGAAGGAATTAATAAACACTTTTTAAAATTAATTAGAAAAATATTATACAATATTTTTAAAATTTAAAAAACTATTTTTAATATAGTTTTACTAAACTCATAGTTTTATTTTGTGTTTGTTTGGTTTAATTCATTAAACTTTTAAATATAAATTAAAACATTTTTTATAATTTTACTTTTTTAGCATTTCAAAATTTAAATATATAACTAAAAACATATAAAATTAAATATAATTTTACTAAAAATTATTTTAATTTTTTATCTGTATATTTACAATGTTCTTTTAATTCGCAACCATTACAATTTGGGTTTTGTGATTTACAAGTGTATCTTCCAAATAGAACTAAGAAATGATGAAAAGTTGACCATTTATCTTTATCTACTGCCTTTTGTAGTGCCATTTCACAATCGTATGGGGTGTTTGCATTAACAATGCCAAGCCTGTTAGAAACTCTAAAGACATGGGTATCTACAGCTATTGCCTGTTTAGAAAACCCAACTGCCATAACAACATTTGCAGTTTTCCTACCAACACCAGAAAGGCTTGTTAAATCTTCAAACTCACTAGGTACAACGCCAGAAAATTTATTAACAACATCTTTTGCCATACCTATTAAGTTTTTAGATTTATTTTTATAAAAACCACAAGAGTAAATAGCTTTCTCTAGTTCATTAACATCTGCTTCTGCCAAACTTTCTACAGTTGGATATTTTTTAAAAAGGTCTTTTGTAATTATATTAACTCTCTTATCTGTACATCTTGCAGATAGAATTACAGCTACAATAAGTTCATAATTATTATTAAACTCGAGTTCACAACCTGCAGCCCCAAACTTATTTGAAAGGATGTTATATATTTCATTTGTGTTTGCATTCATATTATTTATCACCTGTATAATAAAGTTTTTTAACATAGGATTTAAAACTATTTAATTATATAAATAATATAACAAATAACAAAAAAATTCAATAAAAATAAAGCTATGGCAAATAAAATACAAAATAATATTAAATTTGAAACTACAATTTAATTTTAAACAAAAAATTTTGTTTTTAAATTTAAGTTAAAAATTTTTACGTAGTTACTAATTTTAATAAACTTTTGTTTATGATTTATTATTAAATTTAATGTTGAATAATTGCATACTGATTGTTATTTACATAATAAATTCCGCCAAAAGTGTAGAACTGGCGTCTGCCAATAATTTGTTTTGCTATTTCAAGGGCTCTCCCATCTATTTTAGCAGAAATACCACAAGACACTGTTATTTGCCTTGGTGTTGTAACAGTTGTTGCAGAAAAACCATAAGAATTTAAAATGTTTACAAATTTAATTGTTTCGTTTCTAGACCTAAAAACCACCAAATAATATTTCATAATTAATCTCCTTCACAAAAATGCTTTCATTACAATATATTATTAAGAAAGGCTTTTTGACTTTTAATTTTTTGGTATTTGGAAAATTTACAAAATGATATTTAAAAAAACGATATACTTAGATAATTCTGCAACCAGCAATTTTAAACCCAGATGCGTTAAAAAAGCAGTAAAAAAAATGCTAAATCAAAGTGCCAACCCTGGAAGAAGTGGGCATAAATTGAGTTTAAAAAACTCGTTCATTGTTTATTCATCAAGAGAGGTGGTTGCAAACCATTTTGGTTTAAAAGAACCTGAAAACGTTATTTTTACAAAAAATTGCACTGAAGCACTAAACATTGTTCTTTTAGGCACAGTTAAAAAAGGCGGCAATGTTATATGTTCTTGTTTTGAACATAATTCTGTATTAAGACCTTTAACAGAGTTGCAAAAAAGAAATGAAATTTCATTAACGGTTATAGAACCTGAAAATAAAAAATACATTACTGCTGGCGATGTTTTAAAAGCTATTAAACCTAACACTTATTTAGTGTGCATAACTGCAATTTCTAATGTAACTGGAAATAAAAATGATATTATTGAAATTGCAAAAGTTTGCAAAAATAAAAGAATATTGTTTTTGGCAGACTGTGCTCAAGCTTGTGGGCACCTGCGTTATGACCTAATAAAAGATAACATTAACTTTGCTACATTTGCAGGACATAAAGGTTTTTTAGCACCACAAGGCATTGGCGGATTATGCATAAACTCTTCTGTTATTCCGAAACCGCTTATGTATGGCGGAACAGGAACAAATTCTATAGAATTAATTCAACCAGAAAATTTACCTGAGAGGCTAGAAAGTGGAACTATTGCTACTCCACTTATTTCTGCCTTAGCTGAAGGGATTAAATATGTTGACAAACATTTTGAAAAAAATAATTATAAAGTACAAAAACTAACTTTTTATCTTTTAACAAAATTAAAAGAAATTGAAGGAATTGAAATTTATACTATTCCAAGTTCACACTATGGAGTTGTTAGTTTTAATATGATAAATTATACTTCAAGTGAAGTTAGCGACTTTTTAGATGAAAACTTTAACATTGCAACACGAGGAGGTTTACATTGTGCACCATTTACCCATAAATTATTAGGAACTGTGGAAAAAGGTGCTGTAAGAGTTAGTCTTAACTTTAAAAACACAAAACGCCAAATAAACACGCTAATTAAAGCTTTAAAAAAATTAAATAGTTGCAAACTAAATGAAGAAGTTTAATTAAAATTTTACAAATATACTTTTTAAATTAATAAACAACCAGTCTTAAATTTTAATTTCTATATAAAGTTTGTATCATAACATATTACTAATAAATTATATATTTAATAATAGAAGTTAAAGTTTTTATTAATTTAAAATTTTAATAATTATTTATATTTTTTGTTTTATAAGTTAAGATAGATATTTGCAATTTTAAGATAGAAAATTTTTAACTAAAAAAAGTTTAATTAAAATATAAAACTTAAAACAATTGGAAATTAACACAAGCTATTATAAAACTATAATATACAAAAAAAGTTACCTAAAAAAGTAACTTTTTTTAATTTTTAAAAGTTTTTTATGATTTTGAAAATTTTTATGTAAAGTAAAACTAGAATATTAAATATAACTAAAATACAATAACATAAGTTTAAAACTATTCATAATTTTTTTTATTATTATAATTTTATTAATTTATGCTGCAACTTTTGAAGTACTATCTTTTTTAGTTTCAGTTTTTAAATTAATAACATTACATTTATCAAGGATTAAAATAACAAGCCCTGCTATTGCACCTGCACCATATATGCTCATAAAAACAATTGAAATTGTGCGCAATGTTACATTTGTTTTACAAACAAATTTTAATGTTTTTAATTTTTCTATTTGGTCTTCAGGGAGCCCAGATCCTTCAAACATTGAGTCGGTTGGAGTAATTTCATAAGCGTTAATCCTTCCTTGCTTATCAATAACATTTCCTCCATTTGTGGCAATAATGGAATAAAGTTCTCCATCAGTTATTTTATAACTGCCACTTTCGTACATTGATAGTTCCCCATTCAAGTAGCCACACAATATTAGTGCATTATTTTCTTTTCTTAATTCCATTTCTATTTTAAAGTTTTCTGTTAAAATATTTGTTTCAAAAACATAAACTCTACCATTTGTTTGGCAAGAAATAACAATTAGCAATATCATAAATGCTAGGAATAAGCCTGTGAATATACTTAGCAAATAACTTTTGCAAATTATTAAAAATTTTTTTAATGCTTTATTTTTAATTTCTTTTGTCACTTACATATCTCCTAAAAAATATTTTAATTATAATTAAACCTAATATTAAACATTAATTTTGTTAATATATTTTTAGAAACAAACATCTAAAACTAAATTTAGTATACTCATCTAGGTACATTTTTGTCAATATGTTTATGGTTTTATTTTAACTTTAATTATATTTTAAATTAATAAATTTTATAATTAAACATAATTAATGTTATTTTTTAAATTTTAACTTTTCTTTTTATTAATTAAAAAAACACTCAAAGTAAAAATTAAATAAACTAAATTAACACTTATTAAAGTTAAAAAAATTGCTAAATTAAAACTAGGCATAACAATATATCTTCTAAGTGCTAATGCAGTTGAAATAATTAAATATACCCCTAATAAAATGTCTATTACTAAAAGTACAAACGATATTATTTTATAAATTTTAAAGTAACTATTCACTCCAATAAACCTCCAAATTCATAATATCTTCTGGGGTTTCATAGCCCATAATTCCATCGGCATATCTGCTTTCAATATCAATACCCAATTCACCTGGCCTTTTTAATATACCATTATGCACTAACCCCCCAATTTTGTTTGGCACATCGTTCTGTATTAAACAATAATTATTAATTGGGTTAAAAGGCTCGGATAATAAAAAGGTAGTAGTTACTCCTATACAAGATGAAAACGAATATTTTATTTCTGCATAATCATCATAAACATTTTTAAAGTTAACAATAGTATAACAATTTTCTAATACTCCACGATATAATTCATCGTCAATATAAATACCTTCAAATCTACCACTTATTGCACCTGCCGAAGCAAGAGTAAACTTTTCCTCGCTAGCATTTTCATCTTCTGTTTTAACATCAATTGTGCAGTTTACTCCACAATCTTTTATGGTTGGAGAAAGTATAAAATTATTAACTATACCTGAAAGAGAAATTGCCGAAATTCCACCAGCGTAAACTAATATACGCTTACTAAACGCCGTTATTTGCCCTTTATTTAAACACTTTAATATATTTGAATAATTTTCCGCGCATATTCCACCAACGAAAATAATGCCTTGTGCACCAGTATTATCGTTATTAGAAGTTATTTTTATATTGCCGAAATTATAGCAATTTTTTATTAAACTATAGTTATGAATTGCTATTCCAGAAGCGTTTGGCGAGTTCCTATTTCTGCTACTTGTTTGAGAAATATCGGCATAATTTTTACAATTATTAGTTAAACCTTTAATATTGTTTATGTTTACAATTCCTGAAGCATCAACTTCATTTGTTGTTATTGAACAGGAGTTATTGTACACACAGTTTTCTACAATGGCATAGTTATTTCCCACAAAACCACTAAAAAAACAATCTTTATCTATTTTAGAAACTAGATTAACATTTGATGATATTGTGCAATTTTTAATGGTTCCATTGTTTGTTGTCGCAAAACCATTAAAGAAAATTATGTTTGATGAATTACTAAAAGTTATGTTAAGTTTTGATGTTTTAATATCTACATTTTGAATTGTGCCTGAATTATTATTAACTAATAAACTTGTTGAAGTTGATATGGTTTTATTTATCTCATTTTGGTTTTGATTTTTAGAAGTTACATTTCCATAACATATTTTTAAATTTTTAATAATTCCAAAATTATTATTAATTAAATAATCATCTAAAACATTTTGTATATATATTGTAAAGCCACCACCATCTAAACTTCCATAAAAATTAAAGTTGTTAGATGTATTAGTTAAAGTTATATCATTTTTTATAACAAAATTTTTATTACTGTTAAGTGCCAAAAGCAATTGGGTTTGATTATAAACATAAAAAGGACTATTACCAACCCCGAACCCTGTTATTATGCTTGAAACTATAAAAATAAAACAAATAACAGTTATAAAAGTTGTGGTTGCAAGCAATGTTATTTTATGAAACCTCATTTGCGAAGTGTTTAAACTAGATTTTTCAATTGAAATAGAATTTTCATCTAATTCAATCTTTTGTTTATTTATTCTATAAATACTTTTTAAATTATCTATTTGTTTTTGACTTTTTGTTTGGGTGATATATTCTTTTTTTAATAAAGCATCGTTATGCAAAATTGCTAACATTTCAAGAGGGGTTACAATATCTCCATTTAAATAAAGCCTTAAAGTCCTGCCAGCATAGTTTTTAAATTTTTTATAAATTTCAAAAGGCTCTTCTACTATTTTATAATCGCTTATATTATCAAAATCCTGCTTATAATTTTTTAAAATTTTTTTCGCATTATAAAGATAGCATAACGAAAGAATTGGGAACCTGCCAAAACTTATGTATTTATTGTTTTTTATAGAAGTAGAAAACAAAATTAAATTGTCTTGTTTTATACTTTCCAATAAACTATTATATTCTTCTTTCATTTTGTTTTTTACCTCCCCTTAAACAATTTGTAGATATATTTTTAAATATATAAAAATTAGTTTTTATTAGAAAAAACAAATAAGTTTTATTTTTTTGTTTTAACTTTTCTATCTTCTGCCCATTTATCTAAAATTTCAAATATATATTGTTCATTAACATCATCCGCTTCAACAATTTTTTTAAGAAGTTTGTTACTTTGTTCATAACTTTCAACCAATTTATCTATACTTTCCTTTTCACCAACAATAGCTTCAAAAATATTATTATTTTTTTCCTGAATAATATTAATTTTTTCACTGCTGCCTTTTAAAACATCTGCCACATCTTTATTAATATATTCACTAACTTTTTCAACACCAATATTATAAGTTTCTAAGTTTTTTTCTAGTTGTTTAATATCATAACTTCTGCGTTTTTCTTCAATTATTCCGTTTAATTTTTCAATTTGATTTTCTGCTTTATTTTGAAGGTTATCTATGGTTTTTAGTTTATCTTCTATACTCGAACACATTTTTACCAAACTTTCTATGCTGCTAGCATATTTATCGGTAGAAGAAATAAATTTATCAACCTCAACGGATAAAGTTTTGGCTTTATCTGCTTGAGATGAAAGTTCCCTATAAATTTTATCTAATTTGCCTTGCAGTGAACCATCAAAGCCAGAATTTAAACTTTGAATATCCTCTTTTATACTATCAAAAGAAACAGAAAAAGCCTTTAGATTTTCTTCTATAGGACCTATTAAATCTCTATATTCCTTAAATGTAGTTATAAGTGTTTTAATTTCGTTATCTTCCACTGTTATTTCCTACCTTTATTAAAATTTTGTTTTGTTTCAAATAAAGTTTGTTTTAAAGTTTGCAAGTCTTTTTTAATGGTGTCTAAAATAATATTTCTTGCAAGTTTATTTTCTTTAACATCTTCAAAATAGTTTATAATGTCTATATTTAAATCACTGCCACTATTTTTGCTACAAGTATCAATAAGTTCAATTAAAATGGTATCCCCTGACAAAGTGAACTGCTCTTTTGCTTTATCTAGTAAGCCATATTCCCAAAACTTTATGCCTGCCTCTCTAAACTTTCCATAATGAATTAAAGTTTCATAAACTTCAATAGTTCGCAAACAATCAATTCTTGTTGCATCATCTTTTATTTTGTTTGCAGTGAATTTTGCGTTATCAAATTGTTCTTGTTTAATAAATTCATTAATTCTTTCAACAAATTCTTGTTGAGAAAATTCTACGCGGCTTACAATTTCCTCTAACTTCTTTATTGCACCATTGCTATCTTCATTATCAAAATTCTGCTTAAAAAAATTTTCAAATTGCTTTATAGGTTGAGTTTCAACAATAAAAATATTTTGCTTTGCCCTTGTTATACCAACATAAAAAAGGTTGTAATAATATCTATAAACTGAATTTTCATCTGCTTGTTTGTGGTTTACTCGGTTTAGTTCCAAAGCCTTCCATTTATCTTGATTACTTGTTAAGATATTATAAATTACAATAGTATTTCTTTCTAAACCCTTAATTTCACTAACTGTTAAAATTTCTTGATTTTTTAAAAGTTTTTGAAGTTCTGTTTTTTTGTTTAAACTATCAACAACAAAAGTAATGTTATCAAAATTGTTTGTGGCAATTTTATTAATAAAATTTTGGTCCTTTATATAAACAGCTTGGGAAGCAATTCCATTATCTATACTATTACCTTTTAAAATAAAACTATGGGTGCCAAATTCTAGCTTATTAATTTCACTTAAGCTACTAACAATTTCCTCTATTTTTTTACTGTTTCTATAGTTATTAGTAAGTTCTTTAACATCGGTTACATCCTTATTATAAAGCAAATTTTTAAGATAAGCAAAACTAAAATAAGCGGGATTAATCATCTGTTGGGCATCTCCCACACAGAACATTTTTAAACTTAATTTTTTAAATAAATTTAAATTTATTTGTGTATAGTCTTGCACTTCATCTAAAATAGAAAGCGAATATTCAACATCGCTAACTTTTTGCAAAATTTGCCTTGATGCAAGGTTATTGTCTAACAATCCAAATTTTTCACAATGTTTTTTATAATCCTGAGCTATTTTATAAATATCCTCACACTCTTGCCTACTAAAACTATTTTTTCTGGTTTCAGTATATTCTTGCAAAGAAATTTCGCTTAAAGCATCGTTATTTTTACAAAACCCAAAAATCATTCCAAAAATTTCTTTATAAATAATTTCTTTGGAATACTTGTTAAGTTTTTTAAAACTATTTTCTATTTGGTGGTTAGCTAAGTTTTTACTATATTTGTTTATAAAATAACTTTGACCAACAAATTGTGGGGTTTTTAAAAAATGATTTTTATATAAATCTTCTATTAATAAATAATCTACCTTATTTGTTAGGTAGTTAACTATTCTTTCAATTTTATCAAAAATCTTATCATCATCTTCGCTAAAAAAGTAAATACCTAACCTATTTTCTAATGCTTTTTTGTGGTTATTATCTAGAAAAACAATATTATTAAGCCTATAAAGTTGCAAAATTTGTTCTAAATCTTTTTTATAATTTTCAACTTTCAACTTAGTATCTATAAGTAGTCCTCTACTAAAAGTTGTGTAAAGCACTTTGCCACTATAGTTTTTACAAGAAGTGAAAATAATTTTATCTATACAAATATTGGTTTTACCACTACCTGCAACCCCTTGAACTAAAATATTTTTATCTACAGTTTCTACAATTTCTTTTTGTAAAGCACTTAGTTTTGGCAAATTTACATTTGAAACATTAGAAATTAAATAAAGTTTATTAAAATCCTGCAGTTTAACAAGAATTCTATCTTTTTTAATTTCTACCTTAATATTTGGAGTGTTCGTAACATATTCACTAACCTTTTCTGTAATGGTGGCATTAGAAATATAGTCAAAAAAAACAACATCTAATTTATTCAAATTACCATCAATTTGAAAACCAAATTTAAACATAAAAGCAAATTTATTATCTTCTGTTTTTATTGAAAAACAATCTATATCATTTAAATTTTTACTGTCTTCAATAATTCTTTTAGCATTGAAAATAATTGTTTCACATAATTTTGTAAGTAATAAATCTAAGTTAGTAACATATTTTGTTTTTTTAATAAAGTTTTCTGTTTTATAAAACAAACTTTCGCTAGATAAAATTGCCTTATGTTTATCTACATTAAAAATTAGTGAATTCAACCCTTTCTCTCCTTTTAATTAATAAATTTTAACTGAAATAAACCTATTAAAATAAATTAGCTTTTAAAACTAACTTAAAAATTTACAAATATAAAATTTCGTAGTTTTTATTTTTTAATAATATTTATTTTAACTAAAAAAACTAAGTATTTTAAAGTAGTAATATTTAATTTTAATTTAACACTTTTCCTGTTGTAAAAGCACTTAGTTTTATTTGTTGTTTAGCATTATTTACAATAATTTGGTCATCTAAATTGTATGTTTTAACAATAGTTTTAATCAATTTTAATTGTTGTTTTTTTTGATTTTCAATTAATTTGTTTCTTTCATTATCTAAAAAAGTGGAAACTTTTTCTTTTAATCGTTCTAATGCTTTTTGTTTATTTTGAAATTGACTCCTTTCATCTTGCGAAATTCCAACAAGACCAGTTGGTAAATGAACAATTTTAATTGAACTTTCAGTTTTATTAATATGTTGCCCACCAGCACCACTGCTTCTACAAGCGGTAATCTCAAGCTCCTTATTTGAAAAGGTATAAGTTGTGTTAGGAATATTACTATAAACAAAAACATAGCAGAAACTTTCCATATTATTTTGTTTTATAATATGGGTGCCTTTTTCCAATTCAAAAAAATCTTTAACATTATCTCCAGAAACAGATATAAAACTACTATTATTTTGCAAAAAAACTTTATAGCTACAAAAATTATTTTTTAAATATTCGGAATATGAAGAAATTAAAATTTCACTTAATGTACAAGCAAGTTCTTCTTTATTTTTGTTAATTTCTATTAAAATTTCTTGATGATTGGCATTTTGCGTAGCATATAATTTTAAAAGTTCTTGTTTATAAACTTCCACATTTTTCTTTTCAAATTCAAGTTCTTTTAAAAACATTAATTTTTCTTTATCTTCTGTGTTGGCAATAACATTATTTAATTCGTTAATGTTTTTTGTTGTTTCCTTAATTAAATTAAATTTATTTATTATAGGTTGCAATGCAAGCATTTTTTTATTTAAATGCAAAAACATATTTTTATCTTCTAAAACTTCTTCATACTCAAGCATTTCACAAAGTTTTTTATACTCTTTATTTTTTTCTTCTAGTTCAAGAAGCAAATCTTCAAAAATTTGCATATATCAACTCCATTTTAATACTATACCATAATTTTTTATATTTTCAAATGTTTTTATAACCTCATTTATATTTACCAAAATGCTTATGAAAAAGTATTGTTTTTAAAATAAATAAAAAATTTGTTGACATATAATTTAACCTTATTACATCTAAAAATAATAGTTAACATTTAATATAAAATAAAAACTAATGTAATAATAGCATTAGTTTTTTATTAAAAGTTAATAGAAATTAAATAAAATATAATTTCTGTTTTTTAATTATAGAGTTTATTTTTTTCTAATATAAGTTTTTTACTATAAATTTAAAAAATTAAAGAAAATACTAAATTTGTTAAATAAACAACGATATTAAAGTTTTTAAGTTACAAACTTAAAAACTTTTTAATTTATAGGTGACAGCAAAAAAAGGCTAATTAATTTTTAATTAACCTATTTTTGCAACACAAAAGTGGCACTATGATGGCTAAAGTGCTACTTTTGTATTACTTTTTTTATTTATAATTTTAAATAGTACTATTTATTTTTTAATAAATTATTTTTAATGATAACTATTAAAAATTAGTTTCTTGGATTTTTGATGTTTGCTTGTGCAGCAGCAAGTCTTGCAATTGGAACTCTGAATGGAGAGCAAGAAACATAACTTAAACCAATTCTATGGCAGAAATCGATTGAAGATGGGTCTCCACCGTGTTCACCGCAAATGCCTAGTTTAATATCTGGGCGGGTTTCTTTACCAAGTTTAACAGCTGTTTGCATAAGTTTACCAACACCATTTTGGTCTAACCTTGCAAATGGGTCAGATTCATAAATTTTGTTTACATAGTAAGAATCTAAGAATTTTCCAGCATCATCACGGCTAAAACCAAAAGTCATTTGAGTTAAGTCGTTAGTTCCAAAGGAGAAGAATTCAGCTTCTTTAGCAATTTCATCTGCTAAAATTGCTGCTCTTGGAATTTCAATCATAGTTCCAACTTTATAGTGCATATCAAGACCTGATGCTTTAATTAATTCATCTGCTGTATCGCAAACTAATTTTTTAACAAAAGCAAGTTCTTTAATTTCTCCAATAAGAGGAATCATAATTTCTGGAACAGTGTTCCATTCTGGATGTTTTTTAGTTACTTTAATTGCAGCTTTAATAACTGCTCTTGTTTGCATTTTTGCTATTTCTGGGAATGTAACAGCAAGTCTGCAACCACGATGACCCATCATTGGGTTAAATTCGTGTAAGGAAGCGATAATTTGTTTTACTTCTTCTACTGTTTTGCCTTGAGAATCTGCAAGAAGTTTAATATCTGCTTCATCTGTAGGAACAAATTCGTGTAGAGGTGGGTCTAAGAATCTTATGTTAACAGGGTCGCCTTGAAGTGCTTCGTAAAGTTTTTCAAAGTCGCCTTGTTGCATTGGTTCTAATTTAGCAAGAGCTTTTTCTCTTTGTTCAACAGTGTCTGCGCAAATCATTTCTCTAATTGCTGCAATTCTGTCTGGTTCAAAGAACATATGCTCTGTTCTGCATAGACCAATACCTTCTGCCCCAAAATTCTTTGCTTGTTTAGCATCAGATGGGGTGTCGGCATTAGTTCTTACTGCCATTGCTTTATATTTGTTGCTTAATTCCATAATTCTGCCAAAGTCACCATCGTTTGTGCTTGCAGGAATGGTTTTAATTTCTTCACCGTAAATTTTACCAGTAGAACCATCTAGAGAAATAATATCTCCTTCTTTGTATACTCTACCATTTAAAGTGAAACATTTATTTGCTTCATCCATTTTAATGTCGCCACAACCAGAAACACAGCAAGTACCCATACCACGAGCAACAACAGCAGCGTGAGAAGTCATACCACCACGAACTGTTAAAATACCTTGAGAATAGTGCATACCTTCAATATCTTCTGGAGATGTTTCAAGACGAACTAAAATAACTTTTTCTTTTTTCTTTCCTCTTTCAACAGCATCTTCTGCAGTGAAAACAATAGCACCACAAGCTGCCCCAGGTGAAGCTGCTAAAGCTTGTGCAACAGGAGTTGCTTGTTTTAAAGCTTTAGGGTCGAATTGAGGGTGAAGAAGAGAATCTAAACTCTTTGGATCAATTTGCATTAATGCTTCTTGTTCGGTAATCATACCTTCATCAACTAAATCGCAAGCAATTTTGATAGCTGCTTTTGCAGTTCTCTTTCCGTTACGAGTTTGAAGCATATAAAGTTTTTTATCTTCAATTGTAAATTCCATATCTTGCATATCTCTGTAGTGATTTTCAAGAGTTTTGCAAATTTCCTGGAATTGTGCATAAACTTCTGGCATAACTTCTGCCATTTTTGCAATAGGCATTGGAGTTCTAACACCAGCAACAACATCTTCACCTTGTGCATTCATTAAGAATTCACCCATTAATTTCTTTTCACCTGTTGCTGGGTCACGAGTGAAAGCAACACCAGTTCCAGAGGTTTCGCCCATATTACCAAAAGCCATCATTTGAACATTAACAGCAGTGCCCCAGCTGTATGGAATGTCGTTTTGCATTCTGTAATAGTTTGCTCTAGGATTATCCCAAGAACGGAAAACAGCCTTAATAGCACCCATAAGTTGTTCTTTAGGGTCGGTTGGGAAATCTGCCCCAATTTTTTCTCTATATTCTTTTTTAAATTGATTTGCAAGTTCTTTTAAATCTTCAGCAGTTAATTCAACGTCTTGAGTAACGCCTTTCTTTTCTTTCATTTCATCTATAAGTTGTTCAAAGTATTTTTTGCCTACTTCCATAACAACATCGCTATACATTTGAATGAATCTTCTATAGCAGTCCCAAGCCCAGCGTGGATTGCCAGATTTTTTTGCAATAACATCAACAACTTCTTCGTTTAAACCAAGGTTAAGAATTGTATCCATCATTCCAGGCATACTAGCCCTTGCACCACTTCTTACAGAAACAAGTAGAGGATTTTCTTTATCACCAAACTTTTTGCCTGTGATTTTTTCCATCTTGCCTATGTATTCCATAATTTGAGATTGAATTTCATCGTTGATTTGCCTACCATCTTCATAGTATTGTGTGCAAGCCTCTGTTGAAATTGTAAAACCTTGTGGAACAGGTAAACCTAAGTTTGTCATTTCTGCAAGGTTTGCACCTTTACCACCTAAGATTTCTCTCATTTTGGCATTGCCTTCGCTAAATAGATATAAATATTTTTTTGCCATATAAAAAATTAACGCTCCTTTAATTAATTTTGTTTACTCACAAATTATATAACACTTATAAAAACAAAGCAAACATTTTTTTAATATTTTGTTTTTTAATACTATTAAAGCATTAAAACTTTAAACCTAAAATGTTAAATTTTAAGAAACTTTGGCTTTAATGCCTAGTTTATATAATTAATTATATAATATATATATTATTACATTATTTAAAACCAAATTTAAAACAACATTAACTAAATTGATTAACCAGAACAATTATTATAAATTTAACTAAATGAATTAAAAAATATTAGGATATTTAAATGCTTTTAAATAAAACATAAAGATATTAAAAGATTGTTTTATTTTTAAAAATTTTATATAAAAAAGCACCAATAAAGGTGCTTATTTAAATATGTTTTTTAATTTTTACAGGCGGTAAACACAAGAGCAACTTCGTTACTCATAACTCTTTCATCCACATCTTTAAGAGCTTTTGCTTCTGTTTTATCTAAATTATAAATTTTACCGTTTCTAATTAATTTGTTTAAATCGTAAAATCTCATTCTAGAAACAGTTGTGCTTCTGCTTCCCTCCTGACCCAAAACAACACTATCAAATTCAACTGAAATTAATAAGTTTAAGTTTTTAACTTCCCTAACCAAAGTTGAATATTCATTTTTTAAATTAAGGTCGTTAATTCTATATTTAAGTTTTTGAAGCCTTGTTATAAAAAGTTGTGCATTGCAGAAAATGCCACTAAGGGCTTCTACACTTGTTGCATTTGGTGATAGGTCGCCTGTTTTAAAAGTAGGAAAATCTAATTGATTAAATAAAAGTGGAAAGTCTATTTTTTCTTTAATTAGCCTTACATTTTCTTCACAATCTATTGGTTGTAAAAGAGCAATTGTATAATCATCAAAATTCTCATAAATAACATTACCTAAAATATGTATAAGGTTATTATCTTTTAATATACACGCTTCTGCAAATCTATTTTTCTTATATCTTGCCCATATTAAGCCTTGGGCCAAGAAATTTAACAAATTGTTAGATAAAATACATTCTTCAAAAGTTTTATTGTTATAATTTCTAAACTCTAAAAATGCAGTGTAAAGCCTTTTCTTTTGTTTTTTTATTTCCTTTTCTAAAAGTTTTAAATAATTTTTTAGGTTACAATCTAAATACAAAGTATCTTTTTTTATTCTTGCAGGCTTACCAGATTTTTCGTTAGTTAAAGTTAGGGAACAATCTCTATTAATTTGAATTTTAACTTTTCTATTGTCTAACTCTATAGTTTTTTCGCCATATCTATTAAAGCCAAAATCTTCCGTAATTTTGTCCTTAACTTCTTCTATATTCTTTTTGTTTACTTGTGAAAATTTACTTAATTTATCTTCTAAAAACTTAACTTGTTTTTTATCTAAGTTTGCAAGAAGAAGTAATTTAATAATGTCTATAAGTTCTTCCCTTCCGCATTCGGCTAAAAGGTCTAAAAAATATCTTCCTGCATCAACAGTTTTTTCTTCTAGGAACCAAGTTCTTAAATCTTTAACCATTTTAGTTAAAAGTTCTGTAGAACCAAACATTGCAATAAGGCGTAATGCCCATTTACTGCCAAGCAATCTATCACGGTAAACAGCAACGGCATAAACAACATTACATAAGGAGGTTAAAATGTTTTTATCAACAAACCTTAAATAATCTTTTAAATAAACAAATTGGCTATCTGTTTCTCTACCTTTAAAAGTATCCATAACAAAGGTTAGAATTTTACCTTCTATTTCAGTGTTTTTTAGGTTTTCTTCTTCATAATATTTTTTTAGCCTTGCACCATATAAGCGTTCTTGAATTTGATTAACAGAGTTATCTACAAAAGCTATAAATTCTCCATAAGAACCAAACTTTTTAAGGGCGTTAAAACCACATTCCTTCTCCAAAAATGCCTTTAATTTTGTGTTTGGGGTGGTTTCATATAAATATTTAAGCCTATCTCTTACAGCCCTATCTTCTTGCATTAATAAAAGCAATTGAACCGCACGAAACAAAACTTCCTCATTATCATTTTTTAAAAGAGTTTCTATTATGTTAAACCCTTCCCTTTTATGTTTTGTAAGGGCTGGTTTTATCATAGTGGTGCTTGTAATTTCACCACTTGCATAACCTTGAATAAGGGTTGATAAGGTTTTAAGAGTGTTTACTCTTGCAATTTCTGTTAATCCATTTTTATTGTCGCTAGATAAAAGTTTGGAAATAAACTCGTTATCTTCACTTTCTTTAAAAAAAACATCTAAATATTCTTTAAGAGGTTCTTTATAATCATACATTCTAGATTTTGCTTCTGCATTAAAAATTGCAACAAAAAATGGAATGAACAATTCTTTATCTATATTACAAAATATTGTTATTTCAACAAAGCGGTCGAAATAGCGTTCGTTAATGGAATAATCTTTACGCACACTTTTATATTTTGCATCTCCTATTTGTTGCAAAAATATGCTGTTTAAAAACAAACATAGTGCTTCAAAACTTTCTGCCATTAACAAAAGTTCAACATATTTCTTTAATATTTCTTTATAGTCACTAAGTTGTAATATTACTTGGCCATACTCACTTATTTCCTGCAAACTTTTGCTGGCTTTCAAATAGTTACTTGCCACTGGTAAAAGGTGTTCTCTTTCTCCTAAGTTAAGTAAAAAATAGTTAACCATTTTATCAGAAATATCTTGTGGCAAAAAACTATCAAAAAATTCAAAAGTATATTTTTTTAGGTCATCAATATTTCTTACATATTTCATTTGTAAACCCCACACATTTTTTTAAAATGCAAAATTATATTGTTGCTAAAAGGATTATAAAATTTAAAATATAATGTACAATTTTAAGTTTAAAATTTGATGTTAATTCATTTTTTTATTTTGTTATGTTTTAAACTTTTTTGTTTTATAATTAATTATTTTAAATTTCAATTAACTTTTTTGCGTTAAACATTGTAATTATTATAAATATATAATAATATTTTTTTTAATTTTTGTTAAACAATTTTTTGTATTTGTTTTTAATATTTTGGCATTTTAGGGGTAAAAATGGGCTTTAATGCAGTTTTTCTTGTGATAAAACATATTTAAATTCCGCACTTGCACCATATTTTTCCAAATATTTTAAAAATTCGGATTCATTAAGAGTTGCCTGCAAATTTCTGTTTTCATCTAAAACAGAAATTGAAATATATGAAAAATTATCTATATACTTACACAGTTTGTACATTTTTGTGTTGTTTAAAACAACCAATGGTTTTGTTTTAATAACTGTACCCATTTTTTTTAAAAGCCCATAATTAATAAGAGTGTACTTTCCAACCTTATTATTATCTAGCACACCACTTAAAAGGCATAAAATAACAAATAAGAAAGTTAAATTTACAGAATAGAAACAAGACATTATAAATAAAGCTAAAAGCACAAATATTATAACTATATTTATTAGTTTACAAAATTTTGTTGCAACTCTACTTGTAACTTTTTGCTTTAAAACAGAAAGTAATACCCTACCGCCATCTAATGGGAAAGCAGGAATTAAATTAAAAGCACCAGTTATAAAGTTACAATAACAAAAAAAACAGGTATAGTTATAGGTATATGGGAAAACCCACCATAACGATAAGGTTAAAAATACTAAAATAAAATTTATTATTGGACCAGCTAAAGCAATTTTAATTTCATCTTTTGGTACAAGGTCGCAAGAATTCATATTTAAGCAAATGCCAAATGGAATTAATTTTATGTTTTTTATGTTATAGCCTAAACGCCTTGCAACAAATGCGTGAGCAAACTCGTGCAAGAACATTACAACTAAGTAATTAAAAAATAAAATAGATTTTCCAAAATAAATTAATATGCAAGCAAAAATAATAAAGGTTGGGTGAATGTTAATTTTTAATTTTTCCATTAAAGCAAATATCCCCTAACCTTTTTATTAGTTCCACTTTATTGTACTTGGTTTAATTAAGTTCCCGTTTTGCTGAATTAGAACTTTAACCTGACTTTTGCTACTTATTGTTGCAATGGGGTTTTTAGCGTTAACTTTTTCGCCAGTTGTTACCCCTACAGATTGAACGCCTATAAATCGTGAAATATATCCGTTAGAATGTTCAATTTCAACATATTTCTCGTTATCTTTAGTATAACCTACTGCATTAACTTTTCCGTTAGCAACAGAACATAAAACGCCATCAAAACTATAAACTAAATAGTCCTCGCTACTAGAAACACTTTGCAAGTTTGTTGGTTTATAAAATTTAACATTTTCTTCTTTCTTAACACTGCTTAAGCCAAAAAAGTATGTAACAAAAGATACTTCACTGCCATCATCAAATAAATCTGTTGTAGGTGTAAAGCTTGTTGCAATTGCTTTTAAATTGTTCATAATTACATTTCCTACTTTTAAGGTAGAGTTATCACAAATAATTAGAAATAAAAATATAAAAGCAATTATTATAACTGTTGTATATTTTTTAATAAAACCAAATACTTTTTTAAAAAACTTTTTCATATTGTAAATTTATGTTGAGTTTTAAAAATTTATGTATTATTCGTTTTATTATTTTTGTTTATTTTTTTAAAAATTTAGCACTTTTAATTTTAATATAAAAATATTACTAAATTTTAAATGCCAAATATATTAAATTGTAAAAATAGTAAAAGATGAAAATTTTTATTAAAAGAGTATTTCTATATATTCCATATAATGTATAATAAAATTAAAATATAAAATTTTTTAATTATATTATAAATTTTAATTATAGTGATTAATTAAATTTATAAAAATAAAAAAATAATTTAAATAGATTTATCTGTTAAAAAAATTAATTTTTTTAATTCTTCCACATTTAACACCTATGCTAAGGTCGTAAAAGCCTTCCTCGTTAATAAAGTATCTTAAATCGATATCTTGTGGGTGCAAATCAAAATAAGCGTGCAGCACAGCAAAAATATCTCCCTTAATCATATTAAGTAGTGGCATTGATAGCCTTTCTTTATCTTGTTTGAGCATATTTTTTATTCTATTTATGCTTTTTTGTTCTAGTCTCATTATTTAAAAATTCTCCCTTTAAACATTAAATTTGTTAGAGAAATGTTTATAAATCAATTTTTTTTAACAAGTTAAGTTCCAATAACTTTTTTTTAAATTTTATATACTTTTATAATTAAATTCGCAAAAATTAATTTACTTTAATATTAATTGTTTGTTTTAAAATTGAGTTTTAAATTAAACTTTTTTTCTAACTGCCCTTTTTAAAAACCCCAAAAAGCCTTTATATTTTAAAGTGCAATCGTAAAGTTTTTTCTTATCTTCAAACAAATTATTTGCAAGCATTGTAAAAGCAGAATATGCCTCGCAACCTCTTGTTACTGTTTTACCAACGCCAAGTAACACAGAAATATTATCATCTTCGGGTATAATTCCGCAAAGTTTAACTTTTAATAATTCTGCTATTTTTTCGGAATCTAGCATTTCTTTATCAAGGACCATATCTCCTCTTACCCTGTTAACTATTAATGAAATATCCGTTATGTTATAGCTATTTAAAATCATTAAAACTTTATCAGCATCTCTTAAACTTGAAAGGTGCGGGGTTACAACAACTAAGGCTTCATCTGCACCACAAACGGCTCTTTTGAAAGGTTCATCTATACCAGCGGGACAATCTATTAAAACAAAGTCAAAATAATCGTTAAGAGCATCAATTACTCTTTTTACATTTTCACTGGTCACAAGGGAACAATTGTATGAATGTGCTGATGGCATTATGTAAAGGTTTGGGTGGTTAATATCTTGTATTAATGCTTGTTTAACTCGACATCGGTTTTCTATAACATCTACAATATCAAACACAATTTTATTTTCAACGCCAGTTACAACATCTAAATTATTAAGTCCAATATCAACATCTACAAGCACAACTCTTTTATTTAACTTTGCAAGCATAACGCCTAAGTTAGCACAAATTGTTGTTTTACCAACCCCACCTTTACCACTTGTTATAACTATTTTTCTTGCCAAAAATTAGCACCCCCTATATTACTTAAAGTTAAAAATAAAACAAAATAAGTAAAAAAAATAATTTAACTATCAAAACAAATTTTAATTACACACAAAAAAAAGTAAACGATATACACCGCTTACCTTTTGATTTCGACAAAATTAGTTAAAATGATTTTGTTCAATTATAAAAGTTATACACATTTTTTATTAATATGCTAAAAAATTGTTATTGTTATTTTAGTTTTCTTCAATAACACTTTCTAAAAGGCTATAGTTACTAAACAACTTTTCGCTACCCACAACACCTAAAATTTCTGGTTTATCTACAACAAAAACCGATAATTGCAAAATTTTTTTAAAAAATTTTTCAAGCCCTGTTATTAAACTGCCTCCTCCATATAAAATAATACCATCGTTTCTTATATCTTGTGCAACTTCTTGGCTACATTGGTTTAAAAAGGCTTGTATGGTTTGCAAAATTTTAAAATAGTTTTCATATATTGGTTTAATAAGTTCTTGGGCTGTTATAATTGTTTGAATTGGGCTGTTTGTATCTCCATTTTGCACAATAATTTCTAAATTACTTTTATCTGTTTCGTACAGCGAACCTATTTCCTGTTTAATTTTACAAGCAATGTTATTGCTTATTATGTAATTTTTTGTTTTTTGTAAATGTTCCGCAATGCATTTATCTATAAGATTACCACCAACATTTAACGAACAAGCATTTATAATTTTGTTGTTAACTATTGCAGAAATTTCTGTTTTACCACCACCTATGTTAACAAGAAGATTTGCCTTGCCCATACTAAAATAAGGCAAATCTGCCAAACTAGCACAAACGCAATTATAAACAAAATCTATTTTTGCAAACCCTATTGAATAAAAAACAGTTTTATAATCTTCATACTGAGCAGAAGTTAAACTAGTTGGAATGCTAACAATAATTTTAATGTTGGGTTTAACAAGTTTATATTTAACAACTTTGTTAATAAAATATAGAACCATTTTTTGAGTTAATTCTACATTTTTTATAACTCCTTCAATAACAGGCTTAACAAAAGTTTGATTAGAAGCATTTTTACCATTTACCTTTTGAGCCTCTAACCCTATTTTGCAAACTTTTATATTCTTTGCATTATTTTCTATTAAAATTAAACTTGGTTCTCTTAAAACAATTCCACTGCCTCTTTTATAAATGGTTGTAAAATTACTTCCCACATCAATGCAAAGTTCATAACCAGACATAATATAACTCCTTGTTTATAATTAGAATACTGTTTATTTACACTTATAAAAATTTACTTATAATTGTAAATTACAAAAAATTATTATTTTTTATGTTTACAGACATTTTTTTTACAGTATCGTTTTGCAATTTAATAATACAATAAAATTTATATAAAAAAATTATAACAAAAAAAATTATGTAGCAAAAGTATTTTTAAATACTTTCTTTTTGATTTGCCATTTTTTTTAAAATTTAAATAAGTTTATAAAATTTTTAATTAATATGCTTAAATTTAATTTGTAACTATAAAAAATTTATTTTCAGCTAACGATATTCAAATTATGTTATATTAAAAAATTGAACCGTTTTTGATTATGATGAATAATATAATTATATTATTTAGAAAAAAATGTTTTTTATTTTTTATAACTTTATAGAATATTGAATATATTGTATATTATTTTAAATAAATTTTAACAAATAATAAAAATCCACCAGTGTACCTGGTGGTTTTTCATTTAACGGGTAAAACC
>CAJUBT010000006.1 GCA_910584815.1 uncultured Christensenella sp. | reverse complement strand
AAGTAATACACAAGGAAAATGGTGGTGTTTCCAGTGCAAGAAATTTGGCACTAGAGAATATGACTGGTAGCTTTGTTTCTTTCATAGATGGAGATGATTATATTGAACTTAATATGTATGAAGAATTAATTTCAAAGCAGAAAGAAGCAGATTATAACATATTAATTGCAAGATATGATGAGGTTACAGATGATAAAATAACTAAAATTACAGAAAAGAGCTTAAAAGACTTTTGTGATACTGCTGACCTTACTTATTTATATAACAAGTCAACAAAAAAAATTAAAACTAACAATGAAGTTATTATTGAGGATTGGATATCTTGTTCTCTTTGTAGAATGCTTATAAAATCTGAACTTTTAAAAAACCTTAAATTTAACACAAAAATAAGATTTGCAGAAGATTATGTATATTTTAATGAACTTATAATAAAGAATAATTGTAAAATAGGTATGGTTGATAAATATTTTTACCATTATTATATGCGAAGCAACTCTGCTTCTCATACAAGAAGAAAAGATGTGTTAAGAAATAGTAAAGAATATTTAAATGAAATTTCAAGAGTTTTAAAAGACACTAAGTATGCTAAATATATTCTTGCTTTAGAATATACTTGCTATATAGATTGCTTTATTGCTAAGTACATTTATGGTGATGATATTAATTACGAAGAATTTAAAACTTGGGGCAAGAAAGAAAATTATAATCAAATAAAAAAAGTAACAAAAAGTTTAAAAGGAAAGATAAAAATATTTTTAATAAAACACAAAATGAAAAATTTATTAAAAATATTATATAAATAATTTAATAACTTATTGCATTAAAAATTTTATTCCTATAATATAAAAAACTTTTATAAAATTTAGCACAAATAAAACAAAAAACAAGGTAACTGTTACCTTGTTTTTTATATGAATTTTTGAAATATATAATTATATTTTTAAATTAAAGTTAGTTTTTTATAAGTTTTTTATGTTTTATTCTTTTTTCTTTTAAATAAATTAATTCCTTTTTTAAGGGTATCTTTATCAACTTGTTTGGTAAACACAAAAGCAAATAAGGTTATAAGGTTTGGCAATATCACACAAAAAACTGCTTTAATTATAAATTCAACAATAGTGTTAATAGTGGTATAATTTCTTAAAAAAATAACAAAGTATTCACTGGCAAAATATGTTGCTGTTACACAAACAACTGCTACTGCAAAATGTAAAAGTTGTTTCATATAAAATTTTAACTGACTTTCGTTCATATAATTTTTAAAAAATACTTTTGTTTCAAAAGGGAATGCTATAAGCAAGCTAGAGCCAATAGTTGCAAGAATAATTCCTTCAAAACAACCATAGTATGCAGAAATTAATGTAACAATTAGGTTTAATATCGACATTAAAATTGGCTTTAACCTATCTTCCCACCACATTCCAAGGGCATCTTTGTAAAGGCGGGTTGTGTTTCTAATAGAGTTGCAATAAAAAAGTGTAACTAAGCATATTACCACAGTTATAGGTAACAGCATTTTTTCATCTTTAGAAATTATTCCCCACAAATGCATAAATGGTTGGAACAGGCAAAACAAACTTGTTGCACAAAAAATAGCCACCCAGTTAAACAAAGTTACCAATTTATAGTAGTGCTTTTTGTTGTATTCTTTATCTTCAACAATAAGGCTGTTACCTATTCCTGCCAACATAGAATTTCTAATAATTGTTACAAAGCCTTCAATTGAAATTATCACATACATATAGTTATTGTATATCCCCGACATTGCTAAGCCCAAAAAGGAACTTATGCATATGCTATCTATCGAACTTTGAATAACATCCCCTATTCTATGGGTTATAAGCGCAGAAATTCTTTTTTTAATGTCTCCCTTAATTTCTTTGCTAAGCACACCCTTGCAAAAATATTGGGGGTACATTTTTTTTGTAATAAAACCAATAAACAGGTTAATTAACAAGGTTGTTACTGGTATAAAAATTGCATAAATGTAGTAATTTTTAAACAAAAATAGCACAGCAATTTGAATGGAAAACATTATAAATCTTAAAACGGAAAAAATGTTGCTTGAAATATCATTTCTTTGGTGTGCTGTAAATAGGCAATCTTTATATCCAAAAAAGAAGTATCCAACAGTAATGTTAACCAAATAAATTATATATAAAATATATAAATTTATATCGGCAGGGACATTGCCTGCAATTAAATGAGGCAGTGCTGGCATTATGCATAAACCAATAACTGAAACAATGGTGCCCACAACTATATAAATTTTTCTATATAAGTTAAGTAAAGCATTAATAGTTTCAGTGTCATCTTCCGCAATTGGCTTATACATACTAAACACCATTGCGGTGCCAAAGCCTAAATCGGCTAAACTTAAAATATTTAAAACTGCCGAGAATAAAGAATTTAAACCAATATATTCAATGCCCAGCGTTCTTATTATAATTGTTCTTATAACAAATGGAAAAAATAAGGTTATAAATTTATTTATATAACCAAACACTATATTTTTTTTTGTGTTTTTATTTCTGTCTATCTTCATATAAATTATTCTCAACCATTTATTAAACAATAAATTATAGCACAAAACCGTTGGCTTAACAATTAAAAACTATTATTCAAATTAACTATAGCCATTTTTTATGCTCTTTTTTTTATAAACTTATGCTTTGTTTATAAACTAGCAAATTATTAAAACATTTTAAGTGGTTATAAAAATATAATGTTTAACTAGGTTAAAATTAAGGTTAAATTAATAAATTTTAAGTTCAAAACTTTTTTGTTTTTATAATAGTTTTAAAAATTAATATAAATTAAATTAATTTTAACTTATAAATTTTTGCAAATTTAAAAGTTGTTTTTTATGTTAAATAATACAAATATTTATGCTAATTTCAATATTTAAATTATAAATATTTTAACTATTTAACTGCAAAAATAGGGGCTAAATATAAAAAAATTTATTTAATTTTTAACTGTTTTTTTGTTAATTTTTTAATAAAAAATGGTGATATTATAAAAGATATTTTAAATTTTTATATAAAAAAACAAGATAATTTTAACTATTTTTTAATAAAAAAGTGAAAGATTTTATTAAAAAAAATTGCCAAAAATTTAAAAACTTTTAAATAAATTGGTGCAAATTTTTTGTTATTTTTACTTATTTTTTTATGGTTATTTATAAAAAAATATTTAAGTTTTTAGCTGGTTTAAACTATAAAAAATACATAATTTTTTTTAAAAACTTAGTGGTTTTTTTAAAAGTTTTTATTTTAAAAAATACGCTAAATTTGGCTATTTTTTAGCATAAACTGAATGGTCGGTTAAGGTTAAAATTAACATAAATTTAGTGGATTAAATTATGTTTTTTTGCCAGAAAATGCCTAGCAAAAAATGTCAAGCGAATTTAACCAAAAAAACTTGTTAAAAGCCATTAAAATGTATGTTAAAAAGTTTGTTAAAAAAATGCCTATAATATATAATATTTGTATCATACTAAGTAGTGAAAAAGGGCGTTAATTAACTATAAAATTCAATTGTTTTATGTTGGTGGCAATAACGCAAAAAAATACAAAGGGAAACAAAAAAATGAAAACTAAAAAAAGTGTAAGTTTTATATTCTCGGTTATGTTTGCTATAACTTGTTTTTTAACAGGTTTTGGTGCTTGTTTTTTAACAGGTAAAATAACCACAGCTTTAGCGCAGGATGATGTTGCCACTTCCTATAGTGTTGGCAAAACGCTAAAGTTTGGCGAGTACCCTCAAAATCAAATTGATGATGCAACTTCCAGAAGTTTGTCTACCCTTGTTAACAAGCTTAAATTTGAAAGTGGCTTATCTACTTGGTTTAATGAGGATGGCACTTCAAACATAAAACAAGATAGTGTTGTGCCTATTGTTGAATTTACACTAGATGCCATCTGCAAATCTAAAGAAGATGGAATAATTTCCAATGCCGATTTGAGTTATAACTCTAACACGGGTTATTTTACAATTAACAAAAAATTGGGAGAGTTGCAGGAAGGAGATAAATTTGTTGAATTTGTAAGCGGAGATTATTTATTACATACCTATGCAGGAAAGCAAACAGACTCAAACATTTCTGGCGAATTGCCAATTTTTACAAACAATGCTGAGTACACAAACCCTTATGTTGCTGGCAACTCATATTATTTTAAAGTTGAACCAATTGAATGGGTTGTTATTGCTAACAAAGAAAATGCAATTAACCTTGTTGCAAAAAATGTTTTGTTTACAAGCAAAAATAACGATATTCTAACTTACTCTTATGCTTACTCTACTTTAAGGGCTTATTTAAATGGCACAAGAGCAAGTTTAAAATCAACAACCAGCGAAACCCCTTACACTTACGATTATTCAAATTATCATAATTTTGTAACCCAAGCCTTTAATAGCCTTGAACAAGAAGTTTTAATAGCCGAAGATAGAACAACAAACGACATCTTTGCCTTATACAACAGCGGAACCCGTGGCGGAGATGAAAGAACAAACTATCACTATTTCGACACAACTTACAAGTTTTATGCTAAAGGTTCAGGCTCAATTGATGTTAACAGCAAAGTTTATGTTGCCGAAACTGAAAGTGAAATTCCATCTGATTGTCAAAAAATAACTGTTAAACAAGAAAATCGCCCTACAACAAAGGATAAAGTTTACTTGCCTTTGTATAGCGAATTTACAAATTTCTTTAAAACAAACGATAGTAGAATTTCTCAAGGCACAAGTTATGCTATAGCAACTGGTGCAGGAAGAAATTCCAATGGGGGTGTTAACTATGCCTTTACAAGAGACATTACTTTTGACCCAGAAGAAATTACTTTTAACGAACATAATGGCGAAAGTTTAAGAAATTATTATGTTTCTGGAAACGGAGAAACCGAAAAAACTTTTTATTCCAATGCCCTTGGCATTCGCCCTGCAATAAGTTTAGACATAACTAAAATAAATTTAATTTTAGGTGAAGATACTGCAACTAGGGCAAGTAGTTTAGCAAGCAACCTTGCAAATGTTTCTACTATGGTAGATAACACTGCAAGACTTGTTTATGTTAACGATAATCAATTTTATGAAAATAAATTTTATGTTACAAATTTAGAAACTTCAGAAAGCGAAGTTGGCGGTAGAAATAATGTTTCTGTTAGCTTAGATTACTTTAATGCAACCACTCAAGACAAAAACAAGCCAGTTAACAATTTTGGCAAAGTTATAAACAAAATTAGTGCAATTGTGCGTAACGATAGAGGGGAAGCTATTTGCTATGGTGTTATTGCAAATGGCAATTTTGCAGATAGTGGCAAACTTAGTTTCACTTTTGATGTTGATAGCACAGAAAAATATACAATAGAAATTATTGAAGAAAGTATATATGCAAACAATCGCATTTTAAGCAGAGTAGCGTTACAACAAAACACTCTTTTTATAGATGGTGCTAATGGTAACGATAATAACGATGGCCTAACAGAAAATGCTAGTGTTAGAACTCTTGATAGGGCTCTAAGAATTGTTGAGCAAAATGGAATTAAAGATATTTGTGTTGTTAATGAAATTGTTGTTTCTTCCGTTACAGGTAGTTACGAAATTTCTTGTAGCCACGATTTAACTTTTTATAGAGAAACAAAAGGCTATTTGTTTACAAGTGATGAATATAACCCTTGCTTTATTTATGTGGGTTCCACCCAAAACAATAAACAAGGCAAAATAACTTTTGATGGTAAACACGGCGACAGCGGAATTATGAAGATAGATAGTTACGATAGCTCGTTAACTATTTACGACAATGTTGAAATTAAGGATTATGAAGCAACCATAAACATTTTTGATATGCAAGGTTGTGATGTGACTATTGAGGGTGGAGTGTTTACTAACATTGTGACAACTGAATATTTCTTTAAGAACACATTAGCAAGCGAAAATGTTTCTATTAACCAAGGCAATGCAATTAACAAAATTAATGGTGGAAAATTTACAAAATCTAATGTTAGAGGTTTTGTTTATGGCGTTTTAGCAGATGTTTCTATTATCAATTTTGAAGTTACAAACAACAGCTTTGAAAACTTTATTAATGCAAGCTTTGATGCAACAATAGTTTTAGGTGAAGAAGTTGAAGATGAAGCTAACAGAGTGCTAATTTCCTCTAACGAAGTTACTGGGAACGGCTTAATTGAAGTGGGTGCAGAAACTGGTGAAGTAAGCAATGTAATTATTCACAATGGTGAATTTTTAAACAATCGTGGCTCAGCCTATAGTGCAGGTGGTGTATATGCAAAATATTGCTCTACAATAACTGTAAACAATGGTAAATTCGTTGGCAACACTTCTAATGGTACAGCAGATGATGGCACCGATGGCGGCTCTGTTTTCACTTTAAGTAGTGGTGCTACAATAACAATAAATGGCGGAGAGTTTACCTCTAACACTGGTTACTATGGTGTGCTTAGGGCAACAACTAGTAACACGCTTGTAGATAAAAAACAAGAACGCACAATTTCCATACTTGGTGGCACATTTAAAAATAACACAGCAAGTGGTAATGGCGGAACAATTAATATTGATGCCAGAAATTCTGTTGCTAGCGGTAGCATTACTAATGTTGAAATTAAAAACATAACTATAGATAATTCCTTTTCATCTAACAATGGTGGTGCTATTTTTGTTAAGGCAAACAATGTTAAATTAAGTAATGTTTCTGTTTTAAACAGCCAAGCACTAGGTGTTGCTGGCGCAGGTTATTTTGAAGCAATTAATGGAATAACTTTAATTGAAAATTGTGAAATAAATAATAATCAAGCTTCAAAATTTGCAGGTGCATTCTATTTTGAAGAGTGTGCAAATGTAAGCATAACTTCTTCAAACTTTAACAACAATATTGGTTTTGCAACAAAAGTTGAAGAGGAAACTTTTGCAAGCGTTGGTGCAATTTACTTTTTAGGCACTACTAACAAAAACTTTAACAACCTAAACTTAAATATAACCGATTGTTTAATTCAAAACAACAATGGTAAAGCTGGCGTTGCAAACGATGGCGAAGAAATTTTGTTAGGTGCAGGTGCTGTTGGCGTTTTTGCTGGGGCAAATGTTAAAATAGAAAATAACAATGTTTTAGCCAATACTGGTGCAAGCGTTGGTGGAATTTTAGTAAGTGGAGTTAGCGACAGCGAAATTTACCCTAATGTTGAAATTGTAAATTCTAACATTAACAACAATGCTGGCGGGATTGTTGGCGGAGTAAGTTTCAATTCCTTTAACAAGGTTTTAGTTAATGGTTGTGAAATTTCTAATAACCAAGCATCAGTTAACGAAGGTTTTGCAGCAATATATGTAAACAGCAGCGTTAAAAATAGTAATATAGAAATTACTGATAGCGAAGTTAACAACAACAAAAACTTGTTTAGCAACGGTCAAACAGGTTATATAATTTCTCTTACCAGTGCCGAAAGCAGTTTTAGAAACAGTTCTGTTCAAGGTAACTTTGCAGGTGCTATTGTAGAAATGGGAGAAACAACTTTGGTTGATGGAGTTACCTTTTATGGTAACACCTCTTGCGTTGAATTTGGTGGCGTTTTAAAAGTAACAAACTATAAACAAGAAATTAAAAATTGTGTTTTTACAAGTAACACTCTTAATGCAACAGGAAATAGTGCAAGTTGTGTTAACTTTGTAATTTCTGGCCCATTTAGTTTGGTGGGTTGCGAATTTAACTACAATAAATCTAACATTGGTTCTGCAGTTTACTCTGTTGAAAATTGTGAACTTGATGTGATAGATTGTACCTTTACTGGAAACAACACAGGCGTAACAGCAAGCAGTGGCGCGTGTGTTTTGTTAGGAACAACAACTTTAACAAATTGTACCTTTACAGGTAATAGTGCCATTGGCAGTTCTGCCGATTTCGGTGGCGGTGCAATTTATGCAGGTTCAAATTCCTTATTGGAAATTTATTCTTGCACTTTCACAAACAACAATTCAAGTTTTAATGGTGGGGCAATATACACACTTGGTAGTTTAATTGTGGATAGTTTAAATTCACAAAATTTAACCACCTTTAATGGTAATTATGTTTCTTCTAATAGTCGCAACACCTTTGGTGGTGCAATTGCAGTTAGTGGTGGGCTTGTAACAATAAACAGCGGCTTGTTTGTTGGCAACTATGCAACAGCAAGCGGCAGCGATAAAAACAACATTGCTTATGTTGGCAATGGTGGTGTTATTGCAAGCGTAACAAATGCAAGCATTGTAATTAAAAATGCACAATTTAATGGCAACGGAAACGAACAAAAAACTAATGGTGGTGTTGTTTATTCAACAGGAAACCTAACCATTAACAATATTACAGGAGATGGGAATAAAGCTTTAAATGGTGGAAATGTTTATGTTTCATCTGGTTATGCCACAATTCAAAACACAACCTTTACAAACGCAGTTGCAACAAATGGCGGAGGAATGTATTTAGCAACCGCAATTATAGATGTTAATAATGTTAACATTTTCTCATCAACTGCAAATCAAGGTGGTGCAATTTATGCTTCTGGGCCAGAAGCACTTAACATTTTCAATAGCAATTTATCCTATAACAATGTTACTAATGGCGGAGCATTATTCCTTATAGGCACAGGCACAACAAGGTTAAGTGAAGTTACAATTCAAGGTAACTATTCTTCTGGCGAAGGTGGTGCAGTTTATGTAAGCAATGGTTCTATTTATGTTTACGACACCACAATTTCTGGCAACGGCATTGCCGCAAACAGAAATGGCGCTGGTTTTTATGGAGATAGAACTTCCTTTACCTTTGCAAGAAGAGTTTATATTGCCGATAATTTTGCTAATGGTGAAAAGAATGAAAAAAACCTTTATGTTCAAGGTGAAAACGGTAAGGATAGTAACCTTTACCTTGTTAGAACTGCACTTAGCATTGTAGATGCCTTGGCAGAAGGTTCGTTAATAGGCGCAAAAACTAATGCTACAAATGGCAGGGTTGCAAGCGGTGTTAACTATATTTTAACTTCTGATGATTTAGATAAATTTTTTAGTGATGATGAAACTAAAACCCTAAAATTAGAATATAGCGTAAATTCTTCTGGTGCAGTTTCCACAAACATAGTAACCGAAAGCATACCAACCAATTTTGACATAATTGTAAGCAATTATGTTGGTGATTATGATGGAGAGTTACACACTGTTAATGTTCAAGTGTTTGGAGTGGAAGATTATCAAATTTTCTATTCAAACCAAGTTGGAGTTGTAGGTGTAACTGAACTTGTTGAAGGTCAAACCGCATTTAGAGATGTTGGCGAATATACTGTTTATGTAGTTGTAACTTCTGGCAGCAACAGGCGCCCTGTTTCAACTCAGGCAAGTGCAAATGTTATTATAAGAAAGCAAACTGTTGTTGTTTCAACTTTACCAACAGTTGAAAACTTAACAATTTCCAGTGTAACTTATCCAACAACTTTATCTTCTGCAACTATAAAAGGTGGCGTTGCCGAAGTTGAAGGCTTTGAAATTGCAGGTTCTTTTGAATGGGTTGCCCCTAACACAAGAACAGCACAAAAGAAAGGCTACCAATATTATGCAATGAAGTTTGTTCCAGAAAGCACAAATTATGCTGAATGTGAATTTACAATTCTTGTTTATGTTGGCGGATTTAAAAACCTTTACTACTTTAATCAAGGCACTTACAATGGTTTTTATGTAAATGGTAACACTAATAATTCTACTATTGGCGATAGGGCTAATAACTATTTTACAACTTCGCTAGAAACAGCCCTTAACAGTATGGAAGATAATGGCATTATCTATATGATTTCAACCTACAACTTAAACGATGGTGAAGGAATTTTAAGAATAGATACTCCAATAACTATTACTATTGCAAGGCACATACTTAATGCAAATGCGTTGTTAGAAATTAACAGTAGTAAAACTAGCAATATGAGTTCAATTGAAATTGGCAAAAATAGTATGGCTGGCACCCTTGTTTTCGATGGCGGAAATATTAGAACAACAGGCGCAATGGTAAAAATTTATGCACCAAACAGCCCAGTAAGCATTGGCGGAAATGTTATTTTTAAAAATCATAATGTTAAAAACAACACTTCTGGCACTAGGGGTGCATTAGAAATTACTGATTGTGGTGCAACACCTAATGTTACAATTAACAACTTAGAAATGTTTAATTGCCACGGTGGTGAAAATGGTTCTCCTCTTCACATTTATTCAACAACTAATAACATTAATTTATATATAAGAGATATTTCAATTTATAATTGCTCTGGTGTAAACGGTGGCGCTGTATACATTGGCAGCAATGTAAGTGCAAGTTTCTTATCTGCAAACATAACAAAAAATTCGGCAAGTAACAACGGTGGCGGTGTGTATATCGCACAAAACTCACTTTCTGTTTTCTATGGTGCAGATATAACAAGTAACACAGCCCTTAATAATGGTGGGGGTGTTTATCTTGAAAGTTTAGTAAATATTTATGGTTTAAATTTAAGTACAAACACAGCTGGTTTTGGCGGTGGAATGTATGTTGCTGGCAATGTAACAAGTGATGTTACTAATGTTGGTGTTTCAAGTTACGGCGGTGTAAATGTTGATAGAAACATTGCAACAGGCAATGAAAATAGCACAGGTCTTGGTGGTGGCATTTATTTTGAAGGTAATTATGTTTTAAACAATGCAAAAATTACAGGCAATGTTGCAAATGGGCGTGGCGCAGGAATATACAACGCAAATGGTGGCAATAGTAATCTAAATAATGTTGTTATTTCAAACAACATTTTAACAAGCAATAGTGCAGATTCTGTTGCTGGCCTTGCAGGAAGCGGCATAGTTTCTAGTGGTGCAACTTTTACAGAAGTTACAATTAGTTCAAATTTCACAAAATATTTAAGCGATGCAGAAGATGCTGTTGCATTATATGGAGCATTTTATAGTTTAGGTGGAACCGAAACTTTTATTAATTCAAACATTTCAAATAACAGCATTCAAACAAGTAATAGAAATGCAGTTTTATATGGTGCAGGCATTTCAACTTTTGGTGCAAATAATAGTGTTGTAAATATAAAAGAAAACAGCAGCATAGTTAACAACTTCTTTACTGTTCCTAATGAATTTTTAGATAATGGTGGCAGGGCAGTATATCCTCAAATTTTCTTAGGAAAATTGAATAACGAACAATACACCAAACTTTATTTGCAAGATGCCACAATTGCTGGATATGCAGGCGAAACTGGTGTTGGTGGCAGTGGCAAAATTTATTTGGCTGGCAAACTTAATATAACAAGTGCAATTGAAACAAGCATTACAACTAACAACGATACTTGTGTTTTCCAATATGGCAATTTAGATAAAACTTCTGCTATTTATCTTTCCTCTTCTGCTACTGTTACAAATGGTGCAGTTGCAGTTGGAATAGATGAAGACTATAAAAATTCGTTTACAAAAATTTATAGCGATGGCGAAGAGGTTACAATAAACCCAATGCCATTTATAGAAACAAATGCAAGCGTTATAAGCGTTTTAGGTGTAAGTAATGCCGAACTTGTTGCTAGCACTTTAGATTATACTTTACTTGTTTCTATTGGCAGTTCAATTAAATCTACTCCTATTTACTGGGATGCTGTTAATGGAAACGATAGCAACACAGGTGCAAATTCAAACAATGCAGTTTTAACTTTGAAGAAAGCTCTTTCATTATGTGCAAATAATGGTGTTATATATATTGTTAAAACAGTGGAAATTTTAACCGACACAACAATATCAGCACCAAATGTTACTTTAATGAGAATTGGTTTAAGTATGGGCGATTACTTATTCCAAGTTAAAAACGGAGCAACTTTAACCTTACAAGATGTTACAATAGATGGCTATAGCAGTATGGCAGATGGAACACCTAAAGGTTTAATTGGAGTAGACGAAAACTCAACTTTAATTTTAAACACTGGTGCAATCATAAAAAATTCTTCTGTTGCTTATCAAACAGGTGTTAATGTTAGTGGTGGCGCAATTAACAACAAAGGCACATTAACTATTAATGCAGGTGCTATAACCGAAAATAAAATTGCTGGCACAAATATAAACAATGTTGGTGGTGCAATTTATTCTACAGGCGTAATTAACATTTATGGTGGCGTTATAAGTAAAAACTCCGCACAAATAGATGGTGGTGCAATTTATGTTGAAAGTGGCGAACTAAATATTTATGGCGGTGCAATTTATGGCAATAAAGCAACTAGAAACGGTGGTGCAATTTTTGTTAACTCTGGTGCGAAATTAAATGTTTCTGGTGGCGAAATTAGTGAAAACACTTCTGCCGATGGTGGTGCAATTTACATTAAAAATGCAAACCTAGCAATGAGTGGTGGAATGATTTATGGTAACACTGTTACAGGTCAAGGCGGCGCAATTTACACAATAGGTAGCACAATTAACCTAACAGGCGGTGTAATTTCCAACAACAATGCTGGTGTTGGCGGTGCAATATTTGTTTCAAGTGGGGAAGTTAATATTACTTATTTAGCAAGAATTTCTGGAAATAAGGCTTTAACCCAAGGCGGTGCAATTTACATTCAAAGCGGAGTTGTAAATGTTTCTGGCGGCGAAATCTTTAACAACTCTGCAACAGGTGCAGGCGGTGCAATTTTACTTGCAGTAGATGGCAGTTTAAAAATGTCTGGTGGCGAAATTTATGCAAACACTGCAAGCCAAGGCGCAGCAATTTATTCTAATGCAAAAGGCAGCATACAAAACAATCAAACAACTTTTGTAACCGATAATGGCAACAAAACAACAATTTATAAAATAGATAATTCTGCCCTTATAATATCAGGCGGATACATTTCAAATAACATTGCAGATGGTGAAGGCGGTGCAATTTATGTTGCTAGTGGTAGTGCAAGCACTGCAACCTTACTTATAACTGGTGGTGAAATTAATGGTAACACAGCCGCTCAAAGTGGTGGTGCAATATTTGTTACAGGCAATGTTTATGTTCAAATAGATGATGCAAACATTAACTCCAACACTGCAACCAACTCCCACGGTGGTGCAATAAACGTTGTTGATGCAAAACTTCTTATAAATGGTGGCAAAATTTATGGCAATACCGCCACAATTTATGGCAGCGTTATAGCTCTAAGTTCTGGTGGTAGTGCAACCTTACTTGGTGGCGAAATACAAAACAACACCTATGTTGGCGATGGCACAAATGGCGGCGTAATTTATGTAGATAGTAAAAGTGAATTTATTGTTGGTGAAAATGCAATAGTAATGAATAACAAAAGAGTTACAAATGGGGTTGAATTTAATTACAACATTTTTGTAAGAGTGGCAGAAGATGAAAGTGGTGTTATTAAAATTTTATCTTCCCTTAGTTTAAACGCACAACTTTATGTTAATAGCAACACTGTTGGAGGGGCTTCCTCGGTGGTAGCCATTCCATTTAATGATAACTTTGAAATGTCTAGCAAAAAAATTATTACAAGGTTCTTTGCCGACATTGTTGAAAAAAGAGTTTATTTAGATAACAACAAAATTTATGTAGGTGAATCTCAATCTTCTAAAGACAATGGCTATGGTTTTGTTTATGTTGCAGGAGACTATGTTAATGAATACGATGGTGCTGAACATAGCATCTATTTCGAGATTTTAGATAACCCTAATAATGTTACTGTTCAATTTTTGGCAACCGATTCAAGCGACCAACCAGCAAGCAATGCAATATGGTCTAGCGTTAACCCAACTCAAAGCATAAGTGGCAAGAAGTTTGTTCATTTTAGAATTGTATATTCTGGATCCCCTGAATACTTAGGGTACAGACTATTATACATTCGAGGTATAACCCCTGTTATTACAGAAGAGCCTTACATTTCAACACAACTTATAACAAACACACTTTACTCTTCAACAGGTGGTGTTGGTGGTAGAGATAACCGACCAACCTTATTAGGTGGTAGTGCAGAATATAATGGAAGAAAAATTAGCGGGCGTTTTGTTTGGGCTTTCGATAGTTTCACTTTTGAAGACATTGGTTTGCAAGATGCTTATGTAAACTTTGAACCAACAAACGCAAGTTATAATGCAGTTGCTTTAACCATTAAAGTTAATGTGTTTGTTGAGAGGTTCTATTATGGTGCAGATGCAAGTGGTAAAGTAGGTTTTTATATCAACGATTCTTTCACACGCAGCAGTGAAGTTACAACAATGGAACAAGCCATAAACAGTATAACTAATGGCGGAACTATTTGCCTTGCAAGAACTTATGATGTTACAGAAGATGAATATTGGGGCACATTAGATGGTTTTACTGTTAACATTGCAAGAGCAAAGGATGTTAATGACATTCTATTTACTGGTGCTATGGTTATTGTGCAAAATTCAGTTAACTTAAATTTAGGGGCAAACCGTAGCGGAGAACCTATAATAGATGGCTCTATTGTGTTTGATGGTGGTGCTAGATGGGTTACAGATAAACTTGGCGACACAATGCCAAGCAATAACAACTATTTTAGAAACGATGGTGCAAGAAGCACAGGTGCTATTTTAGTTGTTTCAAGTGGTGCAAACGCAAACATTGTTAGTGGCGTTGTAATGCAAAATAACGAAAATTGCCTAACAAACAACATAACAAATTCAGGTTATGGCGGTGCTATAACAAACCATGGTAATTTGTATATAGAAAATGTTACAATCCGCAGCAATTCAGCAAAAGGTTATGGTGGTGCCATAGCAAATTTAAGTGGTGCCACTTTAGAAATTATTTATGCTGATATAAGATATAATTTAGCCGATTATTCATCTGGTTCACTTGCTGGTAATGGTGGCGTTATTTATATGTCAGGTAATTGCGAAACCTTAATTCACGGCATAACAATTACAAATAACAGAGCAAAAAATAATGGCGGTGTTATTTACCAGGAAGGTGGAATATTAGAAATTTCACCAGACCAAAACGAAACAACAGGCAACTGGAGTGTTGTTAACATAAATTCTAATAACACTAATAATTTAGGCACAATATTTGTAAGTTGCGAAACAGCTGATGCTAAAGTTATTATGCGTGGTGGCGAAATTAAAGGGAACACTGCAGTTAGAGGAGATGCCTTCTACATTAACAACAGGCGTAAAGCAACTAATGATATTACAAATAATGTGCTTACATTTGATGCTACTTCTGGCAGCACAAAACCAGCGCTTTCTATAGATGGAGAAATTTATTTACTTAATGAAGACCAAATTATTCAAAGGCGTGCATTCAGTCAAGATGCCAACATTAAAATAGGTATTGGTTATACTGCCAGCATTGGCAAAGTTGTGGTAGATAAAGTTAACTTCTATGATAAAACTTTACAGAACTATACTTTAAATAATGTAAGTAATTTTGGGTTAGCAGAAATAACAACTCACGGTGGGCACGACACTATTCAACTTTCCACAACTTTTGAACTAAATGTTTATTATGAATATATTACAGATGTTGGTGTAAGTGATGTAAGTTACACAATAAATGTAGAATACGGCAAAACCTATGGTGACTATTTAAAAGGCAATGTTATTGTAACAAATAATGGCGAAGTAACTGTTAGCAAAGAAGGTTACGATGTTGGCTTATTCTGCTATGTTAGCGATAATGGTGCATCTTTAAACGGCGTAAATTTACAAACTCAAGTTTACTATCAAATGTTTGATGATGCTGGAAATAGTTTAAATAGCAACCTTTACATTGTTTGGGTTGTTGCAGACCCTATTATTACTGTTGTTGTTGATAATGGCAACGAAGATAATGTTTACACATATGGCACAGAAGTTATTTTAAGGGCAAATATTTCTAACCGTAACGATGAAGACTTTACTTATTCTTATCAATGGTATTATGGTAACGAACAAATTTTAAATAATGGTAACGATGAAACTTTTAGAATTACTCAAGTTAACGAAAGTGGCCAATATAAAGTAAAGGTAACAGTTCGTGGTGGTATGACTCAAAGAGAAACAACTAGCGAATTCACCCAAATAATTATTAATCCAATTATTTTAGAAGTTGGGCTTGCAGTTCAAGAATTTATTTACACAGGCAATAATATCGATGCAAGATTTAGAGGTGGGCTAGATGTAGAAAACGCAGAAACAAACTTAATTTTAGTAGATGGTGAATTTGGGTTCACCGATGATATAAATGTTTTAAAATTAAAAGCAGATAGCGATGGCGCTGTTGAGAAATTAGTTAATTTAGATGATAGCATTTATATTATGGAAATTAGCATAGATAATGCTAACTACATTTTAAAAGACACTCAACTTGGTTGGAAAATTATTCCTCTACCATTAAACATTTCTGGCTGGTACGATGCATTTACTAATTCTAACTATGTTAACGATTACGAACAAGAAGATGGTGTAAAACACGCCCTTGTTCCAACTTTTAATAATGTTGCAAAAGGCGATAATATAACAATTAAGTTGGAATTTAACAGAATAGGTGAAGACCCTATTATAGTTTACTATAACTATAATATTGGTTTTGTTGGCAGTGAAAATGGCACAACTCAAGTGGATACTTCTAACATAGGCTTTGAAGAAATTGGAAGATATTCAAGTTTACTTGTTAGTGTTTATAACCCTAACTATACCTTACCAACAGACCTTGAAAGTTTAAGATTGCAATGGAGCATAACTGAAATTCAAGCCTTTATGGATAGGTGGAACATAGAAGATGAACTTATTGTGCACGAAGATTTAGGTGCTAATGAACCTGCTTTCACTGTAGTTAAAACTTATTCTAGCGATGGCTACAGAGTTACTGCTGGTTTAAAAACAAGTAAAGATGTTTCAGTACTTAGTGACCTTACTTTAAGAATAACCGTTACAGGCATAACAAATTCAGGTAAAGAAGTTAACGAAAGCACATTATTTACAGTAAATGCAAATAACCGTTTAAGTTTTGTAAGTGATGATGGTCAAATAACTTTTGTAACTATAACCGATGCAGGCACTTATAATGTTAAAGTTGAAGTTATTAATTACCTTGAAGTAGACCCAAGTGATGTTAATAGGCAAGACTTTGAAGCAGGTAAATATTACATTTTAGATGAAAATGGCAACTATGTAATCCAAAATAAAGATGTTGATGTTTACGACCCTAATGGTGCTTACTATACTCACGCAAGCAATTATCATTCTCTTGCCACAGCAAGATATGATATAGACATTATTATAGAAAAACAAACAATAGAACTTGTTTGGGGCATAGACGATGCAGAAACAGATAGTATTGTTTATAACAAAACTTATCATAGAGCTGGTATAATTAAAGCAAAGGCAGTGGGCGAAAATAAATTTATAACTCTACAAACCGATGCTTATGAATATTCAAGAGACTACTATAAAAACTTGGCAGGCGAATATATAGCAAATGTTATTTTAAGAGAACCTTACAGTTATAATTACGAAATTTATGCAGGCAGCGAAGAATTTAAATGGACTATTGCTAAAGCAAACTTAATTATTATTTGGCCAACCACAACAAGTTTTGATTGGAACGGAGAAAGACAAACCTTTAACCCAACAATAAGTGGTGGCTTAACTGGCGATGTTTTAGGTGTTACCGTTGAAGGCAACACTGCAACAGAGGTTAACCCAAAAGATGAAGCAGGAAACTACATTCCATACACTTGCAGAATTGTTGTTGGAACTTTAAACACTAACTATGAACTTGGTGAAGAACAGTTAAAACAATGCGATTGGTTTATTGTTCCAAGAAAATTAAACTTTGTGTGGGAAATTGTTGATAATGGAATTGTGTTAGATAAAACAGTTACAGCAAACAATTCCGATGAAGAAAGGTCTGCTAGTTACGATGGAAGGTCTTTCAAACTACAACCAAAAATAAGTAACCTTGTTAATGGTTTTACAGATGTTAGCTTTAAAGTTAAAGAAAGTGGCGTAGATGAAAATTATATTAATGCTGGCACATATTTTGCAACTATAGACTTTGATTTTGGTTTAAGTGGTGGCAACGCTTCAAGTTATGAATTAGTTGCTAACGATACCGTTACAATTAGTTGGACAATTAACCCTAAAGAAGTAACTTTTGTTTGGAGTTACACAAAACCATTTATATACAATGGTGAAGAGAAGTATATAACAGCCGAAGTTAACCCAGATGATATTGTTAATAACGATAGCTTTGAAATAACTTATTCAACCGAAAAATTTGATGCAACAAATAGTTATACTAACTTTGCAACAAATGTGGGTAGTTATAGGGCAAAGGTGGCTGGTGTTGGCAACCCTAACTATACCTTTAACGAAAATAACAGTAATACTTATAGAAGTTGGGAAATTGGCAAAGCACCATTAAGTTTATCTTGGGTAGGTTCTTCATTAGAACTTACAATGGATAACCGCACTGCCGTTTACGATGGCACTGCTAAGTTCTATTCAGTAAATGGATTTACAGGGCTTATGTCTGGTGAAGATGGCGGTGTTACAATTAAAATTTCTTACCGCGATACTTTGGGCACTGTTTATAACGATAGTAACCTTATTAATGTTGGTTCCTACATCGCAACTGCTTCAGTAGATGGTGAATTTAGTGGAAATTATTATATTGTAGAAGAAGATGTTAACTTTAGTTGGAGCATAACCCCTCTACCATTAATTTTCAGTTGGAATAGTGTGCAACCTGAAGGTGCAGTTTGGGATAATAACAAAATTGTTTACGATTCTCTAACCAGCACTCCAAGGGCACAATACTTTGTTTTTGATGTAGATAACATTAGTAGCCGAGATGAAGTTACTTTCTTTGTTCAGTTAACCTTAGGTGGAGCTGCACCTGTTAACAGAACAGTTGAATTTGATGCTAACGGTTTAGATTTAGAAGACTTTATTTCGTTTATGAATGCTAACAGCATAAATGCTGGTTCCTATCAAGCAAAAATAATTGCATTAACTGGCACTGGTAGTGGAAACTATACCTTAGAAAACGCCACGGAATCAGAAAAGAATTGGGAAATTACCCCAGCAGCAATCGATTTAACCATACACACAAATTTATTTGTTGTTGATTACAATGGTTCAAGTAATGCCTTTATATATAATGGGTTAAATCAAACCGCTAACATTTTAGTAAGAAATGTGTTTAATGCAACAAGCGATAACGATTACCTTGCTTTTGGTTCTCAATACACAGTTACTGGTAATAGTGGAATTAATGCAGGCAATTACACTGCTGTTGTAACTTTAAACCGCAATGGTAACTATATTTTCACAAATAAAATTACAAGTTCTTTTGAATGGAAAACCTCTTGGAGAATAGATAAGAGAGCAGTTATTTTAGAATGGTCTAACTCTTCTCCAGACTTTGATAACACCTTTACAGGTTCACCAGTAACAGTAACTGCAAGTGTTACAAATTTACAAGACCCTAAAGATGTTGTTAATGTTATTGGTTATTCTAACGACATAATTTTAGGAAATAGTGATGATTATAATTCTAACCTATACACAAATAGTGAAATTTATGTTGGTAAGTATTTAGCAAAAGCAACTCAAGTTAGCAACCCTAACTATATGGTAGATGAAGCTACAAGCACTAATGAATGGACTATCGCTCCAAGAAGAGCAAACATTGGTTGGATAGGCACAAACATTTCTAGTGATATTGGTGGAACTTTAACAAGTGACCACGCAAGTTACCTTGGCACAGGTGGGGCAAATGCAATTTTCTTTACAGGCACCCCTGCAAACTTAATTGCTGGCACAACTTTAAACCTAACTCTAACCTATTACTATGCAAAGAACATTGATAATTGGGCAGATTGGGAAAGTGTTAAAGATGATGTTAATGTTGAATGGGTTCCTCTTGCAAATTCAAACTTATGCGTAAATGCAGGTTTCTATAAATGCGTTGCAAGTGTTGGCTCTGGAGATGAAAGTTCTTACTACACACTAGAAGGTGCTAACACAGTTAAATATTGGCAAGTTACAAGAAGAACATTAATTTTTAGTTGGAACACAAACACTTTTGTTTATAATGGTTTGCCTCAATGCCCAACTCCAACAGTTAAAGGCATTGCAACAACCGATCAAGCAACTTCAACAATAGCTGTTGCCGATGGATGCATTAAAACCGATGCAAATATTCCTGGCGAATATTACACCGCAAGGGTTAACTTTACAAGCCCACAAGGTGCTAACTACGATATTGAAAATAGCCAAAATGTTACTTGGGATTGGACTATAACCCCAAGAAATCTTGAAATTGCTTGGCAAGCAAATGCAACAAGTTGGACCTATGATAGAGTTTCTAATAAATTTTACTACCTAACAGCAACCGATGGCTTTGTTATGGGCGAAAGGGTGGAATTTGAATATTTTGTAAGCTTTACCGCACCAGGTTCTACAGAAGCACAAAATATAACAAACTATCAAGAAAATTCTAAAAATGCTGGTTTATATACCGCTGTTGTTACAGGTCTTGCAGGAGATAAAAAATTTAATTACAGTTTGTCTAACTATGGTGCACCAGCTTTAACAAGAACTTGGACAATTTATCAAAAGAACATCACATTCACTTGGAACTACAACAATGGTGATGGTCCTTTCCGTTACGATGGCACTCCAAAATCTGTAACTGCAACTGCAGTAGGAGTAATAAGTGGAGATTCTGTTAATGTTCCTTTCACTCAAACCGATAACGGATACGATAATAACTTAAAAACTCTTGTTGGTAACTACACTGCAAGGGTGGCAAGGTTAAATAATTCTAATTATACTTATAACTTAGAAACTGCCGTTTGTGAATGGCAAATTCTACCACAAGTAATTCAAATTAAATGGACATTATCTGGCTTCCCAGAAGGTACAACTTTGGGTAAGGAAACTTTGCATCGTTTATATAATGGGGAAGAAGCTTTTATAACCCCAAGCATTGCAAATATTGTGGAAGTTGATGGCGTTAGGGAAGATGTAAGCTTATCTTACACTAACTATCTTGTTTCAATAACAGGCAACACCCCAACAAGTGTGTTAAACAGTGTAGGCACTTATCTTTGCCAAGTTGCAGGTTTGTATGGCGTAAATGCTTCTAATTATACTTTAGAAGGTAACACTCAGGATGACCTTAATAAACAATGGATAATAGACCCTATTTTGCTAACACTAGAAGTTCCTAGCGATACAACTTATTATTACACAAGTGAACCTCAAAACTTAACAGTTGCATTAAAAGGCAATATAATTTCTAACGACCTTGACAGAGTTTACCCAACTTATAAATGGGGTGAAAACGACCCTGTTAGAGTGTTCACTCAAACCAATGCAGGAGATTATAACCTTTCTATTTCACTTGGTGGTTCTGCTTCTGGCAACTATGCCTTTGAAACTAATGTTAACACCAATGTAACAATAAGGGTTAACCAAGTTCAAATAAGGGTTATCTTCCAAACTTCAGGTAACCAAACCTATGTTTACGATGGCGATGAACACCGCCCTAACCCAACAATAGAAGGTGTTAAGGGGAACGATTCTCCATTGCAATACAAATATCAATATAATGCTAATGGCTGGCAGGATTTTGCAGGGGCAAGTTCTTCTTATATGGCAGGCAGTTATAAAGCAACTGTTTCTTTAAATCCAGATGGCGCTGTTAATTACTTCTTAAGTAACGATAGTCAGTTATCAATAACCTATTCAATTCAATCTGCAACAGCAGGTTGGAATGTAATTCCTTTATATACTGGTGTTTCACCAACTGCAGAAGGAGATTATACTTCAGAAGATAGAACAACAGTTGTACTTGTAACAGTTAATGGTTCAATTAACCCAAGTGCAGAAGCACCTAAAGGCACAATATCTTTCACAACAGGTAGTGCTGGTCAAGAAGGAATTACCGCTTCCTTATATAATGCAAACACAACTGCGGGTTCTCCAGGAGCACTATTCACAGCATATTATGAAAAATATAAAGATGCTATAGACCTTTATGCCTTTGCTGTTAACACTTCCTATACAATTATAACCTACGAAGAAAAACACACAGGCGGCTACACTCCATCTTTCAGTTATGTTTGTGAACCTAATGCAATTGGTAGTGGTCAAACTGGAAACTATCGCAACATAACAGGTAGTAGCCCAGAAAGACCATTCTTCCCATCTAATTCTCCACAAAAAACAGTTTCCTTGTACTATTCTTCAACCGCAGGAGATGGCAGCACAGAATATACAAGAATTTCTGCCGACACTCAAATTGGAGATAGAAAATATGGCGATGTTGTAAACTTCTTTATAACAGGTGGCACTATATTAACTCAAAATGTTTACTATATAACAATAAATGGTGCAATTATTCAAAACAATATAGATGGGAATGGCGTTATTGTTACTTATTATACTAATCAAGATGATGCAGCTATAGCTCACTTTAGAGCAAATTCTGGCTATGCAAATGGTATAACAGAAGGAGACACCGAAACCAGTAGGCTTGTAACTCGTGCAGAAGTAAGGTTTATAACTGTAGGCGAAATTAGTTTAAGTGGCTATAAAAATGCAGGCGACAGTGCAGACGGAAGAACTTTTATTGAAGGAATTTCCATTAAAAACAAAATAAGAATTACAAGAAAAGCTTTAACCGTAAATAAAGTTCCAGATGCTACAATGGCATATGGCACTGGTGTGGTTGTTAAAAATGAAGATAGTAACTTTGTGTTTGTTGAAAGCGAATTTTATAACTATCTTGCAGAAGTTGAAGATGTTATAAAATCCATAACTTTGGGAGTGGTTAACACAGTTTCCAACCCTAATCAATTACAAGCAGGCACTTATGTTAACTATGTAACTATAGCAAGTATGAATCATCCTTACTATTCCTTCTCAACCATTGCAAGCGATAATCTTGGTAATTTAACGGTAGATAAACAAACTTTATCTGCCGACACAGAAGGTTTAACAATTAATGTTAACGATAGTAATTGCGTTTACGATGGAACAGTTCAACGCCCAACAATAACAATTATGTATAATCAAACCATAGTTGAAAGTGAAGATGTTGATGGTATTACTTTCGAAAATGCAATTAATGCTGGCGAACGCACAGCAATATTTAGATTCCGCCCAAAAGGCAATTACACAGGTGAAATTGTTGGCTACTATTCTATCGCAAGGTTTAATTTGCAAAATGCAGTGGTAGATAATAGCTTAACAGCAAGTGTTGAATATACTGCTTCTTCTATAACTAAAGATTTTGGAACTGGAGATGCTAGCCTTGTTTATATTAGGCGCAGTGGTGGCGGCTATCAGTATTTATTTGTAAATGAAGATTTTAATGTTTACTATTCAAATAACATTAATGTTGGTGAGGCAACAATTACCTTACAAGCAAGAGGCAGCAATGTTACTGGCAGCACAACTATTAACTTTAACATTACAGCCCAAACCATAACAGATGAAGATATTACCGATTACACCTTAACCTTTGGTGGAATTTCAAGCAAAAACTATACTTTCACTGGTGGAGATATTGCCCCTACAGTTACATATTTATATAGTGCAACAAAAGGCATATCTTTTGAAGTTAGCGATATTTACCTTTATGCCGATGGTAATAAAAATAATTTAACCTATGTTGAAGAGGGTATTTCTTACCCAAGCTTTAGTGTTAATGTTGGTTCTTACCACGTTGTTGCAACAATTATAGGTGCAGTTCGTTCTAGTTATAAAAACTATGTTGGAACGGTTTATCTTCCATATACTATTTCTCCATTAGATTTTACTGCCCTTGAAAGTTTTGGTATAGATGAAATTGCAAATCAAACTTATTCCATAAATAACCTAGAACCTGTTATAAATGTTTATAGAATGATTGCAGGTGAAGATGGTGAACAAAAAGTTAGTTTGAATTTGTCTACCGACTATACAGTTACTTATGGCAACAACAAAAATGCAGGAACAGCAAATGTAACTATAACAGGAACAGGCAACTACACAGGCACAAAATCGGCTACTTTTGAAATTTTAAGGAAGAAAATTGAAGATATAACTTTCTCTCTATCTTCAATTTATACTTATACAAGTAGAAGAATTTCTCCAAGTGTTCAAGAAATTATAGGTTCATATTCTGCATTAGGTAGCACAGAACAAGTAACACTATCTATTGTTGGCTATGGAGATAATATTAACGCTACTTATGTTAAAGATGGTGTTAAATATAATCGTGGTTCAATTTTAGTTGTTGGTTCTGGTAACTATGCTAACGAAGTTGATGCTAGTGGTAACCCAATTCCACTTGAAATATATTTTGACATTAATAAATTAGCAATAACCCAAAGCCAAGCTGGCAATGTTCTTCTACAATTTGGTAACGATAGCTACTACTATACAGGTAGTGCTATAGAGCCAGAGGTAAAATCTATTTCATACCTATACAGCACAGGGGATGCTTCTTACTATCTATATATGTATGGCAAAACAAGTGAAAATGATGATAACTACGATTTCACTGTAACCTATACTAATAATACAAATGCTAGTGAAAATGCAGTTATAACCATAACCTTCCGTGAGGATGGAAATTATGAAGGAACCTTTAACAAAAACTTCACAATTAACCCAAGAAGTTTAGATACCAGTTACTTTATAACTACCGAAATATACGAAGAAAATGTTGAAACCTCCACAGCCCCTAATGTTAGTTTAGACAGTGAAATTTTCACTGGCCGTGGTATAACTAAAACTGTTTATTTGTACCATTACGAAAAAGTTGGTAATAACTATGTTTACACTAAACTAGAACTTGGCACAGATTATACTATAGAATACGAAAACAATGTTAACGCAGGCACAGCTATAATTGTTGTAAAAGGTATTAGAAACTATGCCTCAACAATTTCTTCAAACTTTATAATAGAGCAAAAAGAAATTTACACTGAGGGTAGCACCGATGTTAGAATTTCTCCTATACCTAACGCTGTTTATACAGGAGATGTTATATTACCAAATGTAACAATTACCTATAACACTCTTACCCTTGTTCAAGATATAGACTTTACAATTAGTGTAGATGAAAGGGAAAATAGCCCATACGATAACATTAATGTAAGCACCGATAATAAAAAGGCAAGCGTGGTTATTACAGGTATTGGCAATTATAAAGGCACAACCTTTGCTGAGTTTAACATTACTCCTCGCAGTTTAAGCGATGGAAATGTTAACACAACAACCATTCCAAACCAACAATACACAGGTTTAGAAATTAAGCCAGATGCTAATGTTGTTGTAACCGATGGAACAAAAATTTTAACCCTTGGGGTAGACTATCAAATTGGTTATAGCAATAACATAAATGTTGGCGAAGTTGCACTTGTTGTTATTACAGGTATTGGCAATTACACTGGCACAGTAAACAGAACTTTTGTTATTGTTGCAAGGAATATAAGCGAACACGCCGATGAATTTGAAATTGTTATAAATGATATGACTTTCACAGGCAGACAAATCCGCCCAAGTTACGATGACTTTACTTTAAAATTTAATGGCACAGCTTTAGATAATAACCGTAGTATTTATGCTTTTGCAAATTCAAATGCATTTGGTGAAAATATTAATGTAGGTAAAGGCTCCTTTGTAATTGAAGGAAATGGTAACTTTACTGGCTTATTAACCTTTAACTTTAACATTGTTCCATTAAACTATAATAGCAACACTTTCAATGTTGTTTTACAAGAAAATTATCGTTACACTGGAAAACCTATCACTCCAGACCCTACAATAACTTCCAGCGAAGTTTTAGTAGATAATTATACCTTAGTGTTGGGTACCGACTATACTTTAAGTTATGCCAGAAACCAAGGCATTACAGGTGAAAGTGAAAATTCTAAAGCAAGAGTTGTAATAACCTTTATTGGTAACTTTGCTGGTGAAACTTCAAGAACCTTTAATATTGCCAGAAGAGAACTAACTTCTAGCGATGTTACAATTTCTCTTGCACACCTTGTTTATTATACAGGTAACGAAATTACTCTTCATTTTGATGATATTATAGTTGTGTTAAACGAAACTAATGGTTCAAACGCTTATACAATGACTCTTGCAGATATTACACTTGAAATGGTTAAGGTAACCGAAACAGGTGCCACAGTTAATAATAAAGATGTTTCAAGCGGTGGTGCAGTTAAAATTATATTTGGTGGCGCTAATGGAACCTTTACAGGCTCTTGCATTTATAACTTTGAAATTACCCCATTAGATATTACAAGCGATGATATTCTATTACACGATAGAGTGTTGCAAGATGAAATATTTAAAGGCGAACCAATTGTAAAAGATTTCAGTGATTTTACAAGTCAACAAATAACAACCAAACCAGATGGTTCTACTGTAACAGACACTATTGTGGTTGGTATGTTAACAGTTGGTAATACCATTTTAAAATTTGGCACAGATTATACAGTTTCTTATTCACAAGATACAACCAATGTTGGTAAAGTGGTTATGACCTTAACAGGTTCTAACAACTTAACAGGAACTAAACAAATAGAATTTAACATAACTCCAAAAGAGCTTGATAATGAAAGTTTCAGTTATGGTGCAATTCCTAGTCAGGTTTATAGTTATGGTGAACAAATTTTTGTTGATGACCTTATATCTGCCTCCTTTAAATTAAGTGGTGGTAGCGCCCTTAACTTAAGGTTAGGAACAGACTTCGTTGTTGCTAACTATTCTAACAACATAAATGTTGGCACAGATGCTGTTGTTACAATTGAAGGAAAAGGAAATTACGCAGGCTTATTTAGCATTAAATTTGAAATTACAAAACGCAATATTACTTCAGCAGATGTCAAATTTGCCAAAAATCAAAATGTTGCCTTTATGGGTGAGGATGTTTACCTTGGCACCTTTGGCATTGTTATTGGTGGCAGAGAAACCATTTCATTGCAAGACTCATTGCAATATTCACAAATAGAATATGTTGGCAACAGGTTTAATGCAGGTAAGGTTATAATTAACATTCCAGTTTCTATATTAAAAGATAAAACTGGCATAATTCAAAATTATCAAACAACCGAACCTGATGGTAAAATAACTTTAGAGTTTGAAATAATAGAAAGAGAATATAGTAAAACAACCTTTACCATTCCTCCAATTCTTGCTCAAACCTTAACAGGTAACCCAATAGAACCAATTTTTGATTTACCATACATCAGTAAAAATGCTGGAATTATGGTAGGTTCAGAAAAGAAATATGGCATATATTTTGAAAACGAAAATGGTAACAAAATTTTACTTACTCAAGATGTAGATTATATTTTAGAGTACAGAAACAATATTACCGAAACAGAGTTTGCATATATAGATATTAAATTTGGTGGAACAAGCCATAACTATATGGGCACAACAACTATAACCTTTAGAATTGTTAAACAAATGGCAAGTAGGGAAGACTTTGAAGCAATTAAATTTAACATTGTTAAATTTAATGCAACAAAAGTTGAAACCCCAAGATATGATGAAGTTTCTAGTTTAAAAGATTTAATATTCGTTGCAGATGATATGAGTGTTATTTCTTCTATTACTTGGGCTAACGATAATATTGAAATCTTCTCTGCAGGCACCTACACAGCAACTATTCGTTATAACCCAGACCCTACTTTGTATACCGATTATATTACAACAATATCTTATACAATAGGCAAAGGTATATTTAAAGATGTTGACATTTATAAAGATAATGGCGGAAAACAATATTTTGAATTTAAATTTATGGCAGGCTTAAAATTAAGTGACATAACTTTGCCAGAATTCTTTAATTGGCAATATCAAATAGATACTTCTGTTAACGAACAATCACGAGGAACTTACTATGTTAAAGATGCAAATGGTAATTTTGTTGAAGTAAAATTAAATTCTGCAAGCGATTATAAAATAGGCACAACCTACTTTGTAAAACCAGATAGAATAGATTTAAGCAACATAAACATAGGTAACCTAGATTATTACGAATTATCTAACTATAAAGCTTATTATAATAATAATCCAGATTGTTATGAAGATTATGATAATATAGATGTTACAATTCGCATTATTCGTGGCGACTTGCGTGCAAGCAGTTTTGCACATAGCCCAATAACTGTAACTTATAATAGCAACCTAACTTTAAGTTCTATTTTCATAAGTGGTTCTGGTTACACTTGGGATAGCACTCAACCTAACTTTGATAGACGACTTGTTGTTAATGGGGAAGAAGGCGAAACTTTCTATATGATTTATTCTTCAAGAGATGATGAAGGTTTCTTTGAAAGTATTTTTGGCAACAAAAACAATTACAACCCTATTAGAGTAGAAGCTAAAGTTTATGTTATAAAAGCAAACTATTCAAAATCTGAAATAGCAAGATTCTTAGGTGACTATAATATTGGCACAAAAACTTATGTTCCAAACTTAACTGTTGGCACATTAAATGTTATTTTACCTAATGGCTTTAGTTTTGCAAATAACGAACAAGAACTTAAATATGGTAATAACACAGCAAACCTAGTGTTCAATAAAGGCAGTGAATATAACCCTAACTATAATGAATATGGTTTATCATTGTCGGAACGCTTTAGCATTAACATAACAGTTATTTCTCCAGTTTTAACCTTTAAAATAGACCCTAACGGTGCTGGCGTTGTTAAAACAGATGAACACGGTTATGTTGTTAGAAGAACCTGGGGTTCTACTTTAAATGCTGAAGGTGCAAATGTTCCAATTATTGTTAGTTACTTAAATGAAATTACAGGTGAGTGGGTAGAAATAAACGATGGCAGCATAACAACCTGGTTTGATGGTAATAGCATTCTAAATACAGAAGTTGGTTATATTATTCGCCAAGTAAGGTTTGAAGCAAAGGATAAGAGTTTTATTTCTAACCAAAATTATCAAATGTTTGATATCACCGTTCTTGTTAATGGTGCAGACCCACAAATTAACACTTTAACTTTCTTGAATAACGAGCAAATAACTTATAGTAAAGCCTCAACACTTGCAAGAGTTTCTAGGGTAACATCAACAAGCACAACTCTTACTTATTTAGATAGTATTAGGTATACTTATAAAATTGGTAGAGAACTTGCAGATGAAATTATATTCGATGATGAAGAAATTGTGTTAGATGCAAAAACTGTTCTTGATGCAGGCATTTATAAAATTATTGCACACTTCGATTCTGCAGCCTGTGGTTTCTATAATTTTGCTGGCTTATCACCAGATGGCAGCCCATTCACACTTGAAAAAACTCTTAGAATAAATAAAGCAACTTTAAATATTGTTTTACAAGATGTTGAACGCACTTATGGTGACCTTATAATGAATAACGACCCAGCAATTAAAGCAAGTGGTATTGAAGGATTATCTGAAGATGAATATACCCTAGCACTTTATAGCGATAGTAATATGATTAACCGCATAAATCTTAACTATTTAACCAATGCGGGCACTTACTACATAATTTTAGAATTAAACGAAAGTTTAAGAAAAAATTATAATTTCGGTGATGGTGCAATATTCACAGCAACTTATACAATTAAGCAAAAAGAAATTACTAATTATGACCTTATTATAGATGGTGTGTTAAGAGAAGATGGAAGTAAGCTTAACGATAAAATTCACATAAACTTTAATGCTAACCAGTTTGTTGATGGAATTATTCCTGAATATGAACTTATATTTACAAAAAATGGTCAACAAATTTCTAACATTGTTAGCGAAGGCGATTATGAAGTTACTATTGTGTTTAGCGGAAATAACTACTTCACAACTCGTGTTGTAAGTTTTAAAGTTTATGAGGCACAAAATTATAATAACCTTATTATAATTGTTATTGTTGCAGGTTTAGTTGTAATTGCAGGTTTAGTTATTATAATTTCTATAAGAATTAACCGCAGAAAGCGCAAACAAAATGTTGGGCAAGAACAATTAAAGCGCACCAAGGAAGAAATTAAATCTAAAACCCAAAAAGCAAAAGGTCAACAAGAAAATAATAATACTGGTAATAATGCTGGCGGTGGCAATGCAAATAACAACATAAACAATGGTAATGCAAATAATGTTGGAAATAATGGTGGTAATGTAAATGGTAACCAAAATGGAAATGTAAATAACAATGGTAGTGGTCAGCAAATGCAAAATCAAAATGTTCAACCAACTGTTAACACAACTCCTCAAAACTTGGCAAATAACCCTCAAAATTATGTGGCACAAAACAATGTTCCTCAACAGAATTTTGTAAACCCTCAAAATGTTGCTAATCAGCAAACTCCACCTCAACAAAACTTTGTTAATCCAAATGCGCAGGCCCCAAACAACGCAAATGGACAAAACATAGTTAACCCAAATTATAATAACGGATATGTAGACCCTAACTTTAATAACCCTAATGGTTATGTAGACCCTAATATGTACAATAATCAGGGTTATTACGACCTAAATAATCAAGGTTACTATGACCCTAACAATCAGGCATATTATAATCAAAATAATAACCAAGGTTATTACGATCCTAACAATCAAAATTACTATAACCCAAATATGCAAAATCCAAACAATCCAAATGGTAATTTTGTAGATCCAAACAACCCAAACAATCCGCAATAAAAAATTAGGGTGTTGCTTTAAAGTGGTTTTATTAAGTTCTATAACAAGTTTTTGTTAACAAAATTAAAAAAAATAGAAGGCACAAATTCATAAAGTGCCTTCTGTTTTTTATTTTAAAAACAGCTAAAAATATTAAAATTTTTATTTATTCAATAATTGTTTTTATGCTTAATATAATTATATATCTATATATAGTTATAGTAATACTATATATAGTATTCATATTATAATGCCATAAATTTTAACTTTTAAAAGTGGCAATTTCTATTAAAATAACTTTGTTAAAATTGGTTTTATTGTTATAATATTTTTATTATTTTTCTTGTAAAACTTTGTGTGTTTAAACTAAAAAATTATATTAAGAAAAATTTTTACAATCAATTTTTAATTTTTAAAATAGCATAATTTTTTAATAAACTTAAAAGCATTTTTAAAAATTCTCTACTTTAATTTTGTTAAAGCATTATAAATTATTTACAAAGGATAATTGTTTATGGTTAGCGAAAAATTTTTACAGAACACTGGTTTTATTCGTGATTTATGTCAAGATGTGTGTTCTTCAATTAACAATTTAATGGAAAATAAATTAATATCTAAAGAAGATAAAGCCCTATTAACCGATTATTATAAAATGGCCTTAAGTTGCACAACAGGGCTTGCTGAACTTGGATATTTTAATAAGAAAATTGAAAGTAGCAATAATAAAAAAGCTGGAAGTTTAATTGAAAATATTTTAAAAATAGAAGAGTATGCAAATAACATTGTTAAAAAATTATGGGGTCAAGAGATAAGTGATATTGAATGTTTTAACCCAAATAACTTTAAATTATGTGTTAGAGCTTTACCCCTTAATTTACTTACCTTAAGTAGAGATGTAATAGAAGCTGTTAATTGTAAAGATGATTTTTATCAAACAACTTTAATTTCTAACCGTAATATAATTGTAACACCTCCTAATTTTAATGTAACTGAAGACCATTTTTCTTTTGGTTTAATTTATGAAGTTAACAACAACAATTTTATTATGGCAAGCGATGTTAGTTCGTTGTGTAGTGTGCGTAATTTAAATGAAGAAACAGATAATATTAGAAGCATAACCCTAAATAATAAAAAAGTGTGCATAAATGGAAATGCTGTAAAATTAAAAACACCTATAGACCTTATAGTTAACAACTTAGATAGCCCTTTGCAAAAAAATAATAATGTGGTTATTTTAAAAGGAGAGGGAACTCGCCCCGTTGGTTTGTTTTGTTTAAGTTATAACACTAAAAAAGTTAATTTATTAAAAAGGCGATTGTCTTATATTGCAAATCAGTTAAATCTTCCCTTAATAGAAATAGATGTATTAGAGTTCTATAAAAATAATAAAGATTATTTTTCATCTAACTCACTTGCTCGTAAAATATTTAATAACTATGTTGATAAACTATGTGCCGATTTGCAACTTTATTGTAAGTTCGATTTTAAACTTGGCGCAAAAAAACTTATAGGACTTAACAATAATTTAAGATATAATTTTTTATTTAAGTTTGTTGAAAACATTAATAGTTTTATAGATGTTAATTTAGATGAAAAACAAACAGCGGAAGTTATTGTTGAAAAATTTTTAAAAGCTGTAGATAAACATAATTCCTTAACTAAAAAGCGAGAGAAAGCAAATGGTGAGCCGTTATACTTTCCTAACGATGAAGTGTTTATTGCCTTGCCAACGGATTTTTTAGATTAATGTATTTTTAAAATTTTTTAAAAAATTAATTAACAATTAAGTTATCGTTGAAATTTTTTATATAATTAATATAAATATTTTTATTTTATCAATTCATAAATTTATAGTGGTAATTTGGTTATTTAATAATAAGTTTTAACATTTAACAAATTTTATTTTAGGTAAACTTGTTAAATAAATTTGTAAACTTAATTTGATGTTTATTATATATAGTATTTGCACAAAAGCAATAAAAGCCTTGTTTAAATATTTTAAGCAAGGTTTTTATTATTCAAAATATGTTAGAAAGATTAATTTAAACTAAAAACTATAATTTTGTATATATATGGTATGATAAAAGTTGTAAAATTTCATAAAATATATGTATAAGTTGCACAAAAAAACAGCATAAAAGTGGATATTACACAATTTTTTTTGGGCAAAACGCCTAAAAAATGCCGAACTATTGACTTTTTTTGATTTTAGTTATAAAATATGATAAACAAATTCTAGGGGGAGAAATATGAAAAGATTTTTAATGTTTTTAGTTATTGCTATAGCAGTAGTAAGTCTAGGCTTAACAATCTATTATTTTTCTGTTGATAACGAAATGATTTACATAAAGAGTTCCTATCTCGTTGTAAATGCAGGAAAATCTTTTAGTGCAGAAGGAGAAAATGGGCTACTAGATTTTAGAAATAGAGCAGACTCTACAACTCTTACTTATTCAATTCAACAAGAAGATGAAGATAAGGAAGTTCTTCAATATTTTGAAAAAGAAAAAATATTTAGAGCAGTTAATGGTGGAGAAGCAAAAATTATTGTTAAAACAAACAATCGTAGTTATTCAAGACTTGTTATTGATGTTTTAGTTTGTGATGGTAGCGAAAACTATCCATATATGGTTAACAACGAAGAAGAGCTTATTCAAATGGACCAAAACAAAAGTTACAAACTAAATAACGATATTGAACTTACAAACAACTGGACACCTATCAGTTTTAATGGTGTGTTAGATGGTAATTATCACGCAATTAAAGGTTTAAAAATAACCGATGATGAAATTGCAAACACTGTTAATGTTGGTTTTATATCAATTTTAGGTGGAACAATTAAAAATTTACAGTTAGTAGATGTTGACATTAATGTTTCAAAAGCAGTAACACTTGGTGCTTTTGCTGGCAGAGTTAATGGAAATAAAACAATTATAGATAATGTTGAATTTCAATATGGTTTAATTCAAACTAGCGAAGCAACAGGAACAATTACTAGCACAAACACAGTTACAAGCTCAAAAGTTGGCGGCGTTGCTGGAAGCATTAACAATAGTGCAAAAATAGACCGTTGTGGCTTTGATGGTAAATTAGCAGTTACTGGTTCAAGCATAGTTGCAGGCGGAATTGCAGGTGAAAACAACAATTCAGTTATTAGCGAAAGTTATGCAAGAGAAGTTGTTGATAATGGCACATATTCTTCAACAGTATTTGGTGGTATAGTTGGTGAAAACAGTGGAAAAGATGGAAATCTTTACGATTGTTACTTTTATGCTAAACAAGAACCATCAAGAAATAGTCAAACTGAAATAGCAGGCATTGTTTATAGAAAATCTGGCGATGGTCTTGTAACAGGTTGCTATTATGGTGGCAAAATGAATGCAATAGGCGGTTCAAGCACAAGCGGACTTGTTAATAGTGGAGATTTAAAATCTACTTCAAACTCTTATTTAGATGATTCAATTCAAGGCTTTAAAAATTCAAACAAATTTATAACAACTCAAGAAATTTCTACAGGTGAAATTAGAACTTGGAACTTCAATGGTGTTTGGACATTAACTTCAGAAAATTATCCAATTCTTAATGTAGAATCTTCTGTAGGTTCAATTTATGATATAGACACTTCTGAAATCACAACAACCGATAAAATTTATGATGCAGCATCTTTATATCAAAAAGTTAGCAATAACGAAGAATGTGTTGTTAGTGGAAACCTAGATATGAAGGGTTATGTTTGGAAAGTAATTTCAAACGAATTTAATCAAATTTTTGCTGGCGAAAACAATGCAAAAATTAGCAACTTTATAATAGATGCAACAGATGTTACCGATGGTTATGTAGGGCTTGTTAACAAAATGGGTTCTAACGCAAAAATAAAAGATATTACTTTTGAAAATGTAAGTATTATAACAAATGGTGGCCAAACCTTTAACAGAGTAGGCATTCTTGCAGGCGAAAGTAATGGGGCACAAGTTAATAATGTTAAAATTATTAATGCAGATATTAATGTAATAGGATTTGCAGATTCAACAAGAGGCACCTCATATTTTGGTTCATTCTTTGGCTTCGCAAACACAGGAACAGTTTTAAATAGAGTTATGGTTGAAGACATTGATGTAACTGATGGTTACTTTACAATGGCAGGTGGCTTTATTGGTGCAGGCTATGCAACAATTTCAGCAAGCGGAAGCCTAGGTGCAAATAAACTTTATAACTATGCTAATAATGTTAAATTAATTGCTTCATATGCAGGTGGTATTGTTGGTGCAAACGCAGGTAGCATTAGTTACACAACAGCAAACGATATTCAATATAATAACGAAAACAACACCACATCTAACCAATATACAAAAGAAATTTATAAATCTGGCTTAAAGAAAATTTTTGTTGGCGGAATTGTTGGAACAAACGAATTTAAATTATCAAATGGAAGCAGAACAAAAGGCACTATTTTAGATGTTTACTCTAACGCCTTTAACTTAAAAGCTTCAACTATACAAGGTTTTAAAACTTATTTTGGTGGTATTGCAGGCTTTAATAGCAATGATATTTCAAGAGCATATGTAAAATCAGCAAGTATGGTGTTAAATGGTTCACACAATGGTTTTGTTGGTGGAATTACAGGTTATAACAGTGGCAAAATTAGTTTCTCGGTTGTAGATGCTAACAGTAGAATTTCAACAAATATAGTAGCAAGTGTGGGCACATCAAGCGATAAAAACAACTATATTTTAAACACAGATAATTGTACAATTGTTGGTGGTATTGTTGGTTATGATATGGTTACAACAAATAATACTAATTCAATTTATAAATCTGCAACTTATATGAAAGAAATTAAAGGTTACTATGCTGGTGGTATAAGTGGAATTTCTTTCGGTAAAGTTCAATATTCTTATTGTGGCGAAAGCACAAAAGCAGATGGTGGCGTTACAATTACAGGTTTCTTAGCAGGTGGTTTATCATCAGTTGTTGCTGGTGGATATATGAAAAATTGCTATACCTTCTGCAGACTAAATGCAGTAAACGAAGGCACTTACAAAAACATTTTAAGTGTAATTAAAATGGAAGTTAGTGCAGTTGGTGGGCTTACAGTATTTGCTTTGAATGGTGGAACAACTATTGAAAGTTGCTATGCTGTTGCTTCTTATAGTGCTCGTGTAAGTTATGGTTCTAGTGCAGACTTAACAGGAATTGTTTGTGGAACTATTGTTAGTTGCGTATATCAAAATACTGGTTCTGCTCAAACAAGAAATGGTAAACAATTAAGCCAAGCAAATTTAAAAGGTAACCCAAACTATAGTGCATTTAAAAATGCAATAAGTACAAATGGTAACCTTTCAAGTTGGGATTTCCCATCAGGTTCTGGTTATCCAACAATTTCTGGTGTAAATGTTAACTTCCCAAGTTCAAATTTACCAGTTTTCCACTAAGATATAATATATTGTGGATAAATTTAAAATAAAAAAGCACATTTAATTATGTGCTTTTTTTGTTGTAAAATTTTTAAAATAAATTTATTAATTATATATAGCAACAATAATTAAAATTATGGTAGGTAAGATAAAATAAAAAACATTAAAATTTTTAAATTATTGTTAAAAGCATAAAAGCTTTTTATAAAATAAATAGTATAAAACATATAAAAAATAATATCTAAAAGCAAAAAACCTAACGCTAATTTGCGCTAGGTTTTTGTTTAACTTATTATAAAAAATATTAAGAAAAAAATTATTCAGCTTCTTTTTGTGCTTTTTCAAATTCAACTAAAATAGCGTTTCTAATTTCTTCTCTAGTTTCAGTGTTCAATGGGTGAACAATATCCTTATATTCTCCATCTAAAGTTTTTCTGCTAGGCATTGCAATAAAATATCCTTGGTTGCCTTCGATAACTTTGATATCGTGGACAACAAAACATTCATCAATTGTTATTGATGCTACTGCTTTTAATTTGTTGTCATCTTTTTTAATAATTCTTACGCGTACATCTGAAATGTTCAAAGTTCTATACCTTCCTTTTTATTTGCCTCTTATGATTTTTTAAGGCTTTCTGTGTAAATTTTATTATAATACTAAAAAAAAAGCAAATAAAATAAATAAATTTTCCAATTTTTTTTAAATATAAGCATTTACACTTAAAACGCTACTTTGTGGTTTTTAAAAGCATATGGGCATAATTTAGTTTATAAAATTTAAATTTTTTTATTCATATTTTCAAACTTTTATTAATTATGTTTTAAATTTAAATTATAAATATAATTTTTAAATGTATTCAAATAAAAGTTAAAGTTTTATAAAAATTTTAAAATTAAACAAAACCATAATTTGAAACATAAAATAACACTATGGAAGATTTATTAAAACACAAGAATATTTTTTTTATTGGAATTGGTGGCATTAGTATGAGTGGGCTAGCCTTGTTGCTTAAATCGCAAGGGAAGCAAATTAGTGGAAGTGACCTTGTGAAAAGCAACATAACAAAAAAACTGAAAAAAGCAGGCATTAAGGTTGTATATAGCCATAAAGCAAATAGTGTTAAAGGTAACAATTTAGTTGTATACTCGGGTGCTATTTCAAATAATAACCCACAAATGAAATACGCCTTAAGCCATAATATTCCAGTAATTGAAAGGGCAGAACTTCTAGCACTTATTTCAAAGAACTATAAAAATGTTATAGCAGTTTCTGGTACTCACGGGAAAACCACCACCACAGCTATTTTAAGTTACATTTTTATTATTTCTGGCTTAAAGCCAACTGTTCATATAGGTGGCGAGTTCGATTATATTAAAGGTAACATTTTAGTTGGTGGCAAAGATTATTTTATAACAGAAGCTTGCGAATTTAGAGATAGTTTTTTATTTCTGAGCCCTACAACTTCGGTTATAACGAACATAGAACCAGAGCATTTAGATTATTTTAATACTTTTGAAAAAGAAAAAGCCTCGTTTAACAAGTTTGCAAGTAACACCCTGGGCAACACCTATATCTGTGCAAATTATGGGCGTTTAATAGGCAGCATAACAAACTTGCAGACTTATGGTTTTAGTAGAAACTGCAGCGTATATGCAAAAAATTTAACACTAGGCGTTGATGGTAAGTATAGTTTTGATTGTTATAAAGGTAAGGCTTTTATTGGTAATTTCAAATTAAACATTTTTGGCAAACATAATGTGAGCAATGCTCTTGCTGCTATAAGCGTATGCTTAGACTACGGCATAGACTATAAAATAATTTATTTAGGTTTAAAAACTTTTAATAATGCACATAGGCGGTTTGAGTTTATAGGTAGTTATAAAAATTGTCAGGTTATAAGTGACTATGCCCATCATCCAACAGAAATTTTAAGTAGCATAAACACTTGTAAAGAAGTTTTTAACAAAAAGGTTATTTGCATTTTTCAACCGCATACATATTCTCGAACTAAAACTCTGCTTGATAGTTTTTCAAAATGTTTTAATGGGTTAGATGCCTTGTATATTTTAAAAACCTATTCTGCAAGAGAAAGTTTCGATTATTTAGGCAGTGCAGACAATTTAAAGGAATGCATTTTAAAAACAAATCCAAACTTTTTAGTTAAAGGAGCATACACCAAAAGTGAACTGCTAAGGGAAATTAAAAAGGTTGATGTGTCTAACTGTGTGCTACTATTTTTAGGGGCAGGAGATATTGAAAAACTGCCATACAAATTAATTAAAAAAAATAACAGATATTAATTTTTTTATAATATTTATTATTCACCATTTTTATTGTAGTTTGTTTTTATATTTAAACTTATTTAAACACTTTTATTATTGAATAGAATTATTTATTGCTTTAATATTTTTTATTTCTTTAAACACTTTTAATTTATATATATTCGTTTAAATAAACATACTAAAAAATAGAAAATGATGGATAGTCAATTATTCTGATAGGTCTATTATTTTATTAAGGTTAGTATTTTAATTATATAAAAAATTTTTAATAATTTTTATGGTTTAAATTATAAAAATAAATTCTTATAAGTTTAAATATTGGTTTAAAAATTAATTTTGCGTTTTAGAATTTTAATTTAAATTTATTAAGACCTAAAAAAATTTACAAAAAAAATAAACGCTAAATTTTTAATAGCGTTTATTTGGTTCTTAAAATATTTTGATATATGCCATAATTTTAATAAAAGGGAAATAAGTTTATCCTTTTAAATTTTAATAAAAATTATAGGTTATGTTTCTTTTGGAATTTTTCAACTTTACCACTAGCATCAACAATTTTTTGTTTGCCAGTAAAGAATGGATGGCATTTGTTGCAGATATCAATTTTAATTGTATCGCCAGCCTTTGTGGTTTTGGTTGTAAAACTTTCTCCACAAGCACATTCAACTTTTACTTCGTGATAGTTTGGTTGTATTTCTTTATTCATAAAATTCTCCTTTTTACGCCTAATTTTAAAAGCAAAGTTTTAAATTTTAAAACAATCTTTAATTTTCTACCAAACTATTATAAAACAAAAAGTTTATTAAGTCAATGTTTTTTATTTAAAATGGTTATAATATATTGTGTAGGTGCAAAAATTTAAAGGTTTTTATAATTTTAGTTTGCAAGAAATTTTTGTTTTAACCATAAAAATTTAGGTGTTAAAATTTACTTTTAAAACCACAAATTAAACTTGTAAGGTAGCAATATTTTAAGTGGTACTGTTATGTGGTTACTAAGGGTGTTACTAAGTATGTTTCAACAATAAAGCCTTTTTAAATTTTAAAGTATTTTTGTAACATAAAAAAACGCCGAAAAGCGTTATTTTAAAAGAATTTAGCAATATTTAGTTAGCAAAAATTTTGTTTAATTTGTAAATTTATTTGACTTAAAGTGTTATGCTAATATATAATAAAATTAACTTTAAGTATTTAAGGAGCATTTATGAAAAAAGGCGGAGTTAAAGCCTCAGGTGCAATTACTTTAATAATTTATTTTTTACTACTTGTTACAGCGGTTTTTAACTTGTTAGTGGTGTTAAAGGTAGAGCCTGTTGTTAATATGTTAACTAGTGTAGAAATTTTAAGCAAAATTCTATCACTAATTAAATTTGTGTTTATTTTATTCCCATTGTCAATAGTAAGTTTAATTGCAACATTAGAGGCAAGCCTTATTGACACTATAACCCTTGTGCTATCCATTGTGTTTGCAGTGTTTTGCCTACATATGTTTATTTGGGGCATTAAGGAAATTACTCTTGCAAAGAAAGATGACTATAGATTTGCAAAATGCAAAAAAACCTGTGCTTTTATGCATATAATAAAATTCTTTGTGTTTTTATATTTCGTAGCAGTTATTGTTTGCAGTTTTGTTTTAGATGGCATTAAACCACTAGCTGAAGCTTATGCTGAAGCCTTTGGAGTTCCATTCATTGTTGTTATTGTTGCAGGTGTTTTAGCTTTATTACAATTTATTTGTTTTGTTTTAGCTGTTGCAAATATCAACAAAGTAGCAAAAGCTGTTAAAAGAGGGGAAGCAGGGCAAGACCCTAATGCAAATTATGCCGACCCAAATTATAACCAAAATGGTTATGTTCAAAACGATCCTTATCAACAACAATATGCACAACCTCAAATGCAAGCAAATATGCCACCTATGAATAATGGCTATGCACAACCTCAATATCAACAACAATATCAACCTCAACCTCAGCAATATCAAGACCCTGGTTCTTCTATGATTGTGCCTGGCCAAAATGGTGTTCCTTTTAACATAACCCAAAAAGGCATACAAGATTTGGAACGCTTAGAAAGGTTAAAACAAAGCGGCGCTATTACCGATGCAAACTACATTGTTATGCGCACAAAAATTTGCAATTCTAATTTAAGTTAATAAATAAAAATATAAAAGGCATCACGAGTTATAAAGTGATTGCCTTTTTTAAATTAAAATGTAGTTTATAAAATTTAATTTATAGTTTTCAATTTCGTTTTATTAGGTTTGTAATTTTATTTAGCAGATAATTAATTTTTTATGTGTCCTTCAAAAATCGTTTTAAATGCTAAATAATTTTATTTAATTTTGTATTATAAATAAAATTGCATTAAAGTTTTTTATAAAAAGGGAAGGTTATAAATAATATCTAAAAGTCGGCACAGAATTAAGAAAAATTATAAAGGAATAACTAATGAAGAGTTTAAAAATTAAATTACCTTTTGTTTTTTTTATTATGTTTATGTTTGGTTTAGGCACCTTTTTAATTGGTGGCTTTTTACCTATAACAAGTTTTGCCGCAAGTTTAAACGAAATTTCCACAAGTCAAATTTCAGCTTCCTTTACTTTTAATGGTAGCACCCAAACTTCAAGCCCAAATTTTAATGCAAACTATAAAGCTGACAATTATACTTTAACAGTTGATGTTGCTGATGTAAGTGCTTATAAGTGGTATTTTGCAACAGATAGCGACTATATTGAAATTGAAGGTCAAAATTCTAACTCTATTAACATAAGGAACTGCAATCAATCTGGTAAATATGTTTGTGCTGTTACAACTGCAGATGGGGTTAAAGTTACCGAACCTGTTACAATAACTATTGCGCCTTGTGTTGTTACTTTTACAAAATTCACAGCGAATAATAAAGAGTACGATGGCACAACAAAAATAAACATAACCGCTGAATATTCAGGTATTATTTCGGGTGATGATGTTGAGGTTAGTGTTATTGGCAACACAACAAGCCCAAATGCAGATGCTAAAAAATATGTAACAATAACTCCAAGTGATATAACTTTTTCTAGCAGTAATGGTTGTAACTATGTTGTTAATGAAAATTTACCAAGTGAAGTTATTTTGGTTGATATAACTAAAAAACCAGTAGCTTTTGTTTGGGAAACCTCCGATAACAAATTTGCTTACGATTATTGTGGATTGGATTTAATTAATAATATTTCAGTTTACTATTACGGACTTAACGGGGTTAAAACTCCTCTTGCTTTTACAATTAGTGGTTATAATGGTAATAATAATTTTTATAATGAATTTAAAAATGCAGGAAATTACACCGCAACAGCAACTTTAACAAATAAAGAAGCCAACTTTGAAATTACCAACCTTACAAAAAGGTTTGACATAAAAAAAATTAATCCAGTTGTTACAATTAACAACCAACCCTTTATTTATAATGGCACTGAACAAGATGCAAAAGATAGAGTTAATATTAATAATTCCGAACAAACTTTAAATTTTATTAATAATAAATTTACAACAGTTTTGCAGGGGAACGATAAAGAAGTTACAGTTTCTGCAAATGAGAGTATGAACTATTTAGGGTTTTCTCGTAAATTTAAAATTTCGGTTATAAAAGGCACTGCTAATTTAGATGTTTCAGATGTAAAAAAGAACTATGTGTACACAGGTGCCAGGCAAATTATAAATTCTGGGGCAACGCTAGATAATAGCGAACAAACAATTAGTTATTCCCAAAATTCGTTCACATCTGTGGCAGAAGGCAATGGGTTAGAAGTTGGTGTTTTTGCGGCCGCAACCGATAATTATAATTATGTTTCAACAACCTTTATAATAAATGTAGAAAAAGCAACCCTAGACACATCTTTGTGGCAGTGGAATTATGTTTCGCCATATATTTACAGCGTTGGTACAGAAAGAGTTTTAAGAGTTAACTATTACCCAGAAAATATAGTGCGTGCAGTTTATAAAAACGAAAGGGCAACAAATGTTGGTGTTTATGAAGCAAGCGTAAGTTTTTCTTTAATAGATAGCGAAAATTATAATCCAGTTAATAATTTTCCTAGCATAGTTTGGCGTATTAACAAACAAACTGTAACCATTCCTGTTTTAAATAACATTGTAACAACCTATAATGGTAAAACTCAAACTTTATCTAATTTAAGTTCTAATTTATTGTATAGTGTTAAAGGGAACGAACAAACAAAGGCGGGCACTTATCCTGTTACAATTTCCTTAAAAGAACCTAATAATTTTGAGTGGGATAATGGAACCAGCAACAATTTGGTTATTAATTGGACAATTGAAAAAGCAAGCATTGCAAAACCAAACTTTAATTTAGATAATTTTGATGGAACTGCACAATCTCTTGGCATAAGCGATGATGCTCCGTATGAACTAATTTATAGTGATGATAAATTTATTCTTCTTGGGTTAAAAGATGGTGAAAACTATGCTTGGGAAGATACAACAAGACCGTATCTGAGAATAGACCGTGCAGGCGGATTTTTTGATGGCCCAGCTCTACCAATTTTTGTTATAACACTAACTCTTATAACCTTAGTTTTAATTGCAGCATACTTTGCGGTGCATAGCACAATTATTTTAAAAAGACACCATAAAAAAGTGGCGCTTATAAAAGCAAGAAAACAAAAAAAGCAACTAGTGCTTGTTGCCAGTCAAAACTTGCCAGAGAATGCTAACTTTACTATAGAAAATGAAACTTTAAAAGAAGAACCATTACATAATAAGTTAGATACTTTAAAAGAAAATAATTTTAAAGAAGAAGCTAATACTTTAACTACAATTGATACTAAAAATGAGAATGAAAAAGCTGAAATTGAACTTAATTTAGTTGTTAACAATAACGAAGAAAGTTTAGAAACACAAACTGAAAGTTCTGCCATTAAAACAAGAGCAAAACGAAAATCTACCGCAAAGCAAGAAACTGGTGAAAAAACTCGTAAGCCATACGCTAAAAGTAGAAAAAAAGAAAGTAAGAAAAAGGTAGCACAAAAGAAAAAAGAAATTAATGCAAAAAAGGTTGCAATAAAAAAAGAGGCTGAAAAGAAAAAACTTGCAACTAAAAAAGCAAAAGAAAGTGCAAAAAAACAAACGGTTAAAAAATCAACAGTTAAACCAAAAAGTTCATCAACCAGCAAAACAACCACAACTAAAAAACAAACCAATGCTAACACAAAAAAAACTGAGCCTAAGGTTTAGTTAAAATGCATATTTTTAGTTTATAATTGAGTTTAACTATTTATAAGTTTTTCTTATAGTATGTTTTAAAATATAAGGTTTATAAAAAAAGAGAACATATTATTAAACAACATATAATATGTTCTTTTTTTATTATGTACTTTTAATGTTTATAGTTAGCCTTTTTAGATACTTCAAATTTTTTTATTAAAAATATTATAGTTTAAACATTCGGTTTAATTGTGCTATTTTAAGGCGTCTAATATTTGTTGTTTTGTTATGCTTCCTTCGCGCAAAAATTCTATATCCCCATTTGCAAAACTTACAATTGTAGAAGATGTATTTTTAATAGTTTTGTTGTTTATTTCTTGTTCCAGTTTTTCAAAACTTTCATTGTTAGAATGTTTTATTTTATTTAAGTTATGGTTTAAACTTTCTTTGTATTTTAAATTTGCAGAAAAATTTTCTTTACTGTTAGTTTCCGAAAACCCAACTTTAGAAAGAATACAAAAATCTTCTTTGCCAAAAGTTTTTGAAATTTCTTCAAAACTATTTAATGCAGGTTGCCCTTCTGTATTAACAGAAGTTGAAGGCAATGGGTAGGATAATTTACCTAAAATTTGTTGAGTAAGTTTATCTTCTGGCATTCTAAGTGCTATTGTTTTTTTGTTTTTGTAAGGTGCAAGTAAAGGCAAATTTTCCTTTGCTTCAAAAATAATGGTTAGCGGACCACACCAAAATTTGTTTATTAATTTTTGTGCCTTTGGTGGAATAGTTTTAACAAGGTCTAATAAATTCTGATTTTTTTTAATAAGAAATATAAATGGTTTATCTAAATTTCTTTTTTTAATTTTATATAAATTTTCTATTGCTTCTTTGTTATCACTAGCCGCAGAAAAACCCCAAATGGTGTCTGTTTTAAAGCAAGCAATTTTGCCTTTGTTAAGGTTATAAACAAAATCATCTACATTATAATTAATTATCATAAGTACAGGTTAACTCCGCAGTTTCTATAATTTTGTTGTTCATAGCACTTTCCAATTGCTGCAATGTAAAATCTCCACGCAAATTTAATTTTTCAGTTAAAGCAAAAATTCTTAACCTATAATTGTGTGGTCTGTCGGGTGGGCAAGGTCCGCCATAGCAATTATCGTTCCAACTGTTTTTACCTTGCACAAAATCGTAGCTGGTTTGACTTTCATTCTCTTTTAATTCTGTTCTTGTTAAATTAGCAACAAGCCAATGCACCCAAACATAGTTGCATACTGGTACAGAATCGGGGTCATCAAATATAATTGCAAAACTTTCTGCATTTTTTGGGGCATCTTCAATTTTTATTGGTAAAGATAATGTTGGCATTCCAAATTTTTGCTCTGTCCCTCGTTTGCCAAATTTATCTAAAAGTTTACCATTTATAACTCCATTACTAGAAACAATCATTTTTCTTCATTTCCCTTTAAATAAAAAGGTTTAAAATTTTTTATTTATTTTTTAAAGTGTTCAGCAATATCAAAAGGTTCTGCCAATATTTGTTTAATTTTTTCTAATTTTTCATTGTCAATGCGTTCAAATATTGGTTGTATATTTTTAATTGTATGACCTTTTTTTATGTTTAATTTACTTGCATTTTGCCACATATCATTTTTAGTAGGGTTACCTTCCAATCCAATTTGATTTTGCCAAAGTTCAGTAACCTTTGTTGGAATAATTGGGCTTGCAACAATGCAAAGGCTTGCACATAAATTTAGCGCGTTAAAAAGCACTTTTTCTGCTTCTTTAACTTTTTCTTGTTTCATAAGTTGCCAAGGTGCGCTTTTTTCAAGATAGCCATTACCAATAGTTGCATAATTCATAATTAATTTGTAAGCATCTCTAAGTTCAGCTTTTTCAAAGCTTTCAGCAATTTTTGTTGGCATTTCTGTAATTGCATTTAAAATTTCAGCATCAAGTTCATTTTGGTTAAGGTCTTTTTCATCACAATTTAAAGTTCCATTAAAATAACTTTTAATCATATTAAGGGTTCTATTAAATAGGTTACCAAATTTACCAACAAGTTCAGCATTACAATTATTTTTAAAATCTTCCCACTTATAGTCGGTATCTCTATTTTCTGGAATGATTGTTGTTAAATAGGCACGCAAGGTGTCAATGTCTACTTCAGGGTTATCGTTAAGTAGGGCATTACAAAACACCCCAATTTTTTTAGATTTACTAAATTTTTGACCTTCATAATTTAAGAAATTAAGCCCAACAACATTATAAGCTTTATTGTATTTGCCTTGTTCTAGCAGCATACTTGGAAAAAACACCGTGTGGAATTGAATGTTATCTTTACCAACAAAGTTATAAATTTTTGCATTGTCATTTAACCAAAGGTCTTTATATTTTTGTTCACTTAGTTCTTTTGTAATTGAAATGTAGCCTATAGGGGCATCAAACCAAACATATAAAACTTTGTTTTCGTAACCCTTTAACGGAATAGGAAAACCCCAAGTTATATCGCGAGAAATGCATCTATCTTTTAAACCTTCGTTCACCCATTTTTTTGCCTCAGCATAAACGTGAGGGCGGAAAATTTCTTTTTTGGTTTCTATCCATTTATCTAACATTTCGGTTGCGTTAGATAGTTTTAAAAATATGTGTTTTGATTTTTTAAGATTTGCAGGCTTACCACAAACTTTGCAATGTGCGTTTTTTAGTTCGTTTAACGAAAATAAACTATCACATTTTTCGCATTGGTCACCATTTGCACTTTCGTAATTACATCTTGGGCAAGTTCCAACAACAAAACGGTCTGGTAAAAACATATCACAATTTTCGCAATAGAACATTTCAATTTCGCCTTCGGTTATATAACCATTTTTATTAAGGTCTAAAAAGAAATCGGTAGTAATTTTTTCGTGAGTAGGGGTATGGGTGTTAGAGTAAATATCATAACTAATGTTTAATTTTTCGTAAATTTTTTTGTGAATTTCGTGTAAATTACTTGTAAGTTCTTCAACAGGAATATTTAATTCTTGTGCAGTTACAAGTGATGGCGTTCCGTGCATATCGCTGCCACCAACAAAGGTTGTGTTGTAGCCATAACTTCTACAAAACCTTGCGTAGATATCTGCAGGTAAATGGCAACCAACAATGTGCCCAACGTGAGGTATGTTATTAACATAAGTTAATGCTGCTGTAATTAAGCGTTTTTCGTTTTTCATTTCTTTTTCTCCATTTATATTTTTATAAGTTTTAAAATTATCGGTTTAAAAATTTTTTTAAATTTTGTTTTTAATCAATAAAATAAGTTTTAAAAAGTTGTGCTAACAATTAAAATTTTAATTTTGTTTTAATAATTTACTATTCACTTTTTATTTTATATTTTTTAATGATTATAAGTTTATAAAATTAACCAAATTAAACTAGTTAAAAGAGTTAATGTTCTTCTAACTAAGATAATTTATTAAGTGTAATAAAAATTTTAAAAGTAAAAATTAATTATTTAATTTATTTATTTTCACTTTCTATTATTATTGTTACAGGACCATCGTTTGTTACTTTAACACACATATCTGCACCAAAAATGCCAGTGTTAATTTTTTTAAAACAATTTGTGTTTTTACATTTTTCTATAAATAAATTTACAAATTCTTCTGCCCTTTGGGGCATCATAGCGTTAAAGAAATCTGGTCGAAAACCTCTAGAAGTGTTTGCATATAAAGTAAAGTTGCTTATTACTAACATTTCCCCATCTACCTGTGAAATGTTTAAATTCATTTTTTCGTTTTCATCTTCAAAAATTCTAAGTCCAGAAATTTTTTTAACAAGGTAGTCTAAGTCTTCTTCAGTATCTTGTTTGCCAACCCCTAAAAAAACAACAAACCCCTTGTTAATGTTGCCTACAATTTTTTTATTAACTTCAACACTTGCGTTTAAACATCTTTGCACAACGGCTTTCATTTTTAATTTTTGCCTTTTATAAATTTAATAAAAAAATTATACAACATTTTTTTTGTGTTAGCAATAAAAAAAGTTAAAACCTTAAGTAAATAGTTAAGCTATTTTTTTATATTAAACATATTTAAAAGTTTTATATTGCAAACAATTAAATTTTTATAATTTAAATAATATAAGTTAAAATTATTAATGTTAAACCCTTCGTTTAATTTTTTGTTTTTAAATAACCATATTAATGAACTTATAAAAATAGAAAAACATTTGCCTGTAAATATTTAAATAAAACACTTTTGTTAAAAGTAAAAACAAAACTGTTTTTTTATTATATTTTAAACCTAAAACTTGTGTTTTTTAAAATTTATGAAAAATAAACAATTTTAAATTTAAATATGCTTATTTAATTGTTTTTATTATTAAAAAAATTATAGAAAAATTATACAAAAATTACTTTAAAAAATTAATAATTTGTTTTAAATTTAGGTTGCAAAAAACTTTATCTTCCGCACAAAAATACAAATAAAATACATTTTTTATTTTGAAAGAAAAACAATATATTATATACTATTATTATTAAAAATGGGGTGAAGTTTTGTCTATGAAAAAGTTCTTAAAATACTTTTTAATAGTTCCTATAGTTTTTATTGCTATATTTTCATTTTTTGCCTGTGGCGAAGATGAAATTAAAAGCATTAGTTTGTCTATACCAAATTATAAGTTAACAGAAGGTTATTACACAATAGATAAATCAATTTTATCTTCTACAAGTAGCGGAGAAAAAAGGGTGCCTCTTAGCGTTGAAATTACCCCAAATAACTACTCTCCAAGCAATTTAAAGTTTGAAATTAAAAACTTTTCTGGCACTAATAATGAAGAAAGAGAAATTGTTAAAGAAGTTAGAGTAAGAGATAAAAGTGCCTTTATTATTTTTGGCGATGGAGTTGGGCAAGCAAAAATAACTGCAAGTTATTTAAGGAAAGATAAAATTAATGTTACAAACTCAATTTCTTTATTAGTTAGCGATAACACTAATTCGTTAAAGTTTAGCGAATATACATACAAATCCACTTATACAGGGGAGAATTTGGAAACAAACTACAGAGTTATTGGCGATGAAGAGGGTAATTATAAATATACTTATTATAAAATTAACGAGGATAAAGGCGGCACTCCAACAGAGGTTAAAAACATTATTGATTGTGGTAAGTATTGGATAACTTGTACAAACCCTGAAGAAGAAAATTCTTATGCTGAAACCTTCTTAATTGTTAACAAATATAAAGTTAATTTTAAATTAGATTCTTTTGAAACTTGTTATGGAGATGCTTTCTCAGAAGGGCTGTATAACGAAAATGAAATTGCTGATAATGTTATCGCCGAAACAAAAGCCACAAAAATTTTATATGGCGTTGGCAGAGAAAAAGGCGAAAGTATTGGCAGATATGTTGAAATTACAAGTGCAAATGTAGGTTCTGGAGTGGGGCTTTATCCTGTTACAGTTAAAATGAGTTTGTTTAGTAAACACCTACAGAATTATGAAACCGATTTTGATGTTGAAGAGGGCTCTTTACGCATTACCGCAAAAGAAGTAATTTTAAAGGGTAAAAATCAAATTGGAGATAATGCAATTTCTTATGGCGATAAAATTAAAAATGGTTTTGAACTTTATTCCTATAGTGAATATTTAGAGAATAATGAAGATTTAACTTTATGCAAGGTTTTAAATAGTTCTGATGTAGATTACACTAGAGATGTTTCCCTTGGCAGTGCAGTTTATAAAGTAGATGGTAAAGTTGCAATTAAAAACAGTGTTGGGCAATTAGATGTTTTACTATCAAAAGATGAGAACAGCGAATATGGCAAGTATGGAATTTATGAAATTGCTTTCGATAATGCTACAACAGGAAGAAACCTAATTTTAAAAAAGGTTTTAAGTGGAGCATTGCAAATAGAGCCAAGAGATGTTTCTATTTTACCAACAATGAACCAAAGCAAAGTTTATGGCACAGCTGACCCAGAAACCATAACTTATAGTGTTGTTGGTGGTAGTGTTGTTAACCACGATAAAATTGTTAATCCATTAAGCATAAAATATAACTTTGTTGAAGGCGATGAACTTGGCGAAGGTAATTACCTTGCCAATGCTGGATTATATTATTATGATATTGATGATAGTTTAAATTTAAACTATAACTTTAAACTAGATGAAAGTGCTGTTGAAGTTGGCGGAACAGCAGGAACAAATAAAGTTACTTTTGAAATTAAACCTTGCCAAATTGAAATTAAGTTAAAAGATTTGGTTGCTAGGTATAAAACTCCAAAAAGTCAATTACATACTGTAAATTATTATGGCAATGCAGAAGATTATAAATTGGAACTAGAAAGTGTAACAGTTGGTGGAAAACTAGCAGATATTTCAACAATTGAAGATGGTAACGCTGGGCAACAAGGTAGAATTAACCTTGAAACAGGTGGCAAATTTTATTTTGAAATTAGCGTTGATAGTAATATTATTAAAGATCCAAACTACTTTATTTCTTACAATATTATAATGGAAGAAAATAGATGGCAAACCAGTGATGGTGCTGTAAGAAGCAATTATGAGGCTAAACTATTACCAGTTACCTTAAGTTTAACCAAAAACAGAGTAACAGTTTTACCAAACAAAGATGTTCGCTTTAGCAAAGTCTTTGATAATACCGATAATGGAACTGAAATTTTTGATTCAGTAACTGGAAATTTATATTCCGCTGTAGATGAAAATGGTGAAGTTGTTAACTTAGATGAAATTGTTGTTAACTCCACAAGTTTGTTAACAATTTATAAAAATGATACCTACTATAAATTAAACAGCGATGGCGTGTATGAAGAATGCAGTTCCTTTATTGATGTAGGTAGATATAAAATTTTCTTGATAGATAGTTTTTCTTATAGAGAAGATATGGAATACTACGACCTTGTTTTAGATGATAGTGAAATTTATAGTTATGAAATTACCAAAGCCTCCGTTTTAATTACTATAGATTTAGGGCTTAGCAAAATTTATGGAGCAGAGGACCCAGACTTTACTTTTACTTGGTCTAACCTTCCTGGAAATGATGATGAAGAATACACAGGAGCATTAGAAAGAACTGCTGGTGAGGATGTTGGAGAATATGCAATAGGTTTAGGAACTTTAAGTTTTGGAATTAACTACGACCTTAAACTTAGTGCCAACCTTGCAGTTTTTAAAATCACTCCAAGAAAAATTACAGTTAATCCATATTCCTACTCTTATGTTTATGGAGAAAATGATGTAAAACCTTTATATAACTATGTTATTGAACCAGGTTATAACTCAAGCCTTTTAGTTGCTCCTGTTTTCAGTGGAGAGTTCAGTATTGTGAATAGTGAAGATGGAAGCATAATTACAAGAGATAGTGCAGGGTTTTACCCTGTAAATGTTGTAGATGATGTTGTTAAAAGTTATAGCATAGCGCAAGGTTCCTTTAATTGTGGCACTAATAACTACACTATTGAGTTTTCTGAAACTGCTACTTTTACAATAACTAAACGCGATGTGTCTATTAACATTATTGCACAACAAAGGGAAAATTTAGGCACTGTAGAAACTGAAAACTTTGTTTTAGCAAGTGAATTTTATACAGTTTCAAATTTAGTTGGTAATGTAGTAACAACTTTAAATATTTTGCTTAATGCTTCTAACAACTACTATTGCAATGTAAATCAATTCGATTTAAGCATAATGTTAAATGGCACAGAGGTTAAAGATAATTATAGTATTAAAATGGGTGCAGATATTGTTTATCGCATTAATATGGCAATAGTATATTTATCTATTGTAGATAAAATGGCTTTTGAAGAAAGTAACATAAAAACTTCCACCTATCAAGCAACTTATAAAGGGGAAGCATTTACAGATATATTTAAATTAATAAGCACCACCGAGCATTATGAAATAGATTATGAAGAAAGTCAGTTTAGGTTTATTTTCCGTAAAGGTGAATGGAGTGGTGAAAACCCAATTAATGCAGGAAATTATGTTGCCAGTTTAGATTTATCTCAGGAAGGCGATAAACTGGTTATTATTAATAATAATGCACAAGCAGAAGAATACAAAAAAATTACTTTCACTAAAGATACATTGTCTGAAATGCAGGGGAATGCTGTTGTTAACATTTCAAGCCTTGGATACTTAAACATTTTAAAAGCACAAATAACAATTAAAAATAATCCTGAGTTTTTAGATAACTTTGTTTATGAAGATAAATGGCTTCCTAGATTAAAAACTTCAAACGCTATTAACGAAGCTATTTTTGAAGGTGTTAATGGAGAAAGAGTTACTTTAAGAGATTATGATGTTAAAGAATATGGTGGCACCAATTCAAGAAAACTTAATTTCTTGGGCATTGGTTATTCAATTTCAAATTTCCAAGCAAACTATACCTATAACATAATGGTAAGTGTGCAAAAAGTTATTGATACACTTAACGAACAGGATAGAGATAAAAACGAAAATCGAGCAATTGGAGATGTTGATAGTAACTACGAAACTTTAACAATTACAGCGGTACCTCTTAAAGTTGTTCCAAAACCTATTGAAGTTCAAGGTAATAATTTTACAATAAAAAATGAACCAAGTATTGAAAATTTAACTTACGATGGTTCACTAAAATCTGTAAATTTGGCATTATCAACATCTGGAGATTTAGATGAAGATGGTAAAAAAAGAAACTTATACACAACTACTTATAGTTACCAAAGGTTATCTGTTACTTATGGGGATGAAAATCATTTAAGTAGATCTGCTAACCTTCGTTATAGGGATTATTATAATAATGGAGATACTGAGCATTTCGACCCAACTATAAGCACAATGCCTATTTCATCTATTGGTTCGAATAATATAACTTCCTTTGAAATTAAACAAAATGCAGGCACAAGATACGCTATTATAAACAATCAGTATGCCTTTATTATGGAAAGCGAAAACACTGGAAGTATTAGCCCAGAAAATGCAGGGGTATACATTTGTATAGCAACTTGCAATACTTATGAAAATTTTACATTCTCTTTCTATGGCAATAGTACAAGTGCAAGTGTACAATATGCAACTTTATTTGAAATAAAGAAATCCGAAAACATTACATTTAACCCAGAGAAAGATTGGAAAAAAAGTTTTTATTATTCAACTAGGTTCGATTTTAAAAACCAAGATTTACCTTTTGAATATAACATTCGTCCAAGTTATTTAAAGCAATATGTTGTAATATCAATGGATAATTATGAAGACCTTTCAACCAGTGGCTATTTAAATGTTGGGGAATATACTGCAGTATTAACTATAAATACCGAAAACTATTATTGGGTAAGCAGACCAACTTTTGAGATAGAAAAACTAAGAGTAGATTTTATATTCCCTCTTGTTAAAAACTATGTTTATATAGGGCAAAATGCTAAAGTAGATTCTTTCTTATCAAACATAAGAATTGTGCGTAAGGATAATGCTGGTGTGGCTATTGAAAGCTTCTTCTATGACCCAAATAGCACACAAAGCAAGGGCATTCTTTTAAGTTATTATGATAGGGATAACTTAGATGAAAAAGGGAACCCAACCCTAGTTTTAGATAAAGATGGTAACAATACTGCACCTTGGAATATTGGAAACTACCTGCTTAGAATGGAATATGGCACAACCGATGCTTTTAATAAAGATAACTATTATGGTTGTGGCGAATTTGAATATAGTATTATTCAACGAACTTTTACAGGTTCCATAAGGGTGCAAAACACAATTTTAACTTATAATCCACTTTATAAACAACCAGATTTTTATAAAGATATAGAAAGGGGAATGTTTAGAATAGATAGTGATGGTGGTTACAATGTTAAAATGTATATTGGTTCTTATCCACAAGGTGTGCCAGTAGATGAAAGCAGATTAATAACTGTTGACACTCAAATAGATTATAGTAACATAACAAGACCAGAACAACTTGGCTGGTTAAAAGAACTTAGCGAGGAAGGTCAACATTACATTACCTTTGTTGTTGAATTTGATGATGAAACAATAGATTCTGTTCAAAGAGATGCTATTCTAACAATAAAGAAAAAGACTTTAACAATGAACGATTTTGACATCAACATTGGGAACACCTACACCTACGATGGTTACCCTAAACATAACTATATTTATTATAAAGATAAAACTCTAAATATACCTCTTAACCCAGATAAAGAAGATTATACTGCCACAGTAGGAGAGTATAAATATCATTTCCGTTCAATAAAAGAGGTTACAGATGCCTATGGCAATATAATTAAAGATCCTCATATAGTTTTAATGGATAATATGTTTAATGTTATTTTTGAATTAAGATATGAATATTTAAATAACATTGGCGATAATATTTCAGCACCTATAGAGCCAGGCACAAATTATAAATCTTTTTATAAAATAAAGGGTGGCGCCAATTATATGACAGAAGGTCTTGGCGAACCTTTCAATACATTTAAAATTGAAAAGATGAATACCTTATATGTTTACATCAAAAATGTTAACGATTGGATGTATAGCAATATAAGATATACAGGTAGTAACCTATTAAATAATTTAGCAGGTAATAGTGGTAAACTTTATGAAAATTATTTAAAAGATTTAATAATTATTAAACAAGATTTTGAATCTAGTTCAAGTAATGTTTATAACACTTTGTATTATAATGGTTTATATAAACCTGAATATGGTGTTTATTTACAAATTTTCTTTACTGATAGTAATAATACTATTACAGATCAAATTGTAAAAGCTGGAAAATATAAATTGCATTTAGGACTTGCTTACACAAGCACTTACGATTTAGTTAAGTATTTCGATTATGTTAAAATTGGAATGAATGCAGAAGCTGTGCCTACTAACACTTTGAAAAGGGCTGAGTATGATGGCATTCCTGCAAACTGGTATAATGTTTTAACTGAAATAGAGTTTGAGGTTAAGAAGGGTGATTCTCCTTATGATGCATCAAATTATTTTGAAGCCTTCACATTTACAGGACAGAAAGATACCCCAGTAATTCAAGGAGATACAATTACAATTTCAACTTATGGCACAAATGTATTTGTAAACTTAGTTCAAGAACAAATAAATAATTTGAGTTTAACAATTAGAGTTCGAGTAGGTAACTCCTATGTAATAGAAAAGGTTATTACAGATGAATCTAAATATGAATTTGACATTACAAAGGAATACCGATTAACTGTTAGTGGTAACGATTTTGAAGAAAGCGACTATATTTATGTGAAGTTTACTACTTAGTTTAAAAGAAGAAGAAAAGATATATTTTTTCTTCTTCTTTTTATAAGAAAGAAACCACCATATAATTTGGTGGTTTTTTATATTTAAACGGGTTTGATAATTTTTTAAAATTTTAATTTTTTATTGGAATTATAAATTTATATTAATAAACTTTATTAAAAGGTATTTTTATTGTTCTAACTTTTTTGTGTAAGTGTTTATGGTTGGAGGAGGGTATAAGTATTTAGTGTTTTTGAAATGGTTTATGTAAAATCTTTAATTTTTTAAAGATTATTTAATTGTGTTAAATTTTAAACATCAAATTTTAATAGGTCGTTATAGGTTTGCCCTTTAATTATAATTTTACTTTCGCCATTGTTTAATAAAACAACGGGTGGAACTGGGTTGCGATTGTAGTTACTTGCCATAGAGTAGTGATATGCTCCAGTGGTTAAAACAGCAACAATATCTCCCTTTTTAAGTTTTTCAATATTTGCATCTCTTACAATTTGATCGCCACTTTCACAACATTTACCAACAAGGGTTACAATTTCTTTTTCATTAGTGGTGTGCTGTGTTTTTAGTGCAGTGTATTTAGACTGATATAGTGCAAACCTTGGGTTTTCATACATTCCACCATCAAGAGAAACATATTTTCTAATATCTTTAATTTCTTTTGTGTTCCCAACTGTATATAATGTTACGCCAGCTTCTGCAACTAAACTTCTGCCTGGCTCAACAACAAGAGTAGGTTCTATTAAGTTGTTTTCTTTTACACTTTTTTTAATTTCGTTTGCAATAACTTCTATAAATTTTTTGTAATCTTCATCTGTTAAATTAGCATCATCTTCATTATACCAAACGCCAAAACCACCGCCAGCATTTAATAAAGAAACTTGTATATTATGGTCTTTTTTTAATTTGGTTATAAATTGCATAGTTTTTTCTGTTGCTAACCTAAAAGATTCTTTTTCAAAAATTTGGCTACCTATGTGGAAGTGTAAACCTACAAAATTAAGTTTTTTATTTTTGTTAACTCTTAAAATAAATTCTTCAGCCTCACCACTTTCTAAATTAATTCCAAACTTACTATCAGTTTTACTGGTTTTAACATATTCGTGAGTATGAGCTTCAACTCCAGGATTTATTCTAACAATTATGTTAATTTTGTTTTCAAACTTTTTGTTTTCGTTAACAATTTCTTCAAGAGTTTCAAGTTCATCTAAATTATCAACAATAAAATTGAAAATGTTATTGTTTAAAGCTAAGTTAATTTCTTGTAAAGTTTTGTTATTGCCGTGAAAATATACTTTTGTTGTGTTAAAATTGGTTTGTAATATTGTTGCTATTTCACCACCAGAAACAACATCGCACGCAAAATTATATTCGCTAACAATATTATATATGGCTTTACAACAAAAAGCCTTAGAAGCATAACTAATAATGCTATTTGGGTAAACTTCATTTAAAATGTTTTTAAAAAGTTCACATCTATTACGCACAACCTGTTCATTTAAAGTGTAAAGTGGGGTTGAATATTGCTTAACCAAATTGCTGGCTTTTATTCCTCCTAAAACCATTTCTCCATCTTTATCAAAAGTGTAAATTAAATTTTTATCCATATTATTTTCCTTTTATAAATTTAGTATAAACCTAAATATTGTTTAAAGCAATAATTTTTTCTTTAAACTAATTTATTAATAATGCATTAAAAATTTTATTTTAGTTATAGACATTAAAGCAGAAAAAAGTTTGTTTTTAAAAACAAAACTAAGCCTTAATTAAGTTGAATAAATTATAAAATAATGATAAAATATTTAAACTATGGTTAAACGAAGAAAGTTAAATTCTGCAGTGCAGATTATTTTAGGTTTTTTAACAATAATATTAATAGGAACTTTTTTGTTAGCACTTCCAATATCTTCAAAAGATGGGCAATGGTTTTCTTTTATAGATAGTTTATTAACATCAACCAGTGCTGTTTGTGTTACAGGGTTAAGTGTTGTAGATACTGCAGTACATTTTTCATTATTTGGGCAAATAGTGTTATTGTTGTTAATTCAAATAGGTGGTTTAGGTTTTATAACGCTAACAAGTCTTGTTTTTTTGTTAATAAAAAAGCGTATAACATATGAAGAACGCGTAACAATACAAGAGAGTTTAAATCAGGATAATGTTCAGGGTATAGTAAAGTTAGTTAGGAACATAATAATTCTTGTTTTTGTAACCGAGTTTATTGGGGCTGTAGCACTTGCTCCATCTATGATAACAACTTTTGGTTGGAGTAATGGTATTTTTAAAAGTATTTTTATGTCTATATCTGCTTTTTGTAACGCAGGGTTTGACATTATGGGCACAACAGAAAATGTATTTGTAAGTTTATCTGGTTTTGCAAGCAATGTGTTTATTATTTTGCCTATTATGTTTTTAATAATTATTGGTGGAATAGGTTATGTTGTTTTGTTTGATATTGGTGGTAAATTTAAAAAGAAAAAAATGTCGCTCCATAGTAAAGTTACATTAATTTCGGTTGCCGTTTTAATTTTTGGCAGTGCGTTTTTGTTTGCAGTTTTAGAGTGGAATAACCCAGAAACTATTGGTAATATGACAGTTTGGGAGAAAATATTAAACAGTTTATTTTGTAGCGTTACGCCACGCACAGCAGGTTTCTTTACTGTAGATTATTCTAAACTTTCACAAGGTAGTATTGTTTTAACTTGCATATTAATGTTTATTGGTGGAGGCTCTTCATCAACTGCTGGTGGTATTAAAATAACAACTTTTTTGGTGCTTCTTCTTGCCATTTTCCGAACTACAAACACAAGTGGAGATGTTACTTTCTGTAAAAGAAAAATTACTAACAAAATAATTCAAAAAAGCATAAGAGTTGTGTGCATTGCGTTAATTTTAATTGTTCTTTCAACCCTTATAATTTGCTTAGTTGAAGGTAATAATGTTACTGCAATAGAAGTGGTTTTTGAAACAATTTCTGCAATTTCAACTGTAGGGTTAAGCCTTGGTATAACGGCAAATTTAAGTATTATAAGCAAACTTATTTTAGTTCTTTTAATGTTTGTTGGGCGTGTTGGGGCAATAACCTTAACAGTGGCAATGGGTAGCAAAATTGGTAGCAGCAAGCAAGATATTCAATACCCAGATGCAAAAATAATGGTAGGATAAATTCTGCTATTTAAAATGTTGTTTAACTTTTTATAAATATTTATAAAACTTTTTAAAATAAACAAATTTTTTAAAATAGTTGTTTTTGAATAATAAAAATTAATAATTATTGAAATGAAAAAACATAGAATTTTAAATAAAACTTTCATTAATTTTTAAAATTATAAGTTATTAAAGAATTAAGAACTATAAAAAATAAAGGAAATTAAAGTATGGAAAATCAAGAAACTAAAAAAATTTTAAAGAAGATGAATCAATTTGTTGTAATTGGGCTTGGAAGGTTTGGTAAAAGTGTTGCAACTACATTAACTGAACTTGGAAAAGAAGTTTTGGTTATAGATACAAATAAAGATGCTGTTAATCAAATGGAGGGAATGGTTTCTGGAGCGGTTGTTGCAGATGCAACAGGAACCGATGTTTTACATTCTCTTGGTGTGCAAAATTTTGATTGTGCTATTGTGTGTATTGGCAAAGATTTACAGGCAAGCATTCTAACCACTTTAATTTGTAAAGATTTAGGTGTTAATTATGTTGTTGCAAAGGCAAAGAACGAGCAAATTAAAAAAGTGCTTGAACGCATTGGGGCAGATATGGTTGTGTTCCCAGAGGTTTATATGGGTAAAAAAGTTGCTAATATGTTAATAAACCCTAGTATGAATGAAATTTTAAATTTAACCGATAATTTTAAAATTGTTGAAGTTCCAGTTCCAGATTCTTGGCAAAACAAAACTATTATAGAACTTGATGTGCGCAAAAAATATAAGGTGTCTATAATTTTTGTTAGAAGAGAAAATAGTGTTGTTACAATAGAGCCAGAAACCACATTTTTAAAGGGCGATGTTTTAATTGCCGCTGGCGAAAGCAATAAACTAGAAGTTATAAGCAATATGACAAGCGAAGTTATAGATGCAAGCCATTGTTTAAAAGATGCTTTAGAAGATAAATAAAATAATAGTTAAAAAATTAATAAATTTTTTTTAAACTTTATAAAATAAATTTATCTACCACCTTTCTTTACTAGATAAACTTTCTAAGCAGTATAGAAATTTTACTTAATAATTAAATGCTTTAATAGGTGCTATTTACTTTGGTGTTAGTGCTTAAGTTAATAAATTGCAAACAATTAATTTTTAATTATACTAAAAGGGTTTTTAAATGGAATATAAAAAATTTGATAATACCTATGTTGTTAGAATTGATAAAGGTGAAGAAATACTTGAAGAAATAAAAGAGTTAGCAGAAAAGGAAAACATTAAACTTGCAAAGGTTGAAGCTTTAGGGGCTATTAATAACTTTACTGTTGGAGTTTATAAAGTTGAAGAAAAGAAATACTATGCAAATTCCTTTACAGGTAATTTTGAAATTGTATCTTTACTTGGCACAATAAGCACTATGAACAATAATTTTTACGCCCATATTCATATGAGTGCAGGTAACGATAAAGGTGAAGTTTTTGGCGGTCATTTAAATAAAGCAACTGTTAGTGCAACTTGTGAAATGGTTATAACTATAATAAACGGCACCGTTGATAGAGAATTTAATAGTGAAATTGGTTTAAACTTGTTTAAATTTTAAAGAGCAGTTTAAAGTAACAATAAAAAAGTAATATTAAATTAAATAAAAAAATTTATTAAAATGGAACAAAATAAAGGGTTTTTATCATATAAATTTTTATAAAAGAGTAATAATTTTTGTAAAAGTTAAGTAAAAATAATAAAAAAACATAAATATTTTTAAAAAAAATTGCTTTTAGATATTGACAAATTAATTATGCTTGTGCTAAACTTTTATTAGTTTTAAGGAGAAATTTATGAAATTCACAGAAAAAAATATTGCTTTCTGGTACTTTTATTTTAAAACCGCATATAGACGCTGTATGTGATATTTTTTTCTTGCATTTTTTAAAGGAATAAAAGAAATATAAAACCACATATAGCGATATATGTGGTTTTTTGTTGCATAAATTTATTTAACCTAAAACAAAATTAAATTATAAAAAAGGTATTTATTTAAAAAGAAGGACACAATTATGAGAAACGAAAATTTAAACCGATTGACCGTTAAAGAATTAGAATTATTCGATAAATTGGCACAGGCTTATGCCGCAAACAACATTCCAATTTTAATGGCAGATTATGCTACTCAGCGTGGAGGAATTTTAAGCGAGTTTGTTGCAAGTGGAGGTAGGGCATATATAGCAGGAGGAAGTAATGGACAGCAATTCTTCCCAAATGTCCCACAATTTACTTTGCCATACGATGCTTTTAACGACAGAACAATAGACCTTGCAAAGAATATTGTTACTTGCTTTCCTCAAGGTTTAGTACAAGATAAATTTGCAACCTTCAACTATGCGCCAGTTGGAGATATGTTCTGGGCAAGAAGTATTCAAGAAAGACTTGGTGGCAGAGTTGTGGCAACAAGCGAACAAAATTTTAGAGACTACTTCGAAGAAAAAGCCAACTTAACCGATATTTTAACTCAAGCAGGGCTTTCAAAACATATTATTCCTTCTAAAGTTATTAGAAACAATAAACCTTTAACAGGTTTACAAAGTGAATTTTTATATAAATCTTTAGCGGATGAACAAGGTAGAATTGTTATTCAGGAATGTGGTGAAGGTAACACAGAACAAGGCGGTGGTCACAGCACAGAAATAGCAAGCACTTTTGAAGAATTCCAACAAATTGTTTCAAGAGAAAGACCTTGTTACTTAAAGGTTTCTCAGTTTGTTTCGGGTAGTAATAGTAACCTTTCTTTATGTGTTGGCAACACCGTTCCAAGTGAAACAATGTTAGGTGCTGTTAAAGGCGAACTTTTACCAGAAGAGAGTAGATTTACTCCAGCTGCTTTAACCAGTTTAAAGGACCGTGCTGAAAAGTTAGGTATTAGTGAAGATAATATTGTTGTTAATGTTCAACCTGGCACACTAAAAGTTGTGGGAGATGCCGAACTAACCTCAAGTGAAACAAACGGGGTTGGCAACCAACTTAACTATAATTTCAAACCAGAAATTATGGAAGAAATTTACAACATAGGCAGCAAACTCGGCACATTTATGGCACTTCGTGGAAAAGTTGGAATGTGTGGGCTAGATTTAATAATAACAAAAGAAGGTCAAGTTTACATAAACGAACTTAACGACCGTCAACAAGGTCCAACCGAAAGTGCAAGTTTAAATAACGAAGCACACGGGTTACCAGGCATACACAGAGAAGCTTTCTTATTAAATTATGCCGATTTGAAAAACGCCGAAGTGGCTAGTTACTTAACAGAAATGGGAGAGAGGTCAAAAGAAATTTATGATGCTTCTAGCAAAATTCCAAGCCCATTCTACATTAAAGTTTGTGCAAAGGAAGATTGCTTCAGTACAGTAGACCTTGCTGCAGGAGATTATGCTGTTAATAGAGATGCCTCTGGCGAGTATATTTGGGATTTACAACAAGACAGACAATTAGAAGAAATGCCAAGTGTTGACATAACAGAAACTGAAACTGTTGTTAGAATTAACACGGTAAGTGCTGCACAAGGCGACTATGTTCCAGAAGGTTCTCAATTCTTAAGAATTAATGGAGTTGCAGATAGTGAAACAGCACCTTTCACAATAGATGAAAATGGAAATTCTGTTTTAGCAGAAAACTGGGTTGACCCAATAAGGGCTTTATATCAAGCATCTTTATCTCAAACTCAAATTGTAAATCAAAGTCAAATTACTACCGACCCAACTTACATTTTCGCACCTTCAGGCTTAGATTTAGCAATGGAAATTGCAAAATAACAAAACCATTTTAATTAGTAATTAATTTTTGAAATAATCAGAAAAAATAACAAAACTCTGTCTTTATTGGATGGAGTTTTTATTTATAATAATTGTTAATTTTAATTTTGTTTAGTTATTTTATGCACATTTTGTAATAAATTTGTGGAAAAGTTTTAATTAATAGTTTGAAAAATTTATAATTTTTAGTAAAATATCAATTAATAATAAGGTTAGGTAAAAACTATGAGTAGTAAACAAACTTTAGGTAATGTTGCAAGCATAGAAACAACTGGTTTTGTTGATGGGCCTGGTATAAGAGTTATTGTTTTTATGCAGGGTTGCCCATTAAGATGTTTATATTGTCACAACCCGGATATCGCTTTTTTTAATGATGAAAAAAAACTTATGACTCCAGAACAAGTTTTAAATAAAATTGTTAGATATAAAAGTTATTTTGGAGAAGAAGGCGGAGTAACTTTTTCTGGTGGTGAGCCCTTAAAGCAACCAAAGTTTTTGTTAGAAACACTTAAACTTTGTAAAGCAAATGGCATAAACACAGCACTTGATACATCTGGTGTTGGAGAAGATTTTGAAGAACTTTTAAATTTTGTAGATACTATTATTTTAGATATTAAAGCTGTTGAAGCTGAAGATTACAAAAAATTAACTGGGCTTGAAATAGATAAATTTAATAAGTTTTTAAATTGTGTACAAAAGAAAAAAATAGACCTGTGGTTAAGGCAAGTTATAGTGCCAGGAATAAACGATACAGAGGAAAACATTTTAAGTTTAAAAAAATTTATTTCTAAACTAAAAAATGTTAAAAAGGTTGAGTTATTACCTTATCACGATATGGCAAAAAGTAAATACGAAAAATTAGGTTTGGAATATCGTTTAAAAGATACAAAGCCAATGGATAAAAAAAAGTGCAACGAATTGCAAAAACTTTTGCTTAGTAAAGATAATTTAGAAGGTGTTTCGGCAATCAACCAAACTAAAAATTCAAATTGTAAAGTAGAAAAATGTGGTTTGGCAAAATCTAAAAAAGGTAAAAAGTCAACAACCCATTTTTGCTAAAAAATTTGCTTATAGTTTTAATAATTTTTGATAGTTAATTTTTTATGCTTTAATAAATTAAAAAGCACATTTATAAATATTTGTTTAAATTTAAATATCACTTAAATAAAAAATTTTAATATTTTCTCGTTTTTTAGTTATATATATAAAACTATAGAAAAAATATATAAGTTAAAAAAATTAAAAAAGGTAGTAAAATTAATTACTACTTTTTTTTCATATTAGTTACCATATAAAATTAAACTTACTAATTTCTCCATTATCTATAATAATGTCTTGTGCTGTCATAGACTTATTAACAACAGCAACAAAATAAACCCATTCGGCAATCTCTTTGGCAGTAGCCCATTTATTTAGGGTGGTTTCGTTTAAAACTTGTTGCCATAAATTTTCATTTTCTAAAATATGTTTGTTAAGTTCGGTTATAACTCCACCAGGAGATATGCTATTGCAAGTTGCCCCAAAATGCGCCACCCTACTTGCAACATTTTTTGTATAACTTAAAATTCCTCCTTTGCTTGCACAATATTCTGGGAACTCTGCACCATTGTGGGCGGAGGTAGAGCAAATATTTACAATGGCTTTAATGTTTGGTTGTATGCCATATTTTTCGGTTATATTAATTGTGCCTTTAAGGTTGTTGTCTATATCTTGGTTATTTTGTGTGCCAGCATTGTTAATTAAAATGTTAACATCTTTTAAATCTGGTAAATTTTTTTGTTTAATGTCTGTTTTAAAATGAGTGTAGTTTTTATTTTCTATTGCACTATCAAGCACATCAAAGCCAAAAACTTTATAATTATTATTTAAAAACTTTATTGCAATTTCTTTGCCTATGCCTTTACTTGTTCCTGTTATTAAAACATTCATATTTTTCTCTCTTTTAAAAATGTAAAATAATTTATTAAAACTAAATTTAAAAGGTTTTATATCTTTTATTTATGCAAGTTATTTTTTTAGCATAACTAAAATGGCACTGTTTTATTTGTTACATAGAAAAGCTTTTTTTATGACCATAAACTTTTTTACAAAATTTTAAATATACTTTGGTAATATTATTTTATAGTTAAAATTTTATTTTAACAACACCATTAATTATGTGTTTTTATTTAATTTTTTTTCGTTACAGTAATTTAGGTATTCTATTCCAACATTATTTTTTTCCCAATTTTTACAAACTTTAAAGCCAATAGGAGAGAATATAATTTCAAAAAGCAATTCTACTGTAGCCCCTGTAATTGCACAAGTTACACATTGTAAAGGTGTCCACCCAAAAAAGTTTAAACTAACAATAAAAGCAAAAATTAAATTGTCCACAAATTGACCTATAATTGTTGATAAGTAAGACCGCATAGAGTATTCAACAAAGTTTTTATTTTTGAAAAGTTTGCCTATAAAAGCATTTAAAACATTGTTTATTATTGCAGAAACTATAAATGCCACAGAACTACCTAAAATTACAAACCAACTGCTAGCAAGTGTGTTGTTAAGTGCTGTGTTTGCAACATCTCCACCAAAATCAATAAAGCTTTCTCCCCAAAAACCAGATATGTTAGCAACAATAAAAAATATAAAAGCTATAAACAAGTTTATTAGTAAAACAACTATAGATATTTTTGTGCTAGCTTTTGCCCCAAACCTTTTAACAATCATATCCATAGAAAGGAACGAAGCCCAAGATAGTATAATTCCACAATCCAAAGCCAGCCAGCTTAGCCCTGTGTTTATGCTTTTGTTTGCAAATAAATTCATAAGCACAACAGAAAGAGTAAACATAACTATAACCCAGCTTGGAATGCTTTTAAATAAAAGTTTTGTTTCTATTATTTCGGTTTTAATAAAACTTTTAAATTTGTTTTGTTTGTTTGAAGGTGTGGTTGAATGTGTTAAATTTTTGTTTAAGGGTTCACTACTCTGTGCGGTTATATTATTTTTAAATTTGTTAATCTCATTTTTTTGTTCTTTACTGTTTTTTTTTGTTTCATTTTCGTTACTATTTAAAGAGTTAATTTTATTAGTTTCATCTTTTGGTTTTAACATTTTATAATCTCCTTAAATTTAAATTTTAAATTTGAGCAATATATTCTGCATATGTGATGTATCTATCATATTCTTTTTTTGTGTTAATTTTAATAATTCTGTTTGCAACAGTTTCAGTTAATTCTTGGTCGCTAGAAGCAAACAACAACACACCTTTAAAATTTTGCATTCCTTTATTCAGTGCAGTTATGCTTTCAAGGTCTAGGTGATTTGTAGGTTCATCAAGTAAAACAACACTTGCTTGTTCAAGCATTATTTTAGATAGCATACATCTAACTTTTTCGCCACCACTTAAAACATTTGCTGGTTTAAGTGCCTCTTCACCAGAAAATAACATTCTGCCAAGCCAACTTCTAACAAAGGTTGTATCTTTCTCTTTACTAAATTGACTAAGCCATTCGGTTAGGTTTAATTCTTTTTTAAATAGGTCGTTATATTCTTTAGGAAGGTAAGAAGTTGAAATTGTTTTTCCCCATTTAATAGTTCCTGTATAGTCGCTGTCTTGCCCAGAAAGCACATTAAATAAAGCAGAAATAGTGTTGCTATTGTCGCTTAAAAAGGCAACTTTGTCATCTTTATTTATTGTAAAACTAACATTTTCAAAAAAACCTTTTTTAGTTAAGTTTTCAACAAGTAAAATATCATTTCCAATTTGGCGTTCAAAATTAAAAGCAATGTAAGGATATTTGCGTGAAGATGGTTTAATATCTTCAATAGTTAATTTTTCTAACTCTTTTTTACGGCTAGTTGCTTGTTTACTTTTACTTGCATTTGCAGCAAAACGGGCAATAAAGTCTTGCAATTCCTTTGCTCGGGCTTCAGTTTTTTTGTTTGCCTCTTTTTGCTGTTTTAAAATAAGTTGACTAGTTTCATACCAGAAATCGTAGTTACCAACAAATATAGAAATTTTGCCATAGTCAACATCACAAATATGAGTGCAAACCTTATTTAAAAAGTGGCGGTTATGAGAAACTGTTATAACAGTGTTTTCATAATTTAATAAAAAGTTTTCAAGCCAAGCAATTGTTTTAACATCTAAGTTGTTTGTAGGTTCATCTAAAAGTAATATATCTGGAGAGCCAAACAAAGCCTGAGCAAGCAACACTTTAACCTTTAACTTGCTGTCAATATCTTTCATAAGGGTGTTAAAAAGGTTGCTTTCAATGCCAATGTCGCTTAACAAACTTTCGGCATCACTTTCAGCCTCCCAACCATTAAGGTCGGCAAACTCTTGTTCTAACTCTGCAGCTTTAATGCCATCTTCTTCTGTAAATTCTTCTTTTTGATATAACGCATCTTTTTTATCCCAAACTTCCATTAAGCGCTTATGCCCTAAAAGCACAGTTCTTAAAACAGTTTCATTATCGTAGGCGTTTTGGTTTTGTTGTAAAACCGACAATCTTTCATTTTTGCCAAGAACAATTTCACCCTTAGTGGTTTCAAGTTCGCCAGAAAGTAATTTTAAAAAAGTGCTTTTGCCTGCACCATTTGCCCCTATAACGCCATAGCAGTTACCTTTTGTAAATTTTAAATTAACATCACTAAATAGTTTGCGGCTTCCAAAGTTTAGTGAAACATCTATTACTTGTAGCATATTTATATTTTTCCTTTTAAAATTATTTTAAGAAATGTTTTTGTAAAACAATAAAAAAATAGTGTAGATATTACAAAATAAAAGTATTATAATACTACACTAATTTAATAATTTAGTCAAATTTAATAAATTTTGTTTATGTGCTTTGTTAGTTATATTTTTATTTTTAATTTGCTTTTAATTAAATTTTTTAAGCACCACACTAACACGCCCCATATCAACTTTACCAGCATAATTTGTTTTAAAAAATTTCATAATGTTAGGTATGGTTTTATCTTCTTGTTTTTCAATAATTTCACTTATTTCATCATCACTAAGCATTTTAGGTAAGTAAGCAGAAATAATTTCTTTTTGTTTTTCAATTTCTAATGCTTGCTCTGTTTTACCAGCTTTTTCATAACTTTCTTTTTCATCAGTTAATTCTTTAATGGTCTTTTGTAAAATTTGCACCATATCGGCATCTGTTAGTTCTTCATCTTTTTCTCTTTTCTTAACAGTTTCTAGCATCCCCTTTGTCATAACAACGCTGTAAATTGCTCTTGCTGTTGCATTTTTTTCTTTGAGGGCTAACATATTTGCTTTTTTAATTTCATCTAAAATCATTTATAGGTTCTCCTTTCTTATAAATTTATTTTGAGTTTTTTTTGTAAAAAAGTCAAGAAAATAAAAACTAAATACGCTTAATAACAAATAAACCTTAAAAATCATATTAAATAAGCACCTAAAAAGTTAAAAAAAGGTTAATTAATTGACTTTAAAAACAATAGATTGTAAAATTTTATTGTAAAGATAAAAATATATTAAATTATATCTTTTATTTAATTTAAATAAAGCCAATTGTTAGGTTTTAATTTTAAATAATAGTTTTATTTTAGCACATCTTATTACATAGGCTTGTTTATTTCGGGCAAACTATAAATAAAAGGAACGCTTATGAAAAAAAAGTTTAAATTTGTTTTGTTTACTTTAATATTAGCATTAATTTGTCCAGTTGTTTTTTTTGCGTGTGGAGAAACACTTTTTGATGATGTGCCATACACAAGCAGCAGTGCAAATTTAGAAGAAGTTGTTTCTAATTTTAATGCTGCTGGGGAATATATGGTTAATAATCTAAAATTAAAATCTAAGTTTGAAACCACAAATACATATACTTTTTATAACACTCAAACAAGCACAGCTAAAACTGTTAAGGATGTTATTGTAACCACACTTGGCAGTGCAAACGATAACCCTACTCTTGCCATTATAGATACAACAAGGTTTGTTAATGATATTAAAATAACTAACACCATTAATACTTATGTTCAGCCAACTTCAATAGAAACTGAAACTCCATATTGTTATTCATATACAAAAAACTTTATGGGAGAAGAGGAAACTTACGATAAAAATAGAGATGAATATAACCCAAACATAAATTCTATTATAAGTTTTTATAATTCCACAATTTATGAAATAAAGAAAGAGGAAGTTAACAGTATTCAACAAAAAGAATTTGAAGGCGTAACTTACTATAAATTAAATAGCGGACTTACAGCAAATGGAGAAATTACTTTAGATGCTGTTAACGATAGGTTTGTAGAAGAAACAGAAAATAACACTTTGCAAGATAACCCTCAACTTTTTAAAATTAGCACAAAAGCTCACCACGATGCTGCTGAAAATTTTTACTATGAATGTGCAAAAAATAGTTCTAATTATGCAACATATTTTAAAATTCACTACAACTTAAAAAATAAGGAAAGGGAAACTTATCTTAATGTTTCATCTGTAACAAGGCTTACTCAGTATGGCGATAAAGTGTCTCTTGATATGCCAGAAGATGTTAACGAATATATTGCAAACAGTTTTATGAAAACTATGACAAATAGCGGCAGTTATATTTCTTACACAACAACGGAACAAATTAACGAAGATGAAATTGCAACAGAACCTACCACAAAAGTAACTTGGACTGTTGCTAAAATTGGTAAAGATTATTCCGTTAGAAGAGATGAATATCAAGCTGGGGCACCAACAAACACAACCTTGTTTTATTTAGTTTATATTAGCGATAATAACTACAATACTTTCTTAATAAATGGGCAGAAAAAGAAAAGAGTTGAAACCAACCTTGAATTATTAAACTTTAATTTTGACCAAACAATATTTTCTAAAAACGAAGAAGAAAATTCTTATCAATATGGTAACGAGCAAAATATGCTAACTATAACCTTCAATGGTAATAATATTTATTCTCTTTCAACTTATACAGAAAGGAATGATAGTATAAGCATTTACATTGAAGATTATGGAAAAGATTTTACAAAACTGCCTTTATCCTTTGTAACAGATATAGATAATTACGAACTTGAAGCTTAACATAAAAAGTTTCAAAATTAACATCTTTTTAAATTTTAATAAAGTTAAAATAGCTAATAAGTTTTTTATTAAAACAATATTTAAAAATTAAAAGTAACAACATTTAACTAATAAGCATATTTCTACTATAACTTAACACTTGTATAGGTGGCACAAATTAAAAAATTATAATAAATAAAATAAAAATTTTTATGTTGTGTTTGTAAAATTTAAAACAATGATTAAATTAAATTTAACCTTAAAATTTAATAAATTTAAAAAACAAAAAATAAAAATAATAAAGTTACAATTTAAGTTTAATTATTTTAGAAAAAGGAATAGGTAATGGATTTAGTAATTCTTGCAGGTGGAATGGGTAGTCGATTTGGTGGCTTAAAGCAAATAGAACCGATAGATGAAAATGGAAATTTTATTATCGACTATTCGGTTTTTGATGCAATTAGGGCAGGTTTTAATAGGGTAATTTTTGTTATAAAAGAAGAAAACCTAGAGGTTTTTAAAAACACAATTGGTAAAAGAATTGAAGATAAAATTAAAGTAGAATATGTATTTCAAAGAATAGACAGTTTTGTTGATAAAAATAAATATAATTATAAAAACAGAACGAAACCTTGGGGCACAGCCCACGCAATTCTTTGCAGTAAAAATGTTGTTAAAAATAATTTTGCAATAATTAATGCCGATGATTTTTACGGCGTAAATTCCTTTAAAGAAATTGCTAAGTTTTTAAAAGAAAATAAAAACCCAAACAATTTTTCAATGGTTAGTTATAATGTTTGTAACACTTTAACAGAAAATGGCGATGTTAAACGCGGTGTTTGTTTAATTGAAAATAATAGCCTAAAAGGGTTTTTAGAAAGTTTTATTAAACAAGAAAATGGAAAGTTGTACTCTTCGCCCGTAGAAAATGGAAAAGGTGAGTTTAAAGAACTTGATAAAAACACTCTTGTATCTATGAACCTTTTTGGCTTTACACCAAAAGTTTTTGAACTGCTAGAGGAAGGCTTTAACAAATTCTTAGAAACTAATAAACAAAACTTAGAAAAGTGCGAATATTTTATTCCAACAATTTTAACGGAAAATATAAACAATAATAGCATAAACATTTCTGTGCTTTCTACTTGTGATAAATGGCTGGGGTTAACTTATAAAAGCGATTATGAAATAGTAAAACAAAACATTCAAAATTTAATTGAAAATAAAGTTTATCCAAAAGAATTATGGGGAAAATAAAGGAGAAAAATTATTATGACTAAAGACAAAACATTGCTAATTTTAGCAGGTGGAATGGGAAGCAGATTTGGTGGCTTAAAACAAATAGAGCCAATAGATGATAGTGGAAATTTTATTATAGATTACTCTATTTACGATGCTATTAAAGTTGGTTTTAATAAAGTTGTGTTTGTTATTAAAGAAGAAAATTTAGAAATTTTTAAAACAACAGTTGGCAACAGAGTATCTAAATATATTCCTGTTGAATATGCCTTTCAAGGTTTAAACGATTTTGTAGATAATGTTCCAGAAGGAAGGGTAAAACCTTGGGGTACAGCCCACGCAGTTTTATGTGCAAAAAACGCCGTTAAAGGCGACTTTGCAATGATTAATGCAGATGACTTTTATGGTTATGATGCTTTTAAAACCGCAAGCGAATATATTGACAAAAATTCAAGCAGTAAAGAATATGGGTTAATTGCCTATAAAGTGGGCAACACCTTAACAGAAAACGGGGCAGTTAAGCGTGGTGTTTGTAACGAAGAAAATGGATACTTAACCAAAATGACAGAAAGCAGTGTTGAATGGGTTAATGGTAAAATTATAGCTTCGCCGCTTACTTATGAACCTTCCTTTGAGTTAGAAGCAAACCATCCAGTTTCTATGAATTTGATATGTTTTAACTCTAATTTTTTTGATTATTTAGAAAAAGATTTTAAAAGATTTTTACAGCAAAATGAAGATAACCTGCTTAAATGTGAATGCTTAATTCAAGATGTTATGTTTCATCAAATAGAAGATGAAGGTGCAAAAACAGAGGTTATTCCAACTACTGCTGTTTGGCACGGGGTTACATATAAAGAGGATAAGGCAGAGGTCGTAAAAGCAATAAAGGAACTTGCTTTGAGTGGTAATTATCCAATACCTCTTTGGAAGTAAAAGTAA
>CAJUBT010000005.1:20826-85317 GCA_910584815.1 uncultured Christensenella sp. | reverse complement strand
TAAAACATACCCCATAACAATTAAAAAATCTAAAAGAAAACCCAAATCCCATAAAGAATTAATTTTAATAATGAGTTACGCGTAAAAAATAATTAAAAATATAAAAATTTATTTTAACAAAACTACAAAATTTGATATCATATATAATATGGATATTGTAATAATTGGGACAGGACCTGCAGGTCTTATGTGTGCTGTAAAGGCTAGTGAAAATGAAAATAACAATGTTATTTTATTAGATGGAAATGAAAAAATTGGGAAAAAATTATTTATAACAGGTAAAGGTAGATGTAACATTTGTAACTATACAACCACAGATAACTTCCTTAAAAATGTTATTAATAACTCAAAATTTTTATATGGAGCAATAAATAAATTTACACCACAAGACACAATGAAATTTTTTGAAGAAAATGGAACTCCATTAAAAATTGAAAGAGGCAACAGAGTTTTTCCAACTTCAGATAAATCAAGCGATATTATAAAAACTTTTACAAAAGTTCTTAAAAAGCAAAATGTTAAAATTGATTTGCAAACTTTTGTAAGAAGTGTAACTAAAGTAGAAAATAAATTTGAAATTAACACAAATAAAAAAAGATATATTTGTGATGCTTTAGTTATAGCAACTGGCGGAAAATCTTATTCTTCAACAGGATCAAAAGGAGATGGCTATGTTTTTGCTGAAGTTTTTGGTCATAGTATTATAAAACCAAAGCCAGCCTTAGTTCCAATAATGCTTAATGATTACAAAGGAGAATTAGCTGGTTTAACTTTAAAAAATGTAGAAGTTAAAGTTAAAATAGAGAACAAAAGTTTTTCTCAATTTGGTGAAATGCTATTTACACATAATGGGGTAAGCGGTCCTATAATATTAAGTTTGTCTAGTTATATAAACAAATATAATTTATCTAATGCTAATATTAATTTAAATATTGATTTAAAACCAAATTTATCTAAAGATATGCTAAATAATAGGCTATTAAGAGATTTTGAAACTTTTAAAAATAAAAATTTAAAAAATTATTTAAAAGAGTTATTGCCATCTAGTTTAATTAATGTTTTTATAAGAAAAAATGGATTAGATGAGAATGTTGTTATTTGTAATATAACAAAAGATATTAGACAAAAAATTATAGATGGTTTAAAATGTTTTACATATACAATTAAATGTTTAGAAAATATTGAGTGCGGAATTGTAACAAGCGGCGGAATTGATGTTAAAGAAATTAACCCTAAAAATATGGAAAGTAAAAATATAAATAATTTATTTTTTGTGGGTGAAGTTTTAGATTTAGATGCTTTAACAGGTGGTTTTAACATTCAAATTGCTTTATCTACAGGTTTTTTAGCTGGAGAATATCTATCATCACTTAATTTATAAGGGAGAATTAATAAATGTTTTGGTTTTTATATTATATGTTATTATTACCTTCTAAAATGTTTATGCCCGTTAAAGTTATTGGGAAAAAAAATTATAATAAAAAACAAAATTATGTTATAGTTTGTAATCATAGAAGTGCATTTGATCCAATAATTATGAATTTCAAATTTAAGAAAAGAATTAGATTTATTGCAAAAAAGGAACTATGGAAAGGTAAAGAGAAAAGTTACTTATATGATAATATTTTAGGTTGCATTGCAATAGATAGAGAAAATGGGCTTACTTTATCAACAACAAAAATAGTTTTTGATATTTTAAAAAATAATGAATGTTTGGGTATTTTTCCAGAAGGAACTAGAAAAGATGCAGAAACTAATATTGAAGTAAAGGATGGTGCTTGTTTATTTGCAATTAAATCTAAGAAACCTGTATTACCTTGTTTTATAGTTAAAAAACAAAAACTATTTAGGAAAAATATTTTGATAATAGGCGAACCATTTGAATTAAGTGAATTTTATGATAAAAAACTTGATAAAGAATGTTTATCTCAAGCAGGAGAAGTTTTAGCAAATAAAATTATGAGCCTTAAAGAAAACTATTATAAAGATTTAGATGAAAAACAATTAAAAAAGAAAAAGCATAAATTGTCAAAAACTATAAATAAGGAATAGGAGAATAAAATGAAAAAATTTTTATTATATGTAGCAAAGCTTTTTATGGTGAAATAGCACCTATAAAAAAAATTCTTGAAAAGAATGGTTGGGAGGTAAGTTTACCCCATACTTATGAAAATCCTAATGCTGAAAATGAATGGTATGCAAAAGGAGAAGAAGAGCATTCAAGAATGAAAGGAGAAATGTTTAGAAAAAGTAGAGAAAAAATTAAACAATTAGATGCTGTTTTAACTTTGAATTTTGATAAAAACGGTAAGAAAAACTATATAGGTGGTTCTACTTTTTTGGAATTATATGAAGCTTTTATGGAAGGGAAAACTATTTATTTGTATAATAATGTTCCAGAAGGTCTTTTATATGATGAAATAAAAGGCTTTTCACCTAAAATTATAAATGGTGATTTAAGCTTAGTGAAATAGTTTGTTCAAGTATTATAAATATAATTTTTAGAAATTATAATAATTAATAAAATAAGTTTTAAATTCCATTAAAATTTGATATAATCACACTTAGGAGAAATTATTATTATGTATGATAAATTTGATTTAGAAAGTATAGATAAAACTTTTACCCATTTTAAAGTAGGAACAAAGGTAATGGCTAATGTCGTTGACTTTTTAAAAGATGGAGTTTTATTAAATATAGGTGGTAAAAAAGATGGTTTTATACCTTATAGTGAAGATGAAAAAACAGCTTTAGAAAATGTTAATAAGGGAGATAGTTTTGAGGCAATAATAACAAACACTAAGGATGAAAGTGGAATGATTATTCTCTCAAAATCAAAAGCTGATTATTTAAAGGTTGGTAATGAAATTGTTAAAGGTTTAAAGGTTGGAGATTCAACTAATTTAATTATTTCATCTACTAATAAAGCAGGTTTAATATCTAATTTAGGTGCCTTTGAAGTGTTTATTCCTTTTAGTCAAATTTCAAGCAGAAAAGTAGACAACAATTTAAATAATTATGTAAATAAACAAGTAAAAGCAATTGTGCTTGAAATAGATTTAAATAATCAAAAAATTATTGCATCTATAAAAGCACAAGAAGTTAATGAAAAAATCACAGAGGAAAACACTTTTTGGTCATCTATATTTGAAAATAAAATAGTGGCTGGTAAAGTAGTTCGATTTACCGATTTTGGAGCCTTTGTAAATGTTAATGGAGTAGATTGTCTTGTTCATAACAGTGAAGCAGATTTTGATAGGAATAAAAAAGCTAGTGATGTTTTTGAATTAGAAAAATCATATAATTTTAAAGTAATAAAATGCGATAAGGAAAATAAAAAAGTTTCTTTAAGTTATAAAGCCTTGAAAGAAAATCCTATGATTAAAAAACTAGAAACATTGAATATAGGCGATATTGTTAATGGAGAAGTAAAAAAGATATTGCCATTTGGTGCTATTATTAAGTTTGGTGAAGATTTGGAAGGGTTACTTCATATTAAGGAAGCCTCCCATTTCTATGTTAAAAACATATATGAAGTTGCCAAAGTTGGTCAAAAATTAGATTTGAAAATTATAGATATTGATACTGATAATTTAAAAGTTTCATTAAGTTTAAAAGCAATGCAAGAAGAACCAGATGTTATTAAACTTAAAAATTCTTCAAATGAAGAATAAAAAAATAACAGCTTATTTTAATAAAGATATTTTATTGTAAAAAAAACCGCCAGTTTGATTTACTGGTGGTTTTTATTATAAACAAGATTTATTTATTTCAAATACAATTGGGGAACAACTAGGCATTGTTATAAATGGAGTAGAATCACTTGGCTTTAATTTATAAGCAAGTGAAATAAAGCCCGCAATATTAACTCCACTAGTAACGCATACAACACAATCGTTCTCTGTAAATGAATTTAAAATATCAGTTAAACATTCCCTAACTCTTTTTTGTAAAGATAACCAACTTTCTCCGCCTGAAATGTTCATTTCATTAAGTCTGTCATCTCTTGTTATAGGCACTTTAACATATTTATTAATTAATTCCGCTGTTTTACTGCACCTATAGTATGGTGAAGTATATATTGCTTTTAAGTTGCCATTCATTTTTTGATATCTCTTTAAGAGAACGGCTGTGAGTTTAGCATCTCTCACTCCTAATTTGTGTATATTATCATTTGGTCCTGGGGGATTGCCTTTAACCCTAAGTGCGTGATGAACAAAAAATATTTTCATACTTTTCCCTTTTGTATTTTTTGGAGCTCCTGAGCGGATTCGAACCGCTGACCTATTGATTACGAATCAATTGCTCTACCAACTGAGCCACAGGAGCAAAAATAGTATATTAATTTATATGAATATATAAACAAAAATGTAATTTTAATTATTGATATATATTTTCTAAGCATATTAAATTGATTTAAAATTAATATAGTTTATTAAACCATTTTGTTATTTTTTAAAACAATTGTAAAAATTTACAATATTCAATAATATAAATTAACAAAAAATAGTTATTTGTGTCAAGTATTTTACTATTAAAGTAAGATTAGAATTAGCACAGCCTTTCATTTTGATATTTTTTTATTTGTTTTTGTTGACTTTTTATAAATTATTAGTATAATAAATTAGTATTAATTTTTAAGGAGAATTTAGAGATGGCAAAATGTGAAGTTTGTGGTAAGGACCAAATGAGAGCATCTAATTTAAGTTATAGAAGTTCACAATTAACAAGAAGAACTTTAACACATAAAAAAGCAAATGTTCAAAAGGTTACTATAATAGAAGATGGAACTCCAACTAAAAAATATATTTGCACAAAATGCTTAAAAAATAAAGATATTGTTAGGGGTTAATTCTTACATTAATTTTTATGATAGATAAAGGAACTGCTTTTTTAGGTGGTTCTTTTTTTGCATTTAAAAAATAACATAAAAATTTTAGTAAGTTATTTATTTAATAAATTTTATATGCGATTTTAAATAAAATTAAAAATACTTAATATTAGTTTTACAAATATTTGCTTAGATATTATAATTAATAAAAAATAGGGGAATGATATGGAAAGTTATAACGATGAAATTTTAGCTAAAATGTTAGAAAATCGACCAAAATTTAGCAACAGAGTAGTAATAACCTCGGGTATGCCTTATGGAAATAAAGCTTTACATTGTGGACATATTGGCGGGTTATTTATTCACGCAGATGCTTTTGCTAGATTTATGAGAGATAGATTAGGAAAAGAAAATGTTATTTTTGTTTCTGGCACAGACTGTTATGGGTCTCCTATAATGGAAGGATATAGAAAATTAAAGGAAACATCCAGTTTTGAAGGTAGTATTGAAGATTATGTTAAATATAATCACGATTTTCAAGAGAAGACTTTAAAACAATTTGAAGTTGCTCTTGACTTTTATGGGGCATCAGGTTTAAATCCAGCAAAAGATGTTCACGAAGAAATAAGCAAAATTGTGTTTGAAACCCTAAAAGATAATAATGCTTTAGAACTTATGAATACTTTGCAGTTTTATGATGAAAAAGCAGGATGTTTTTTAAATGGTAGACAAGTAATAGGTAAATGTCCATTTGAAAATTGTGGCTCTGAAAAGGGTTATGCTGATGAGTGCGATTTGGGGCATCAATATATGCCAGAGGAATTATTAAATCCTATTAGTACTTTAACTGGAGAAAAGCCAATTTTAAAGCCAATATCTAATTGGTATTTTAAATTACAAGATAATAAAAATTTACTTGTTCAATGGATAGACTATTTAGAAAAGAATACAATTACACGTTCCTTTGTTACTAAAGAAATAAAAGAATTTTTAAAAGATCCAGAAATTTATATTAAAAAAGAATACGATGATTCTTTTAATAGAATTAAAGAAGATCTTCCAAAATTTCACCAAACAGAAGACAATAAATCTTCACGAACAATAATTTTTGAATCTCTAAAAGACAGAGAAAAAGCCTGTGAAATTTTAACAAAAAGTGGTATACGATATAGAACGGGTAAGACTTTAGTTCCGTTTAGATTAACTGGAAACATAACTTGGGGTGTTCCTGTTCCTAATGAAAAAGATTTAACTTTCTGGGTTTGGCCTGAAAGTTTATGGGCACCTATTTCCTTTACTAAAACATTTTTAGCTAATAGTGAAAGAAAACCAAATAATTGGAAAGATTGGTGGTGTAATAAAGATTGTTCAATATTCCAATTTATAGGTGAAGATAATATTTATTTCTATGGCCCAGCTCAACATGGTATTTGGCTAAATACTCAAAAATCTGCTTCAACTGTAGATGTGCCTAATGGAGAATTGCAAATATCAACTTTAGTTGCAAACAAACATTTATTGTTTTTAAACCAAAAGGCAAGTAGTAGTTCTAAAGTAAAACCTCCTATGGCAGATGAACTATTAAAATACTATACAGCAGAACAATTAAGAGCACATTTTTTAGGGTTAAATTTAGGCAATAATTCTGCTAGTTTTTCTCCTAAAAAATTCAATCCAGATGCTAAGGAAGAAGAAGTAGATGTTGTATTAAAGGAAGGCAACCTGCTTACAAATGTGTATAACAAAATTTTAAGAACTTTGTTTTATGGTTGGCAAAAATATTTTAATGGCATTGTTCCTTATGGAGATGTTTCACAAGATGTTTTAAAAGATTGTGTTAAAACTATTTTAAAGTATGAAAAATTTATGTCTCAAACAAAGTTTCATATGATTACCTATGAACTAGACACTTTTATTAGGAACATTAATAAATATTGGATTGCCAATGCAAAAGAAAATGAACCAGCCAAATTGAAACAAGCAATAATTGATTGTTTGCATATGAGTAAAGTAGCAATGGTTTTATTACATCCTATAGCTCCTAATTCTTGTGAAAAATTAGCTAAGTTTTTAAAATTAAATGAAAATGTTTTTAGTTGGGATAATATTGAAAAACCAATATATGATTTTGTTGAAGATAAAAATAACTATACACCAGAATTTTTAGAGCCTAAACAAGATTTCTTTAAAAAACATCCAAGTCAATTTAAAGGAGATTAACAAATGCCAAAAGGTAAACTTATTGTTATAGAAGGAACAGATTGTTCGGGAAAGCAAACCCAATCTGATTTGCTTGTAGAATTTTTAAACAATAATGGTATTAAAACAAAAAAATTTGGTTTTCCTATGTATGACACTCCAACTGGAAAAATAGTTGGAGGTCCATATTTGGGAAAAGATTGGATATGCGAAGGTTATTTTTCAGAAGGAGCAGGAAATGTTAACCCAAAGGTAGCTTCTCTTTATTATGCCGCAGATAGAAAATATAATATAAATAGTATTATATCTGCATTAAATTTAGGATATAATGTAATACTAGATAGATATGTTGAAAGTAATATGGCTCATCAAGCAGGTAAAATTATAGACCCTATAGAACAAAGTGAAATGATAAACTGGTTAGATAAATTGGAATATACTTTTTTGGAATTACCTAGACCTGATATGACAATATTTTTACATATGCCATATGATGCTGCTCAAAAATTAAAAGAGGGCAGAGAAGAAAAGGGAGACCAGCACGAGAACGATAAAAATCATATAATACACGCAGAAAAAACTTATTTGTTGCTTGCAAATAAATATTTATATGATACAGTTAAATGTGTTGATGAAAATAATAATATAAGAACTATAGAAGATATTTCAAAAGAAATACAAAACATTGTGTTAAATAAATATTATTTATCTTGCCAAATAGATTTAAACAATAAAAAATAAATATAAAAATAGGGATTAGTTTTGGTGAATAACATCACTTTATTATTAGTCCCTCTTTATGTTTAATCTTAAGTTTAAATTATTATTACTGAAAGAATTAAAATTTATATTTATTCTCAAAAATATAATATATTAATTAAATACTTTAATAAGTATTTTAGAAAGATATAAAAGGGTTATTTATGAAAAATAAAGTAGCATTAATTACTGGGGCTAGTAGGGGAATAGGTAAGGCAATAGCATTAAAACTTGCAAGTTTAAATTACGATATTATTATTAATTATAATAATTCGAAAATTCAAGCAGAAGAATTAATGAAGGAAATTAAAGAAAAATTTAATGTTAATGCTTTAATTTTTAAGGCAAATATAGCAGAAGAAAAAGAGGTAAATAATTTATTTAATTTTGCAATAAATAATTTTGGTAAAATAGATATTTTAATTAATAATGCAGGAATTTGTTTAGATTTAGATGTTAAAGACCGAACAGTCGGTCATTTTATAGAAACCTTTAAAACAAACGTATTCGGCTTGTTCCAATTGTCCCGACTGGTTGGTTTTGAAATGGTAAAAAATAAATATGGAAAAATAATTAATTTATCATCAAATAATTCTATAAATTGTTTTTATCCAACAACGATAGATTACGATGCTTCAAAATCAGCAATTAATTCCATAACAAAAAATTTGGCAATAGAATTTTCACCTTTTGTTAATGTGAATGCTATAGCCCCAGGTTGGATAAATACAGATATGAATAAAGATTTAACTCCTGATATTATGGAATTTGAAAAAGAAAGAATTTTAAAAAAAAGAATTGGAACTCCTGAAGATGTTGCAAATTTAACCGCTTTTTTAGTTAGTGATGAGGCAAATTATATTAATGGAGAAATTATTGTTATTGATGGTGGAATGTTTTAACAATATAATTTTAATGTTTGTGATAACTTAATATATTAAATTTATAATTAAATTTTTTTTATTAAACCTTTTAAATTTTTAAAACACTAATTTCTAATTGTTATGAAACATTTGTGATAGTAATTTATATATTTAATTTTTATAAAAAAAACAGAAATCTAAAAATAGGTTTCTGTTTTTATTTGGTACCGAAGGTGGGACTCGAACCCACATGTAGTTGCCTACGCAAGATTTTGAGTCTTGTGCGTCTACCATTCCGCCACTTCGGCAAAAATTTACTTTGTAATATTATCATAAAAGTTATTTAATTGCAATTCTTTTTTTCAAATTATAAAAAAAATTCTATGTAATATTAACATAGAATTTTTTTAATAAATATATTAAATAGCAATATTTGCTCTTACATTCTTTGGTCCATATGCTAAAGTTTGATTTACATTTTTTGCATTATAAGATGTTGAAGATGTTTGATTAATATTTTTATTTTGATTTAATGAACTAACATTTCCATTTCCAATCTTATTAATTGCTTTATTATAATTCGATATATTATTATTCATTATTTCGCTATTTGTATTTTCTGTTAAAGTGTTATTTATATTGTATAAATTAGTGTCTTTATTATTAATATTAGTTTCAGTAGATGTATTATTTAAATTAGCATCTACAGTATTTGTTTTACTATCTACAGTTGGGCTAGAAACTTGTTCATTAGTAACATCAATAATAGGAAGAGATTTATTTGCCTCTAAATTTGTAATTTGATTTTTAGCACTATTTATTGAAGTATCAACTACATTTTTTGTGTCTATATTTTCTTTGTCACTATATAATTTGCTATTTGTGTTATTTGCTATTGTTTGATTAGTGTTAGAATTTGTTTTTGAGTTATTTATATTTTTATTTTGACTTGTCGTATTTTGATTATTTGTATAATTGTTAAAACTTCTATTTATTCTATCTTTTGTTACTTTGCTGAAAGGTATATTTCTACCATATTTTTTATTGTATTGTTTACTAAAATAATTTTTATTTAAAGAAGAATTACTGTTTATATTATTACCCTTATTATTAGAGTCATATAATCCATTTTGTTTATCTAATTCAACCTTTTCATTTTCTGTTAAATTGTCATTCTTCTTTAGATCTAAGTTATTTAATGTTTTATTTTCATCTTTTACTTTATTGGAACTATTATTATTTATAATAGTAGAATTATTATTAACACTATTATCTATATTATTATTTAAATTGCTATTGTTAGATTTATTCATACTATTTAAATTTGTGTTGATATTGTTAGTTAAGTTATTACTGTTTGTTTTATTATCAAGTTGATCGTTAAAAGTAAATTCTTTATCTATATCTTGGTTACTATTTAATGAAGTTGACGCAGATACATTATTATTTGAATTTATATTATTATTTTTACTTACTTCATTAGCAACATTTTTATCTGTGCTTGAATAATCTTTATTATCTACTCTTGGCATAATAGGTTTATTTATATTATTTAAGGTGTTATTTTCAACTGAAGTATTATTTAATAAGTCATTTTTTGTATTAGAAGTAGCTGTATTATTTAAAGTTCCATTTTGATTTGTTTCATTTGTTTTTAAGTTATTTATAATTTTGTTTTCAAGTTCCTTATTTTTTGGGAAACTTTCTTTTAAATTATTTTCTACATTAGCATTATTGATATAACTATTTTCTTTACTTACATTATTTTGAATGTTTTCATTATTTTTTAAATTATTAATTGTATTATTAATTAAACTATTATTTATAGTATTAGCATTGTTTGTTGTGTTGTTTAATTCATTGTTAAAGTTTTTAGCTAAATCATTAGTGCTATTATTTGAATTTGTGTTTTTAGTAGTTGAATAACTATCATTTAAATTAACATTACTATTTTGTTTATTTTCATTATTAATTTTACTATTACTATTATTAATTGGTGTTTTATTTTCTACTGTTGAATTAGTAATATCTTTAGTGTTAGCATTCTTTCTATTGTTGATTTTTGATAAATATCTATTATTTCTTATATATCTATTATTGGAACTTCTGTTATTACTATTTGCTACATTATCGATATTTTTAGTAGAAGAATTTTTGTTTCCGTTAACATTTAAAAGTTTTGATACAAATTTGTTTAATTCACAAACAGTGTTATTAGCGTTATTGCAAGAGGTGCAACAAGAATCTAAATTATTATAAATCTTTAAATAATCAGCATTCATACTACCACAGTTATTTGCAAGATTAATTTTTTTGTTATTTATTTGATTTGCTGTAGTAGAACAACTTTTGCAGTTTCTTAAATTATATACACATTGATTCATTACTTCAAAATAACTATTAAGCGTTTTAAGTTCACTATTAGATAATGTTACATTACTTTCTTTTAATTGTTTTAATAAAGTTTTTGTTTCTTTACAATTGTTTAAAAGTTCTGCTTTTAAACTGGCAAATTCTTTGTTAACTTCGCAACAATCGTTACTTATTGAATATAATCCTTTGTAATCGTTTTCTACTAAAGAAGGGGAGTTATTAGTCATTGCTGTGTTATTTTTACCAATAAAGTTAAAAATTTTGTTGTTATTTTTGCGTGAAAGAGAAATACCTCTTGCTAAAATTATATTGTCCCTATCTTTTTCATAACTTTTAGGGGTAATATTCATATTTTGATATTGATTATTTTCTTTATAGTTATTTTGTTCTGAATTATTTATATATTGATTTTCGTTTTCTTGTGTATAATCTGTTTTAGAATAATCATCCAACAAATCTGTAAGGTCTAATTTGTCATTTTCAACACTTTCTAATTTGTTAATTTCTCTAATAATATTATTAAGGCTAGCATCTAGTTTTTGACTTGCCAATTTAACCTGTGCAGAATTGTTATTTGAACAACCAAAAAATAATACTGCAACAAGTAGCAAAGAAATAATTCCAAAAAGTTTTTTCATAAAATCCTCCAAAATTTACTTTAATACTTTTATTTTGTTTAAAATTTAAAAAAATATTTATGAAATTATAAATTTATGTTTATTTTTTTTAAGTTCGTAAATATTCTTTTGTGAAAAATATAAAAAAGTAAAAAAGGAGTAGTAAATGGATAAGGGAAAAATAAATAAAGCTTATTGTGCTTATGTAGAAAATAGGTTACCTAAAACAAAGTTTTTTCCATCTCTTTTATGGGCATTTTTGGTGGGAGGTCTAATTTGTTGTTTAGGGCAAGGAATAAGTGATGCAATTAAAGCAATCTTTCCAAAACTTCCAATAGATAATGTACAAGCCTATACTTTAATTATTCTTATATTCTTAGCTTCATTTCTAACAGGGCTTGGCGTATACGATAGAATAGGGGCGTTTGCGGGTGCAGGTTCAATCGTTCCTATAACAGGTTTTTCAAATTCTATTGCTAGCCCAGCACTAGAATATAAAAATGAAGGGTTAATATTTGGTTTATGCGTTAAAATGTTCACAGTAGCAGGCCCTGTTATTGTTACAGGGGTTGCTTCAAGCATTATTGTAGGAATTATTTATTATATAGTGGGGTTATTATGATAAAGAGAGTTGGAGAAAATACAATAAAATTTGAATTGCCACCAAAACTAATTAGTGGTTATTCCATAGTTGGACCTAAAGAAGCAAAAAGCCCAGTTGCAAAATATTTTGATTATGTTTTAAAAAATGATGCCTTTAACGAAAAAACATACGAAAGGGCTGAACGAAAAATGTTAGAACAAGCAATATGTGGGGCTGTAGACAAAGCTAATTTATTATCAACAGATATAGATATTTTATTAAGTGGTGATTTATTAAATCAAATTATTTCGGCCTCATATTCAGCTAGACAATTGCAAACTTCTTTCGTAGGGCTATTCGGTGCGTGTTCTACTATGACATTAAGCATTGCTTTGGGTGCGTGTTTAATAGATGGGGGTAGTGCAGAAAAGGTTGCTTGTGCAACTTGTAGTCATTTTTCAACTGCAGAAAGACAATTCAGATTTCCCTTAGAATTGGGTTGCCAAAGACCACCTACAGCACAATGGACTGTTACAGGAGCTGGTTGTAGTGTTCTTTCTAGGGTTGGAGAAGGGCATAAAATAACCTATGCAACCTTTGGAAAAGTTGTTGATTTTGGAATAAATGATATGAATAATATGGGTGCAGCAATGGCTCCAGCAGCTGCAGACACACTTAAAAATTTGTTTCAGGACACAAAAACTAAACCTAGCGATTATGACCTTATAGCCACAGGCGATTTAGGAAAACTTGGTTCAGAATTACTTGTAGACTTATTAGAAAACTATGGCTATAAAGTTGGAGAAAATTATTGCGATTGTGGTCAAATAATTTATGACAATAATGAACGAGCATTTATGGGGGGCAGTGGTTGCGGTTGTAGTGCAAGTGTTATGAACTCTTATATTCTAAGTAAACTTGATTCAGGAGATTATAAAAAAGTTATATTAATGTCCACAGGGGCATTAATGAGTACTACTTCTGCACAGCAAGGAGACACAATCCCTGGCATTGCCCACGCTGTTATTATAGAAAAAGGAAGATAAATTTTATGGATATGTTTTTAAAATATTTAATAGTTTTTGTAATTGGCGGACTAATATGTTTATTGGCTCAAATATTAATTATTAGAACAAGAATGACTTCTGCTAGAATTTTAGTTTTATTTGAACTTATTGGAGTTTTTTTGCAAGCAGTAACCTTGTTTGAACCTATAAAGAATTTTGCCAATGCTGGTATAACAGTTCCTATTATTGGCTTTGGGGCAAGTCTTGCAAGAGGAGCAATGGAAGCCGTTAAAAAGGATGGTATATTAGGCATATTTACAGGTGGACTAACTGCAACTGCTGCAGGAATAGCTGCTGCGGTAGGCTTTGGCTATCTGTTTGCATTAATTTTCAGGTCAAGAAGTAAAAAGTCTTAAAACTTAATATTATAAAATACTACAAAAAACAAAAATATATTACAAAATTAGTAATATATTTTTTTATATTGTCATAAAAATAAATGTGAATAAAAGTATATATACCGATTGTGAAAAAAAATATCTAAAAAAACATTTTAAAATTAGTAGAAGTAAAAGTTTTAAACGAAAATTAATTTTGTTGTCTTTTACTATCTTTTTAATTTTATTTTTAATATTACTTTACTTAGTAAAAATTGTTAACCCTATTATTTATTCTTATGGCGAAGCAAACATTCAAAAACTATTAGTTAAAAGTTCTAACAATGCAATAGCAGAAGTTATTAATAGCTTAGCCTACGATGATTTTGTAAAAATTTCATATGCAAGCAATGGAGATATTTTGGCAATAAAAGCAGAAACTATAAAAATTAACCAAGTGAGCAACTCTCTTGCAAAAGCTACCCAAGATGAAATAGACAAAGTATCTAAACTTGGGCTTAATATTCCTATTGGTACTTGTTCTGGAATTGGCTTTTTATCTGGAAAAGGTGGAAAAATAAATTTAAGCATTGAACCTATTGGAAGTGCAAGTTGTAATTTTTACACTTCATTTGAAGAAGCGGGAATAAATCAGACCAATCATAAAATTTATGTTGAAATTGAAACAGAAGCATCCTTAATTCTTCCATTCGGTTTTGAAAAAATAAGGCAATCAAGTAATTATCTTCTTGCAGAATGTGTAATAATCGGAAAAATACCAAATATATACTTAAACAACTCTAATATATCTAATTTAAAATAATAGTTTATATACATCAAAACATAATTAAGTTTTGTCTAATAAGTTGACAAAACCCATAAATAATGCTAACATTCTTTTGTTAAAAAATAAGTTTTTAAATAAAATTTAACTTTTAAAACTATAGTAGGGAAGAACGGACTTGTTCCTTTAAAAAATTTCCAAAAGTTATGTTTAGTATTTTACTAAATGTTTAGGTTATAAAGTGAAGAAAGCAACTTCGCCCTAATGTCAAATAATTGACAATTTTGGTAAGTTGTTTTTTATTTTTTAATATTAAAAGGGTAGTTAATTATGGTAGATATTCAAAAAATTTTAATTGAAGCACAGGAACAATTAAAAAACATAAATTCATCTGAAGAATTATCATCTTTTTATCAATTATATCTTGGTAAATCTGGTAAAGTTACAGATCTAATGAAACTAATGAAAGAAATTCCTAATGAAGAAAAAAAGAATTTTGGGCTTGCAGTTAACAATTTAAAACAATCAATTTCTACAGCCATTGAAGAAAAAGAAAAATATTTTATTAAAAAGAAAATTGAAGATAGCATTAACAATACAAAGCAAGTGGACTTAACTATTCCAAGTTGTAAAAAACTAAAGGGAAGTTTGCACCCTATTACTATAGTACAACAAAAGGTTATAGATATCTTTTTAAGTATGGGTTTTACCGTTGAAGATGGTAATGAAATAGAAACAGAATATAATAATTTTGAAGCCGTTAATGTGCCTAAAAATCATCCAGCAAGAGATATGCAAGACACCTTTTATTTAGATAATGGACAAGTTCTTAAAACGCACACTTCAGCAGCACAAAACAGAATTATGAAAAAATATGGAGCTCCATTAAAAGCAATATTTCCAGGAAGATGTTTTAGAAATGAAGAACTAGATGCTAGCCACGAAAACACTTTCTTTCAAATTGAGGGTATGATGATTGACAAAAATGTTAGCATTTCAAATTTAATTTATTTTATGAAAAAAATGTTAACACAAGTTTTCGGTAAGGAAATAGATGTAAGGTTAAGACCTGGTTTCTTTCCTTTTGTTGAACCTGGGTTTGAACTAGACATTTCTTGTCCTTATTGCAATGGCAAGGGCTGCAGAGTTTGCAAACACGGTGGTTGGATAGAATTATGCCCTTGTGGGATGATTCACCCTAATGTTTTAAAAATGGGTGGTATTGACCCAGATGAATATCAAGGTTTTGCTTTTGGTTTAGGATTTTCAAGGCTTGCTATGATGACCTATGACATTACAGAAATTAGATTGTTAAATAGTGGCAATATTACAGCTTTATCTCAAGCAAAGGTTAAGTAAGAAGGTTAAAGGGGAATAAACAAGAATGAAGGTATCAATTAATTGGATAAAAGATTTCGTTGATTTAGATGGGATAAACATAGAAGAAACAATTTCAAAATTTACTATGGGAGTAGCAGAAGTTGAAGGCATAGAATATAAAGGTAAAAATATAAGTGGTGTTGTAACAGCAAAAATAGTTGAAGTTCAAGACGTTCCAAATAGTAAAAAATTACACCTTTTAAAAGTAGATGCTGGAGATGAAACTCTTCAAATTGTTTGCGGTGCACCAAATGTTCGCGTTGGTTTGGTTACAGCACTAGCTAAAATAGGTGCTAAACTTGGTGATATTAAAATATCAAAAGCAAAACTTGCAGGTGTAGAAAGTTTTGGAATGTGTTGCGGTGGAGATGAAATTGGTGTAAGTGATGATCATTCTGGAATTATAGAACTTGATGAAAACACTCCTATTGGGGTTGATATTAAACAAGTTTTAGATATGGAAGATATTATTTTTGAAGTTGACAATAAATCTTTAACCAATCGCCCAGACCTTTGGGGGCATTACGGAATAGCAAGAGAAATTGCAGCTTTAACTGGTAGAAAATTAAAAGAACTCCCAGTTGAAAAACTACAAAACTTTAAATCAAATAATAATATAGATGTAAAAGTTACATCAAAATTTTGTAATAGATATACAACCGCAAGTATGAATAATATTACAATTAAAAATTCTTCTATAAATATGCAAATTCGTTTATATTATTGTGGAATGCGTGGCATCAATTTACTTGCAGATGTAACTAACTATGTAATGTTAGAACTTGGTCAGCCTATGCACGCTTTTGACAATAACATTGTTAAAAATATTCAAGTATATGACTTAAATAATGCTTGTTCGTTTAAAACTCTAGATGGAAATAACAGAAATTTACAAAAAGAAACTATGGTTATAGCAACTAATAATAACCCTGTTGCACTTGCTGGAATAATGGGAGGGGAAAATAGCGAAATAACTAATGAAACCTCAAGTGTTCTTATAGAGTCTGCTAATTTTGATGCCTATAAAGTTAGAACTACAGCTACAAGCCTTGGAATGCGCACAGAGGCTAGTGCAAGATATGAAAAATCTCTCGACCCTGAACTAACTTTAACAGCACTTTTAAGATATATTTATCTTATTAAACAACACGACAAAAATGCAGATATATCCTCTAATATAACTGACTGTTACTTAAACAAATATAAAAAATTAGAAATAACATTAACAAAAGCTTATATAGATAATTTTATTGGAATTGAAATCGATGAAAAAACTATTTTAAGTATTTTACAAAGTTTGGAATTTAAACTACTTGAAAATAACAATGGCGTTTATAAATTTTCTGTTCCAACATTTAGAGCAACAAAAGATATAAATGGTAAAGCAGACCTAGTTGAAGAAATTACTAGAATTTATGGCTATGATAACATTACTCCTAAATCCATAATTCAACCTGTAAAACCCGCTTTATTAGATAAAGCAATAAAATTAGAATATGACACAAAACTTACTCTTGCAACTAGGTTTGATTTAAATGAAACTCATTCATATATATGGTACGACCTTGCAACAAACTCATTATTAAATTTACAACCAACAAGTGTTATAAGATGTGTTAATTCTATAAATAAAGAAAACGATAAAATAAGAAGTACAATTATTCCAAGTTTATTAAAAGTTGTTGTTGATAATAAAAACGCACTTAATAAAATAGGAACCTTTGAAATTGGAAGAGTTGTTAGAAACATAAAAGAAGATGGACTTGCTGATGAAACAAAAAGTCTTGGAGTAATTTTATATAACAAAAATGGCAGTTTAGAAAATGAACTTTTAAATTTAAAAGAAATTCTTAATTATTTATTTGAATATATTTTTAAAATTGAAATGTCTTTATCACTATCTACACCAAAAAATAATTACTATCATCCAAAAAATTACTATAAAATTTTAGCAAACAATATTGAAGTTGGAGATATTTTTACTATTCATACCACTAATTCAAATAATATTAAGGAAAACTGTACCGTTGTAGGTTTTGAAATAAACTTTACCAAACTAATGGATATAAGTAATAACGAAATAAAATTTGAAAAAATTAGTAAATACCCAACCACTAAATTAGATTTTAGTTTTAACATTCCTAAAGAACTATTATATAAAGACATAATTGGCTATGCAAAGGATATAAAAACAAAACTTAATTATAGTGTAAATCTACTTGGAATTTATGAGGAAAAAGATAGCAATTTCAAAACATATACCTTACATTATGAAGTTAATAGTTTAGACAGAACTTTAACTTCAGAGGATATTGAAAAATTTCATACTGCTGTTATAGATAAATTTAAACAAAATTCAATAGATATTAAATTATAATCTTTAAATTTTAAGGTACAAAAATGATTTATTTAGACAATGCTGCAACCACAAAACCAAATAAAGAAAGTTTAGAAATTTTTAATAAAATAAATGCCGAAAGATATTTTAATCCTTCGGCTTCTTATTCTGTTGCACTATCTCTATCAAATGAAATTAATCAAATAAGGCAACAATTTATAAATCTTTTAGGTGGAGAGGCAACCGATAAAATAATCTTCACTTCGGGTGCTACAGAATCTAATAACTTGGCAATTTTTGGTTCTGCAGTTAATAAACAAAAAAGATACATTTTTTCTATGGGTGAACATCCCTCTGTTTATAATTGTGCTTGTGAACTTAAAAATAGAGGTTATGATGTACAATTTATTGGGCTTAGTAAAAATGGGCAAATCAATTATGAAGAATTAGAATTTTTATGCACACCAGACACCTGTTTTGTTTCTGCAATGCTTGTAAGTAATGAAACTGGAGCTATTAATGATATTACTAAAATAAGAAAAATTCTAGATAAAAAATCTCCTAATTGTGTTTTACATATAGATGCAGTTCAAGGGTTTGGTAAAATTAAATTTTCTGTTTTAACTTCTAAGGTAGATTTGTGTTCTATCTCAGCACATAAAATTGGTGGCATAAAAGGGATAGGTGCGTTATATGTTTCATCTCGAACAAAAATAAAAAACATAAACTATGGTGGAAATCAAGAATTTACAATAAGGTCAGGTACAGTTAACCCAGCTGGAATTTTATCTTTCTCAAAAGCAGCACAAATCGTTTTTGATAATTTGGAACAAAACTATGAAAATGTTAAAGAATTAAATAATTATTTAACATTAAAGTTAATAGAATTAAATAATGAACTTTTTAAAATAAAAAATATTAATAATAAAATTATTATTGTTTCTAATAATTATTGTTCTCCTTATATTAACAGTATAATATTTAATGGAAATAGGGGAGAAACAATAATGAATTACCTTGATAGTAAAAACATTTATATCGGAACTGGCTCTGCTTGTTCTTCAAACAAAGTTGGTAATAGAATATTAGAAAGCATAGGTTTTAACAAAAATGAAATTATGGGGTCAGTACGAATTAGTTTTAATCCTAAAAACACAAAGCAAGAAATAGATACACTTATTTTAGAATTAAAAAATTATTTGCTTAATATTAACACATAAGGGGAAATTAATGAAAGAAGTAATTTTAATAAGATACGGCGAAATATTTTTAAAAGGAAAAAACTATTCCTTTTTTGAAAACACTCTTTTTAAAAATATTAAAAGGAGATTTAAAGGAATTAATCTATCTTTAGAAAAAATATCAGGAAGATTTCTTGTAAGCAATTTCTCAGAACAAGATAAAGAACTTATAATTTCAAAACTTAAAACCGTTTTTGGAATTGTTTCTATAAGTCTTGCATACGAAGTTGAAACTAGCTTAGAAAATATTTCAACAGTTTGTGAAACTATTAATATTACTGAACCCACATTTAAAGTGGAAACAAAGCGTGCAGATAAAACTTTTAATTTGAAATCTTATGAATTATCGGCAAAAATGGGAGAAATTATTTTAAAAAATAACCCTAACACAAAAGTAGATGTTCATAACCCTCAACAAATTATATTTATAGAGGTAAGGCAAAATTTAAGGACATATATATTTTACAATAAAATTACTTGCCTTGGTGGTATGCCAGTTAGTACCTCTGGCAAAGCTATGTTACTTTTAAGTGGTGGTATTGATAGTTCTGTTGCAGGCTTTCTTATGGCAAAAAGAGGATTATGTTTAAACGCAATACACTTTTATAGTTTTCCTTACACAAGTCCACAAGCAAAGCAAAAAGTGATAGATCTTGCTAATATTATTAAAAAATACACAGGAGATATCCGCCTTTTTGTTGTTCCATTTACCAAAATTCAAGAAGAAATTCATAAAAATTGCGATAGCGAATATATGGTTACTTTAGTAAGGCGTTTTATGATGCGTATAGCAGAAAAAGTAGCAATACAAAATAATTGTTCAGCGCTAATAACAGGTGAAAATCTTGCCCAAGTGGCTAGTCAAACGGTAGAAAGTATCACAGTTACTAACCAAATGTCTAAACAATTACCCATTTTTAGACCATTAATTAGCTTTGATAAAATTGAAATTACTAATATCGCAGAAAAAATTGGAACATATGAAACTTCTATTTTACCTTATGAAGATTGCTGTAGCGTATTTTTACCTGAAAACCCAGTAACACACCCTAAAATAGAAAAATTAGAAAAAAATGAAGCATTGTTAGAAGTTAATGAATTAATTAATGAAGCAATCAAAAATATAGAAATTATTGATATTAAAAACTAAAATAAAAAACCATATTATTTTTTCACATTATAATATGGTTTTTTATTTTATAACCTAGCATTAATAATATTTTGTTGACATAAAGATATAACCTTGTTAAAATATAATTGTCAAAGATTGTAAGTATTTAATAAAATATTTCTTATTAAATTTTGATAAATATAAATATATAAAAGGAACAAAAGCAATATGCAAATACCAATTGTATGGTTTATAGTTGCTTGTGTTCTTTGTGTTATTGTTGGAGTAGTGGCAACATATTTTTTGTTAGCCAGAAAAACAGCACAATCAAAGAATAATGCAACTAAAATTTTAGAAAATGCCTATGCTGAGGCAAAAACTGCCAAAAAAGAAGCAATACTAGAAGCAAAAGAGGAAGTTCACTCTCTAAAAGAAAAATGCGATGCTGAAATTGCAGAAAGATATAATGAAATTTCAAAATCTGAAAACAGGCTAGCTTTAAAAGAAGAACTTTTAATTAAAAAAGAAGAAACTATAGATAAAAAAGTTGAAACATTAGAAGTTGCTTTAAATCAAGTAAAAGAAAGAGAACAATCTTTAGAAAAAGAAAAAGAAGAACTTAAAAACTCAGCTGAAAAAATTACCCAAGAATTAGAAAAAGTAGCACATTTAACAAAGGATGAAGCTAAACAAGAACTTATAGATAAATTTGTAGATGAAGCTAAACACGACTGTGCAACTAAAATTAGACAAATGGAACAAGAAGCTGAGGATTCTGCTGAAAAGAAAGCAAAAGAGATTGTAACCCTAGCAGTTCAAAAATGTGCAACTAACATAACTTCTGAAATTACTGTAACTGTTGTGCCATTGCCTAATGATGAACTTAAAGGAAGAATAATTGGAAGAGAAGGCAGAAACATAAGAGCCATTGAAAATGCAACAGGGGTAGACCTTATTATAGATGACACCCCAGAGGCTGTAGTTTTATCTGGCTTTGACCCTGTTCGTAGAGAAATTGCAAGAGTTGCATTAGAAAAATTAATTATGGATGGAAGAATTCATCCAGCAAGAATTGAAGAAATTGTTGAAAAAGCACAAAAAGATGTTGAAGCATCTATTAAAGAAGCTGGAGAAAATGCAGTATATGAATCTGGAATATTAAACTTGCATCCAGAACTTATAAAAATTTTAGGAAAATTAAAATATAGAACAAGTTATGGTCAAAACGCTTTAAAACATAGTTTAGAAGTTTGTTACATTGCTGGGTTACTTGCTGGAGAACTTGGTGCAAATGTTAAAATTGCAAAAAGAGGTGCATTATTACACGATATTGGCAAAGCACTAGACCACGAACAAGAGGGCACTCACGTATCTTTAGGTGTTGAAGTAACTAAAAAATATAAAGAAAGTCCTGAAGTTATTCACTGCATTCAAGCACACCACGGAGATGTTCCATTTAATTCATTAGAAGCTATTATTGTTCAAACAGCAGATGCAATTTCTAGCAGTAGACCTGGAGCAAGAAGAGAATTATTAGATGCCTATATAAAAAGACTTGAAAATCTTGAAAATATTGCAAATGAATTTAAGGGTGTTGAAAAATCTTATGCTATACAAGCAGGAAGAGAAATCCGCATAATGGTTAAACCAGAAGAAGTAAACGATGAAACTATGGTATTTTTAGCAAGAGATATCGCTAGAAAAATAGAAAATGAACTCCAATACCCTGGTCAAATAAAAGTTAATGTTATAAGAGAAACAAGAGCAATAGACATAGCAAAATAAAAATTTAAGCATAATAGAATAAAATTCTATTATGCCTTTTTATTTAATAAAACTTAAAATTAACAAGTTACTTATCTAAATATAAAATTTATGTTGCACTCATAATATTTTGTTAAATTTAGAAAAAAACAGTTAAAAAAAACTTTACAATATAATGAATTAACTTTTATGTTTTAACATTTTTTATAACTCATAAAATTTTTACCACTTAAAAATATAATCGCACAATTATTTACTCCATATCATAAAATATAATTATGAAAATATGTGATGCTCATAATGATTTTTTAACAGAAATTAAAACGGATAAAGAAAAAGAAGAATACATTAAACTTTTAAAAAATAACAAAAGCATAAGAAATGTCGCTTGTGTTATTTGGACATCAGAATTAATAACGCCTTTACAAACTATTTCTGAAATAAAAAACAACTACTTACCAAAGCAAAATAAAAAATTAATACTATGTATTGAAGATCTAGGCTTTATTAATAAAAATAATTTTTCTTTTGTTATTAATAAGTTAATTGAAATAAAACCTTTTGCGTGCGGTTTGGTTTGGAATAATGATAATAATTTAGGTGGTGGGGCATTAGGCAATAGTGGTTTAACATCTTTGGGAATAAAAGTAATAAAAGAATTAGAAAAAAACAATATCATTATAGATACAGCACATATGAATGAAAAAACATTTTGGGAATTTTGTCAAATAACATCTAAACCAATATACAATTCACATTGTAATTTATCTTATTTTAAAAATCATAAAAGAAATATAAATAATGAACAGATAAAAAAAATAGTTCTTTCTAAAGGCTTTATTGGGCTTTCATTTGTTCAAACCTTCATATCTAATAATTTAATAGACAGCAATATAATTGCTAAACAATTAGCATATTTTGTACGAAATTATGGTGATGAAAATATAGGTATTGGTTCAGACTTCTATGGAACCAAAAATTTGCCAATAGATTTAAAAACATACTCCCAATTTAACAATTTAAAATCGGCATTAAAAAAAGCAGGTTTACAAAATAAGTCAATAAATAAAATATTATACAAAAACTTCAATAAGTTTATGAAAAGCATTAAATAAAATTTAAAATTTCATAAAAAATAATGAATAATGAAAGGATAAAAAAAATTACACAAAGAAAATTTTGTGTAATTTTTATTTTGGCAGGGGAAGAGGGACTCGAACCCCCAACCGATGGTTTTGGAGACCACTACTCTACCAATTGAGCCATTCCCCTACATAACACAATTATTATATATAATAGTTTTAATTTAGTCAATAATAAAAACAAAGTTTTATGTTTTATTTTATTATTTTATTAGGAATTTCCATAAATATAATTTATAATATGATATATGAAAAAGTTAGATATTTATACAGATGGTGCTTGTTCAGGAAATCCTGGCCCTGGCGGATACGGAGCAGTACTAATTTATAATGGAATAGAAAAAAAAATAAGTGGGGGAGATAAAAACACCACTAATAATAGAATGGAATTAATGGCCGTTATTGAAGCACTTAAAACTTTAAAAGAAAACTGTGAAGTTAATTTATATACAGATTCTGCCTATGTTTGTAACGCAATTACTCAAAAATGGATTGAAAATTGGCAATTAAATAATTGGAAAAACTCACAAAAAAAGCCTGTTTTGAATAAGGATTTATGGTTAGAATTGTTAGAGTTATTATCTTATCATAAAGTAACTTTCATTAAAGTAAAAGGTCACGCTGATAATAAGTATAATAATATTTGCGATGAAATTGCAAGAAACGAAATATCAAAACTATAACAAAATAATGAATATAAATTATATATTAATAAAAAAAATTTTAAATTTTAAAATATTAGTTTTATAAAATTTTAAAACATAAATCTTACATAATAAAATTTTTAATAAAAAAGAGATTAAAAAAATAATCTCTTTTTATATTTTAAGTTATATCTCTATGTTTAAAAACAGTAAATAATATTATATGCAGTAATAGGGCAAGAGCACCGATTATTATTACAGATAACCAAATAGAAGTGTCAGCAAAAACTGGTGAAGCAAAAAGCGCCGTTAAATTTTGGTTTTCTGTTCCCTTAGCAATAAAACTGCCTCCAAAATATTTAAAGATATCTAAATTAGCAAATACATTAAATTTCAACCAATTAGCACCACTAGATACAAAAGTTAAAATAATATTTAGTATATAAATACCAGCAGATATACATACTGCAGCTATATAAGATTTAAAAATTGTTGATATCGCAATTGCAAGCAATGCAAATATCCAAATTTTAATCATAAGACTAGCAAGATAAATAATAAAAACAAGCCAAATAGGTAAAGTAAATGCAACAGAAGAATTAAATATAACCAACATAGCAGGGAAGGAAATACCATAAATTATGCATCCAGTTATTAAAGTAATAATGGTGCTTACTATAACAAAAATAAATGCTAGAAACATTGTTGCTAAAATTTTTGCAAAAATAATTTTATTTCTTCTAAAAGGACGCATAACTAAAAGCTTTATAGTACCTTCGCTATATTCTTTTGCAATCATTCCAGCACCTAAAACAACTGTAAATGCTATAATTAAAACACTTGCAATTTCCAAAGTGAAAAACATATAATCAAAGGCATTTATTTTACTTGAAGAAGCAGTGTTGAATGAAAACATATTCGCGATGTCATTATCTACCATATCATTTTCAAGTAGAAATTTATACTTAGTTAAATTCTCATTAAATTTGTAAGAATTAAAATCACTAAAACCAACATAGTTGCTTATTTGACTATCAGAATATTTACTGGAGATTTCAAGATATAAACTATTTTCAATAACTTTATAAGTGTTGTCATCTGCGGCAATATATTTATATGTTAAATTAACAACATTGTCTACATTATTCCTGCTAATATTATAATCTTCATCATTATACGCTTTGTTTGCAATTTCGCTAATTTGTTTTTGTAGATTTTCTTTATATTCTGTTTTTGCAGATGAATATGTATCTAACAAATTTTCTAAATTTTCATTTGAATATGTCAAATTTTCTATTTCAACTATATAATTTTTTATAACAGTAACAATGCTAGAATTGTATAAATTATCTTCTATTTCTTTATAAAATAAGGTATCAGTTATGTTACCTTCTTTATTCAATATTTTAATAAGCTGAGATATTTCAAATTCTAAATTAAAATCTAATTGCTCATTAACTAAAATTACAGGAAAAATATAATTATGCAAATAACTTTGATATAAAGTCTCTAACTCCTTAGCTTTGTTACTCATTGCATTTAAACAATTTAGCATAGTGTTAACATCATTACCAAGAGTTAAAGCATTAAAATCAACCCTTAAAGCAAACAATTCATCAGCAATATCTACCAAGTTCTTTTTAAAATTCGCATTATTATCTATAAGAGTTATTACATTGTTATTAATTGTTTCTAAATCTGTTGAATATGTTGTTTTATATTCCAAAAAAGAATTATAAGCATCTTTAACATCTGTTGTAGAAATAGTTAAATCGGTAGATAAATCACTTTTAGAAACAGGAGAAAAGAACTTTGGGGCTATTGTTAGCACCAAAATTAAAAATGCTGTCATAAAAAATATTCCAGGTCCTAAGAATATTTTTTTTAACTCTCCATTAAATAATTTGGAAATTTTTCCCATTTCTTAATTTTTCTCCTTAAAAGAATAAATTAATTGTCTGTAAAAGGTGAAGGTAATGCTTTTCTATTTATAGTATCTAAGAAAACATCTTCTAATGTTTTAACAACTGCTGAAGCAGAGTAGATATCAATTCCATTCTGCACTAGAAGAGTTGTTATTTCAGGTATTTTATCGTGCCCTATATTAATAGTTAATGTGTCTTTAATTATAGTAATCTTTTCTGGATTAAATTTATTAACTATAAGTTTCCCTGCAAAGTTTGGAAAATTAACTTTTAAGTAAACTTGTTGATTGTTATTATATTTTTTCAATTGGTCTATGGTTCTTATATTTTCAAGTTTTCCATTGCTTATAATGCCAATTGAATCACACATTAATTCCATTTCCGATAAATTATGGCTTGAAATTAATATTCCAATATTTTCTTTTATTGCAGTTTCTTTCAAAAATCTTCTCATATCAATTATGCCTGTAGGGTCTAAACCATTAGTTGGTTCATCTAATATCAGCAATTTAGGGCAGTGGAGAAGTGCTTGAGCAATACCTAACCTTTGTTTCATTCCCAAACTATAAGATTTTACTTTATCTTTAATTCTACTTGTTAACCCTACAATATCTACAACCTGGTTTATTCTTTCTCTATTTATTTTTCCATATAAACTTGCATAATATTTAAGATTCTCCAATCCAGAAAGATTTTTATACATCTCTGGATTTTCTATAATTCCACCAACTTGTCTTATAGCTTTTTCATACTTATTTTTTAACGAACAACCACAAACTAAAATAGTACCATCATCAGGTTTTGCAAGCCCTGCAATCATTCTAAGAGTAGTAGTTTTACCAGCACCATTTGGGCCAAGAAAACCAAAAATTTCCCCCTCAAAAACATCAAAGGAGACTTTGTCAACAGCAACTCTTTTGCCAAATTTTTTTGTTAAATTATTTACTCTTAAAACAACATTACTCAAATTGTTATCTCCAATAGGATATTATAACACTTATATAATTTAGTGTAAATAAACTTATCATTAACTGTTAAAATATTTCGTTTTAAGCAATACAGCATATACAGCTTGTGAAAGAAGAAGATTAGAAAACAATATACAAGGAACTAGCCAATAACTTAAATATTTAACTTGACCTAAACTATTCATTCCTAGTGCAACATTAATTGCAAAAGCTCCAACTACCAATAGTAAAAACACAAGTAAACTAACTATAAAATCTTTTGTATATCTTTTTTTAATGATTATTAACTTATATCTATCAAAAGTATTTTTTATTGTGAATGCTAGAACTACTAGAAGAAGACATAATGAACACACAATATAAATAACACTTTGACTAGATAAAAATAAATTGTATTTATCTAGTAATAAAAAACAAACAAGAAATTCAACAAGCCCAATAAAAGCAACAATTCCAGCACAAATCATATTCAATTTGTTTTTATCTCTATATATTTTATTTTGCCTTTTATTTTCATTATTATTGTGTATTTTTATATTTAATCCTTGTAAATTATATAAGTTGTTAAGCATTCTTATGTCATCACAATCTATATTGCTATTTGAACTAGACTGAATAACTGCATCAATTTTTGTTTGTCTAATTGCGGTTTGTTCTTTTTCTTTTAAAGTAGAAGATGGAAAAATTTCTTTAAATGTTTGAAATTTATTTTGTTCATAAGGGTCTTTTAATTGTGAGTTATTATATAATTTTCCAATAGCAGATTTATAATCGTGATCAAAAAGTGGGGCATCTCCACCTTCTGTTTTTTCCCAAGAAATATTAAATTCATCATCCGTTTTATTGTTAATAAATTCTAAATCTGAGTTATCACTATTTTCATCAATTTTCATAGAAAGCAAATCCTTATTGTAAATGTTTTCACTTATGTTTTGTTCTAATATATTAACATCTTTGTTTGATTCTTTATCATTAACTGTTTCATTCTGGTTATTATTTTTTAAATATGCAAAAATGCTACTTCCTGTAGATTTTTTTTCTGGCTCTGAATTATTAAGTAGGGAAGAAGCAATATTTGAATTATTGTTATTATCATTTCTTTTAATTTCTTTATCTAATATAGCCGATAAACTTATTCTACTATTGCCCCTAGATTCCTCGTTTTTAATTGAATTTTCTGGCTCAATCTCTTGTGAATGATTATCTAAATCTGAAAATTTATTAGTAAAAACTTGTATATCATCAGCTTTCTCTTTATTTTTTTTCACAACTTTAATGTTTTGTTCAAAAAAATCAAATTGCAAAAAAGAAGTATGTTTTTCATCCTCATTAGTTTCATTATTAATTTTTTTAATTTCTTCATCCTTTTTTCTTGCTAAGTTAAATAAATTCTCTTGATCTAAAACATATAAAGTGCTTTCTTTTTGAGGAATATTAGAATTAAGAGTAGAAGTAGAATTTTTATTAGTTTTGGATTTATCATTCAATGGGGAAGTAGTTTCACTATCTGGCAAACTTTTTAACAGTTCTTCATCTGTTTTCCATATACTTTTGTTTTCTTCATATTGTTTTTTCCCTTTTTCAGTAACAGAATAATAATGTCTTCTACCACCTAATAAACTATCTTTCCAATAAGAAGATATAAGTTTTTGTTCTTCCATTCTTCTCAAACAACTATATAAACTTGGCTGTTTTAAAATAAGTTTACCATTAGATAACCTCTCTATATCTTTACATATTTCATAGCCATATTTATCGCCTAAACTCAAAGCTTTTAATATTATTTGTGATATACTGCCTCTAGTGGCTTTATTATCAATATTTTCTAGCATTTTAACCTACTTTTTAATTTAAAATTATATATAAAATTTATAAATAAAAATGCAAAAAAGATTTGAGCTCTTTTTTTTAAAACTATTTTTTTAGTTAAATGGACCTCAAATTTAATATCTATTATTATATTACAAAATCAAGGGTTTTTAGTCAAGAAAATTAGCCCCTAAATGCTTTTTATAAGCAATTAAATATGCTAAAATATTATAAAATAATATTAAAAAAGTTGGTTAAAATATGCTTATAGATGAAGCAAATATTATACGACAAAAAAGAAAAACAATTAAAATAATAATCAGTGACAATGGATTGCTCTCCATTTATTGCCCGAAATTAATTTCGACATCAAAAATAGAAGAAATTCTAAAAAGTAAAGAAAAACTTCTTCAAAAAAAAATAAATAAAATTAAGGCCACAAATAACAAATTTGATAATATAATTAATTATAATCAAGTTTTATTGCTTGGCAAAAAATATTTTGTAGTTCCAACCACAAAGGTAGGAAAGGGCTATTTTACAGAGGATAGTTTATTAATTCCTAATAAATATGTTGAAGCAGAAAAAGTACCTTTTTATATAAAAAAAATTTTAAAAGAACTCTCTTCTAAAATTATTACAAATAGAGTAGGGGAGTTATCAAAACTTAGTAAAAAATTCAAATATACTAAAATAGTAATAGGTAATTTTAAATCTAAGTGGGGAAGTTGCGACAATTTTGGAGTATTAAAATTTAACTGGAAATTAGTTATGCTATCACCCAAGGTGATAGATTTTGTTATATATCACGAACTTACTCATTTGTTAGAATTAAATCATTCAAAAAATTTTTATATAAATTTAGAGAATGTATGTCCAGATTGGAAAGTACAAAGAAAAATTTTAAAAGAATATGTTTTTTTACTAAATTTATATAACTAGCATTTAAAATTGTATGTAGGGGAGCGAACTTTAAAAAATTGCAATTCACCTATAATAATTTTTTACATCATTTGTATAAAAAACATTATTTTTAGGAGTTTTTTTACTATTTAAACTATTCGCAAAACGGAGTTACTTTTGCGAATTTTTTGGTGTAGGTAATATTATAAATACTTTTCTTAATTTGTCCCAGTTTTTAATTAAGATAAAAATATAATATTCCAAAAACTTAGCAAAAAGATAGTTTTGCGAACTAGTTTAAATTATATTATTAGTTTCATTATTGCATAGATTGATAAATTAAATTATTATCAATCTATTTTTTTTATTAAATTAATTAAGGAGAAAATTTAAAATGAAAGTTTATTGTGAATTATTATTCGGTGGAAAAACAGAATACGAGAAAAAGGATAAAACAACTGGAAATAAAACAGGTGTAAAAAGTTATATGTATAACTTCTTGGAAGTTGATAACAATAGGCAAGTTGTAAATTTTAAAACATATTTTAGTGATGAAAATTTAGATATTAAGGGTTTAGCATTATTAAAACCTTGTAAGGTATGTTTTGAAATTTCTGCTATGAGTGATTTTAAAAAGTTTGTATCGGTTGAACCTATAAAATGATTATAGATTTATTTAATCAAGTTTTTAATAATGATATACAAACTTGGTTTTATGTAATAGCCATTTCATATATGCTAAGTAAAGTCTTTTGGAAGATTTGGAATAAATTTTTAATGCATAAAAGGACTAAAAAATAATGTTAGATTTTTTAAATGTATTTTTTAATTATATATCTTCATTACTTCTAATCGATTTTACTGGTTATACTGGTTCTTTACCTACAGAACTAGTAACAATGTATGGTTCTTTTACTAATTGCTTTCAATTAGTAGTTATATTTTACTTTTTATATCTTTGTTTTAATTCCATTATTTTTTTAATCTCGCTTGGGGGTGTTCGCCGTGATTAGTCAATTTTGGTTAGCACTTTTAGAAACAATATATTTACCAATATATCAATTTTATGGTTATAATTCATTTTTAACTTTTATCTTTTTATGTTTCTTCTTCGCTTTACAAATATGGGTATTTTGGCATTTATTTTTAAAACCATTTATTTATGTTTTAAAATTATTTGTAAACCTTATTTTTAAAAATTCTTTATGGAAGGAAGTAGAAGTTGATGAAAAAAAGAATAGTTAAATTCTTAAAGTTTATAGTTAATTTTTATAATACTTGGTATGGTGTAATAAATTTAATTTTTGGTTTTTTACTTCTATCTTATGTTAAAAATACTTTTTTACTTGTGTCATTGGTCGGTGTAACTGCTTTTAATGTTTATACTTGGTATAAAAATGTATTTAAAAATTTTGGTACTAAAAAAGATTTATTTGCAACTTATAAAGAAAATAATTCTCTGGCTGTTCTTGGTGGCATTGGCTCCGGCAAATCAACCTTAGCAAATTTTTTACTCATAACATTTACCCCAGCAAGTAAGCGTTATTATAATACTAAAAATGATGGTTATAAGGCATTTACAAATAAACATTTACTTCTAAAATTGAAATTAGAAGAAGATGCCGGCGTTCTTGTAGATGAAGCAGGGGCTCAAGCTGATGCTTATCATTATGACAAGAAAGATAGTGTTACTCGTAAAAGAATTGATTTTTTAAACAAATTTTTTCGCCAATGGTATGGAGATAAGGCCCATTTAATTTATGTTGATCAAGCACAAGGCAATATGAATGTTTCTCTTTATAGAAATACATATTATGTTATTCAATGTAAAGGCGTAGATAAAAAGCCTAGTTCAATTATTTTATATTTAATAGCAAAATTTATTTTATTTTTCGTTAATAGAAAAAGAGAAAAAGGGCAGAAGATAAATAACCCTTTTACTAATGTGTCTATTGAATTTATGGAGTTCGTTAAGTTAGGTGAGTATGCTGACCATTATAACATTACTATTGAAGATAAAAATCATAAAAAATTAGTTGGTAGTATTTATAAGTTCTTTGGTGGCATTAACACATATGTATTTAAAGAATTTAACCCTGCAAAAGAAGATAAAAAACCTTATGTATGGGGTACTTCCGCTAGAAAAGATAAAAAGATAATGGAAGATAACTTTTCATTAAATGAAATGAAAGAAGATATAAAAGACACTTTTTTAAAAACTTAAAAGGAATCATATCTTATGTTTAAAATATTATGTTTTTATATTCACGCTTCTACTAAATGTTATTTTTTAGTGCGAACTGGTGGTTTAATATCTCTTGTTGAGTTGTCAAGTGGTATTATTATAAAAAATTTTAAATCTTTAATTGAGGCTTCGGCTTATCTTAATGCGAATTATTATCAAGCAGTAAATTTTGTTAGTGAAAGTCCTGCAATAATTGATAGTTTAGTTTCTTGTGGAATTTTATTAAATGATAAAGGAGAAGGTGTTTAAAATGGTTTTTCTTAGTGCATTTTTTCAATACTTTGGTTTATTTGCTTTTATTGGTTGTATAGTGTTGTTTTTTTTAATTCGTAAAGAATTAAAGAAACAATTACCAACAGCAGAAGAAAAGCAAGAAATGATTAAAAAAAATATTATTACTGGTAAAGAAAAAAAGAAAGTTCTGCGCGAAAAAACTTTGTCTTTTAGATATCAAAAGAAAATTGACTTAGAAGTTCAAAATGCTTTATTAAAAAAATCGCAGTCAAAACAATAAATATTTATATGTTAAAAACCTACTTAACATAATTTGAATTTGGTATTTCAAGACTTGTTTAGTCTTTGTAAATATAGAGTTATGGAAACTCTTTAAACTTTCAAATTTATAAAAGGGGTTTTGTTATATGAATATCGTAACTTTAATAGTAAATGCTATTGGCTCTGCAATTAGTGGTTTTGCAACTCAGTTACCAACAGCATTAGTTTCTGCCTTTGACGGACTATTCATTACTGGAACTGGTGAAAATATGGCTTTAACTGGACTTGCTAGCGGTCTTTTAGCCCTTGCTGGTATTTCTCTTGTTATCGCTTGTGTAACTAAGGTTTACCATATTTTTAGTGGTAGAGTTCGTAAATCTATGTAATTTAATAAAAGAAAAGGGTATTATACCTTTTTCTTTTTATCGCCTACTAAGAAAGTTTAATTTTGAGTTCAATTCTCAAAAGGTGGTTATATGTTAATTTCAACTTTTATAGGAATTTGTAAAGATTTCTTTATGTTAATTCTTAGTGTTATCAGTGTTTCGATAAATTCATTATTCCAGATGAATTTGTTTTGGGATGGCTCTACCTACATAATATCAGTAGGGCATATTTGTTTAGCACTGATTATTTTTAGTATTATTTTTGGTTTTATTTTAAATGCTATTAAGCAACATTTTGGGGGTGGGGAATAATGCAATCTGTTCTTAAATTTGGCATTTTATTTGTTGTATGTTCTTTAATTCTATCTTTCTTTGGCTCTTATTTAACAATAGCCTTTGATAGTATGGGCGGAACTTTATCTTTAATAACTGATAAATATGGAATAGGTCTTGTCCTTTCTTCTATTTGGTCATTTTTATCTTGGGCTTTTGATTTAATTTTTTTAAATTCTTCTATAAACTATACGAATTCCATTTTAGATAGTTCTATTCAAATAGGCTCTATTTCGTGGGCTTTAACCTTTTTTAGAGTTTTGTTTGGCTCCACAATAATAGTGTTTATAATCTCTTTAATTTTTGGGGGTAAAAATGCGTAAAAAAATATTTTTAATTTTAACAAGTTTAGTTCTCGTTTTTTCTTGTCTTTTTATTCCAATAGCTGCTAATGCTGATAGTGGTAAAACTTATAATTATACTGATAGTGAAGTTTATACTGACACTTCTAATTTAGGTAATTATGCTATACAAGATATAGAAACATTAACTATAAATGGTGCATTAGTTTTTAAATCAGTTTTTACTTTGTCTTCCTCTTCTTTTATTTTTACTTTTTTGCATCATAACACTGGGACTTGGTTTCACGAAGGAAATTATTTTTATTATAATGTTCCTTTCTCTTCTGATAAACAAATTGATTGTAATTTTGCTATTCGCTGTTTAACTTCTACTACTGGTATTAATTATCAAGCAACTACTAATTCATTCGGTTTTGTGGGCAATACTCAGTATTATAAAAGAAACTTAACCTTAAAATTTAATAATACTTTTGAAATATTTTTTTCTTCTGCATCGTTTGGCGGTACCTATTCTGATATGAAATTTTTTGTTGAAGAAAATAGTGATAGAATATTTAGTAAAAATTTTTCAAGTAAAGATTATGATTTACATGTATTTAATGATATGAATTCTCAAACTAATTTTACTTATGATAATTTTTTATTAGATTTTTTATTTATTCGTTCTAATCCTTATTTTAGTAATTTCTTATTTCAATTCCAGTATTTTGCTTTTGGCTCTGTTGGTATGCCTTATTTATCTAGTGGTTATACTGCCGCTCGTTTATCTTCTTTTGCCCCTGCACTTAGTAATTTTCGTTTTTATAAAAATGACTCCTATATTGATCTTGGTGGAGCGGACTATTTTCAATCTACTTCTACAACTTCTGTACCATTAAATACTAAAAATGAGATTTCTTTTAACTATAATTTTTTATATAAAGATTTTTATTTTTCGGTTTTAAGACCTGTTTACAGGACTAATAATACATTAATTATTTATAACTATGATTATGATAATTTGCTTAATAATGTAAATGGTGTAACTTATCAATTACAAAAGGGAAGTGATAAATATAATGTAATTTATAATGGTTCTTTGCCTAACTCTACATTTATTTATGTATCGAATAAGAATATTAATAATATTTTATTTGATAAATATATTTATTTTTATTTATCTTTTGATGATAATTTAGTTTCTTATAACTTCTTTGATTTTCAAAATTATTATTCAAAGACCTTTAATATGGGTTTTGATTTTAATTTTACTTATTATAACGAACCACTTGTAACAAGTAATGGCTCTTATAATTTTGATTTTAAAAAACCTACTTATGTAGATATGCGTTTTTCTTTATCTCCATTCTATATTCCAATATTAGAAGCTGTACAAAATGCTTTAATATTCTTAGTATTTTATTGCCCTTTAATTAGTGATATTTTAGAACTCATTCATTTAAACCAATTCTTTGGGGCTATATTTAACATATTTGGTTTTAGCAATGGAAATATATCTATTCTAGGAATTAATCTAGGTGGCTTTATTTGGGCTTGTATAGCCTTTGTTATCTTCTTTAAATTGTTACAAACTTTTATGCCTGTGTTGTGGGGTAGTGGTAAAGAAGTTTACAATGATATTACATATAATAGTAGAAGATATAGGGCAGAAGTTAAAAAAGCAGAAAGAGAAAAGTCATATGAAATTTATAAAGCAAGCAAAGAAAAAAAGAAAAAGAACTAAATTTTTAGTTCTCTTTCTATCTTTTCTATAATATAATTTTCATCTTTTTCGTATGCTGGAAATGAAATTAGTTTTAAATTTGCTAACTCACAAATCTTTTTGACTTTCTTATCTCTTTCAATTCTTTTAGTTTCCGAGTGGGTTTTATCATTTATTTCAATTAATAATAAAGGGTATAATGTTCCTTTATCAAAAATGCCAAAGTCTATTGTTTTATTTAGTTCGTTTTGGTATTCACTAGGAAACTTCTTTTTCTTATTTACAATAGCCCCTAAATAAATTTGTGTTTGAACTTTATATTTATTCCCAAAGTTATTTTCTATTATGTTATAAAAAAAATTTTCATTATCAGTTATTAATTTTTTACTTTCATACTTATTTATATCTATTTCGTTTCCTTTACTATCTTCTATGGCTTCTGTTATTGTTTTCAATTTTTCTATATGTTCTAATGTTTTTATTATTATTCTTCCAAAAGCAAAACCGATTATTATAGCAATTATTCCTATAATAACTCCTATATAGCCTAAAACTGTAAATAAATCAATGCCATTAAGGCTAAGTGTAAATTCAATTAAGAATAATGCTAAACCAAATCCTATTAATGACCATCTTGCTATTGAATAAATTTTTAATTTTTTTTGATAATATTCAATATTTTTCATTTCTTAATTTGTCCCTTTTATAATTACTTATGCTAATTATATCGTAAAAAACTATATCTTGTCAAAGATAAAGGGGAATGATAAACAAGAATAGCCAGCATTGATGGTTGCTTTATGTTCACCCTTTGACAAGATGGGGTAGAATATAATATTAATTTCCTTCCCCGACATAATTCGGGGAAGGATTGCCTACACGGTCGAGTGTGAAAGGGGTCAAGGGACTAGTTCCTTGCAGGTTTGGACAGCGTCCAAAATATTTTAAATAACCAATTAAAAGCGACCAAGGCTAGGGAAGGTCGCAACGGTGGCGAGCCTGCCATTTTAATGGCATCTAATAGGCGAGTAGGGGACATATTAACTGCAATATGTTTATTACTACAACATATTTGCCTAAGGACGTCCACCTTATTGACTTGGTAAGGTGGACGTCCTAGGCATAGAAACAACTAAAAAAGGGGACATTTTAGTGATAGATTACGAATTTAAAGCAAAAGTTTTAAAAAGTGGACTTTGTAAACTTCAAAAGAAAGTTTCTAAGGCAATTTTTAAATATAATCAATATAATAACATTGGTTCTGATTTAACTGATTTGAGTTATTCTAGTGCAGTTAAAATACATAATTTTCAAAATCATACTAATAAAGAAATGTGGAAAGAAGCAGAAAAAATAAATAATGCTACATATCATAGGGTTAAACGCCTTAAAAAACGCATAGAAATAATGCTAGCATTTAATAAGTGCCAGTTTTTAACATTTACATTTACTGATAAAATTTTTGCTTCTACAAGTGAATTAACTCGCCGTAGATATGTAACAAGATACTTAGATAGTTTAAATTGTGAAGATTATGTTGCTAATATAGATTTTGGCGAAGAAAATGGAAGGGAACATTATCACGCAGTAGTAGCAAAAGATTTTTTCGATTATACAACCTGGAGTTATGGTAATTTAGATGGTGAATTATGCAATAAAAACGCAAAAGCATTAGGTAAGTATGTGGCAAAACTTACTAATCACGCTATAAAAGAAACAACTAAAAGAAGTAGTTTAATTTATTGTCGTAAATTTAAATTAGAAAAAATGGCTATTTATTCATAAAAAATTTTTTAAATTTTCTAAAAAATATTGACATTTTCTCTTCACAAAATAAAAATAGTGGTGTAGAGTAGTAGTAGATAATAAATTTAATTTATCAAAACTATGCGATTTCGTTTATTTTTTAATAAATAAACTATTCGCAAAACTCAAGTTTTGCGAATAGTTGTGTATAAATAAGTTAAAATTATTAATAAAAATCATTATTTTTAAATTTTTTGTTTATCAAATACTAAACAATATAAATTTCTTTTTAATAAAATATGTTATAAATAAAAAAAATTATTAAAGCCCAAATATTAATTTAAAATAAAATTCTGACTGAGAACATTTTAAATTATAGAAAAACGAATATAACACTATCTATATAATGAAAGAAAATTTATATATTAAATTTATTCTGAATGGTAATCTTATATAATATTAAAATTTATTTGAATGCTTTTAAAATTAAAAAATTTTTTTATTTTTAAAATGGATACCAAAAAAATAGAGAGTTTGCATAGTACTTTCTATTTTTTTAAAAAACTTGCATAGTACTTCTTTTTATAGTTATATTAAAAAATAATAATTATTTGAAACTTTTTCTTGTTAAAACATTTTAAAAATATTATTTTTAACTAGAAACAAATTCTAACAGAATAATTAATAAAATTTTTAATTTTGCTATAATTAATTTTAGCTAAATCGAATGTTTCAATTTTATTTCCATCAAATGAAATAAAATTTAAGATATTGCAATTATCTAAGTAGTTTATACATTTTTTAAAAACTAGCATAATGTCTTTATCTAACATAATACTGTCTGGTATATTATAAATAATTAACTCTACAAAATATTTATTAAGGTCACTACTCATAGCCCATTTGTTCATTAAAATATTTTTTCTTATATTCTTAAAAATTCTAACTACTTTTTTATAATTACCATTAGTATTTTTATCTTTTTCTTCAATTCGTTCGTTGTATAAGAATAAGTTAATTTTTTTAGAATGTTTTAATATAGGATCCCAAAAATTAAGCACAGCATCTTTATCATTTTCATCATAAGTTGCAAATTTTATTAAAATTTTAAAACCATATTCTTGTAAACATAAAACTTTTATTCCTTCACTTACAAGTAAAATAACTGTAGTTTGGTCAAAATAATTTACAAGTGTTTTTATAAATTTTACACTTATATCATCAAGGGTTCCTTCACTAGAAATTAATTGTTTCTGTTTTTTTGTTTTCGCTTCTCTAAGATTTTTAATATATGTGTTATTTAAAACCGAAATTTGAGGATTAGATGTTGCAATAACAATCTCTAACTCTCCTGTTTGATCTATAAAAGTATCGTTAGTATAATCTCCAATTGGAAAAATTCTTGTTCTTTCATAATCTAACAAAAAATTAGGTTGTTCTTTTCTTAAATCTTCTAATGTAGATGTTAAAATAGACAAGGCTATTTCATAAAATTCTTGAACCTTTTCTTTACTTTTTTTTTCAGCAAACTGTGTTAATAAAGACTCTTCCATTTATATTACTCTTTCCTTGTCTATAAAAACTTTTTTATAAAACTATTAACAAATAAGTTATATTATAATAAAAATTTATTATTAAGATATTAAAAATCAATTTATATGTTTTTTTAAGGCAATTTGTGTTTTTAAACAAATGCTTTTGTTTCTATTTTAAAAATTAATTTAAATTTTATTTCTTAATTCTGTTTTTTTATTACTTCTAAACCACCCATAAATTTTCTTAATGCTTCAGGAATAGTAATACTTCCATCTTCATTTTGATATTGTTCAACAATAGCAGGAATTAATCTTGATGTTGCAAGACCGCTGGCATTTAATGTATGCACGAATTCTGCTTTTTTTGTATCTTTATTTCTAAATTTTGTATTATTTCTTCTTGCTTGATAATCACCAGCATTAGAGGCAGAAGAAACCTCTTTATAAATTTCCATACTAGGTATCCAAACTTCTATGTCATAAGTTCTTCTCATAGATGCAGAACAATCTCCAGCAGCAAGTTTTGAAACCTGATAATGTAACCCTAAATCTTTTACAAGGCGTTCTGCTTTGCCAACTAACTCTTCAAAAGCATTGCTACTTTGTTCAGGAGTTGTAATTTGAACCATTTCAACTTTATTAAACTGATGACCTCTTATCATCCCTCTTTCTTCTTGTCTGTAACTACCTGCTTCCCTTCTATAACAAGGAGTATAAGCAAAAAACTTCATTGGAAGTTTTTCTTCTGGTATTATTTCCCCCTTATATAAGTTCACAAGGGCTGTTTCCGCAGTTGGTAATAAAAACTTAGATTTTTCATCTTTATTATCTATCCAATAAACTTCATCACTAAATTTTGGAAATTGTCCTGCCCCATATCCACAATCATAACTTAACATATGAGGTGGTAAAATAAATTCATAACCATCTTTTAAGTGCTGTTCAACAAAATAGTTAAGCAAAGCCCATTCAAGCATTGCTCCAACTCCTCTATAAACCCAACAACCATTTCCAGCTAATTTAACACCTCTATCATAATCTATTAATCCTAAATCTACACATAAATCATAGTGATTTTTTGGTTTAAAACTAAATTCTGGTTTTTTATTCACTTGTCTTAAAACTTTATTATTTTCTTTTCCACCTCTTAGTAAATCTTCATCTGGTGGGTTTGGTAGTACAGATAAAATTTGCCATATACTATTATCTAAATCTTCAACCTTTTTATCTAAAGTTTCTATTTTATTTCCAAGAGTTTTCATTTCTTCAAAAATACTAGCAGTGTCTTTCCCCTCTTTCTTAAAAGTAGGAATTTGGGAACTTACTTTATTCTTCTGCGATTTCAAATTTTCAACTTCCTGAATAAATTTTCTTCTCTCAACATCCAAATTCAAAACTTCAGTAAAGTCTACAACACATCCTTTTTTTTCTAATAAACCTTTTATTTTTTCTGGGTCTGTTTTAATTAAATCAATAGAAATCATAAAATAAATTCTCCTCAATATCAAGTAATTTAAAATTAAATATAAAAGTTCTATAAAGTTGTTTATGTCTTCTATAATTATTTACATAAATTAAATCTTTTAAAAATATCACATTAAATTTTAAAAATTAAAAATTTATTTTTATATTTAATTTTATCTATTATCATTATAATTTTTAACACAATATAAGTCAACTTTGTTTTACAACTTTGCTTATTTTTGTTAAGATATAATTATGAATAACAATTATTTTGCCGACCGCAACTTAAGATGTTTAAAAAAAACAAGGGAAATTTTATCTACTCTTCCCTATTTTTGTAATGAATTTTTTAGAGGAATAGAAAACCAAACAAGCCATTTAACAAGATTAGTTTACGCCCAAGATTTAAAAATATTTTTTAATTTTTTGGTTACAGAAATCGAAGAATTTTTAGATATGGAAATTAAGAACATTACTTTGGATGACCTATCAAAATTAGATTCTACTGATATTGAAATTTATCTAGATTATTTATCATCATATAATAAAGATGAAAAGAATATTTCCAATGGAGAAAAAGGTAAAGCTAGAAAACTTGCCACCATCAAAAGTTTTTTTAAATACTTTTACAATAAAAATAAACTACCAAATAATATTGCTTCTAAAGTTGTTGGACCTAAAATTCACGATAAAGACATTATAAGACTTGAAATAGATGAAGTTGTAAAATTACTAGATTCGGCAGAAAATCCACAAACTTTAACTAAAAGACAACAATCATATAATAAAATCACTCAAAAAAGAGATTCCGCACTATTAGCTTTACTTTTAGGTACTGGTATTCGCGTTAGTGAGTGCGTTGGCATAAATTTAGAAGATATAGATTTTAATGTTAATGGTTTTAAAATTACACGAAAAGGTGGAAATGAAACCATTCTATACTTTTCAAATGAAGTAGCTACAGCACTTTTATCTTATTTAAAGGAAAGAGAACAAAACAAAAATATCCCTCAAGATGAAAAAGCACTATTTTTATCTATACAAAATAAAAGAATTACTGTCCGTGCAGTAGAAAAACTTGTAAAAAAATATAGTGAAGCCTCTGTCCCATTAAAGCATATCACGCCTCACAAATTAAGAAGCACATATGGAACTAACTTATATCGTGAAACAAATGATATTTATATAGTAGCTGATGTTTTAGGTCATAAAGATGTAAACACAACAAAAAAACATTATGCTGCAATATCTGAAGATGCAAGAAGAAATATTGCAAATGTAGTAAAACTACGAGATGACTAAAATTTTAATTGTATTATTTTGAAATTAATACTTCTATTTATTATAACTTTTTATTATTTCCTTCATATAAAATAAATTACCAATTATAAATGTTAGAATAAATTTTTTATGAAATATTTGTTACAAATTAATCTCTTTAAAATGTTTTCAAAATTGTTAAGCATTTTAGAACAAATGTTTGACAATGTTTATTATTTATGTTATAAATGATTATAAATTTATCATAAGAAGGTAAAAAATGGCAAATGTTAAAAAAAGCACAAATGATAAAGCTTTAAAGATTATTGATTTAGTTAAAACTAGTATTGAAGAAAGAGGATATCCCCCAACTTGTAGAGAGCTTATGCACTCATTAAATGTAAAATCTACTGCCACCGTAGACTATTATCTAAATAAATTAGAAAAACAGGGGTTAATTAAGCGAAGTAACAAAAAGAACAGAGCAATAGAACTTTCTAAAGAACTATTTCCTAATAATGTTATAACAACAAATGATTACAATAATGAAGAATTAACAAAAATTCCTCTATTAGGTCAGGTTGCTGCAGGCTCTCCTATTTTAGCTGTAGAAAATTACGAAGATGTATATGAATTTTCTGAAAATCTATTTAGCAGAAGTGGCGATTTATTTATGCTTACAGTTAAAGGCGAAAGTATGATTGAAGCTGGAATTTATAATAAAGATAAAATAGTTGTTAAAAAACAAAATGATGCTCATAACGGAGAAATAGTTGTGGCTATGATTAATGGCAGTGCCACAGTGAAAAGGTTTTATCGTGAAAATGGTAGAATAAGGCTACAACCAGAAAATTCAACAATGAAGCCTATTTATTGTGTTGATGTAGATATTCTAGGTGTTGTTATAGGGTTAATAAGAAACTACTAATATAATTAATATTTTAAAAATAATTAATACAAAAATTTAATTTTTTTCATTTATTAAATAATAAAAATTATAATTATTAAATGATAAATAAATTTACAAAATTAAAAAACAAGAAAAATATTTTTCTTGTTTTTTTATTTTATTTTCTATTAACTAAATAATCATTTAAAGCAAGTTTAATATGCTCGTAAGTAATACCACCTTGTAAATATAGCACATATGGTTTTTTAAGAGGGCTATCACAACTAAGTTCTATAGTACTTCCCTGAACAAAACAACCAGCAGACATAACAACCTCGCTATCATAACCAGCCATTTCGCTTGGTATTGGAGTAACAAAACTATCTATTGGAGACATTCTTTGAATTGATGTACAAAAATTTACTAAATCATCTTTGCTCTCAAAGACTATACTTCTAACAATATCTGCTAAATTATTTGTGTTGTCTATAGTTTTATAACCCAAATTAGACATTACTCGCCCTATTAACATACTCCCCTTTTTTGCTTGCAACACAATATGTGGAGCCATAAATAACCCTTGAAACATTAATCTATAACCATTTTCAAAAGAACCAACCTCTTTTTGCAAAGAAGGAGAAGTAAACCTACCTGAAATTAAATCAACATACTTTTTCTTTCCAACAACATACCCCCCATTAGACACTAAACTTCCACCAGGGTTTTTAATTAAAGAACCAACGGCAACATCTGCTCCAACTTCTGTAGGTTCTTTAGTTTCAACAAATTCACAATAACAATTATCAACCACAATTATAGAAGATTTATTAACTTTTCTTATTTCTTTAATTATATCTTCAATTTTGGCAATATTTAATGCTGTTCTATAAAGATAACCACAAGACCTTTGAATATATATAATTTTAGGATTACTTTTTATTTTTTCTATTATACTTTCTTTATCAAAATCCGTATTATTTATTAGTTCTACACTATCATACTTTACACCAAAATCCTTTAAACTTCCATTATCTTCACCATTTTTAAGGCCGAAAATGGTGTCATCTAGCGTGTCATATGGTTTTCCAGTAATTGCAAGCATTGTATCATTTGGTCTTAATAAGCCAAATAAAACTGTTGTAATTGCGTGAGAGCCACAAGTAAACCCTTGTGAAACCAAAGCATCTTCAGCACCAAAAGCATCAGCAAAAACAGCATTGAGTTTTTCTCTGCCAATATCATCATAACCATATCCTGTTGTGCCTGCAAAATGGGTAGCAGATATTTTGTTTTTTATAAATGCTTGTAATACTTTATTTTGATTTTCCAGAGCAATTTCTTCTGCATTTTTATAATAAGATAAAAGTTCTTCTTCCGCAATTAAAATTTTTTTATCTAATTCAATCATACTATACTAGTTCCTTTTTTATATATTCAAAAATTTCTTCTTTTTCTGTTAATGGATTAAACCATTTGGCATTTTTAAATCCTCTAAAGAATGTAAGTTGTCTTTTAGCATAATTCCTAGTATCTTTAGCAATTAATTCCTTAAGTTCCTCTAAGTTTATTTCTCCTTTAAAATACTTAAAAAATTCTTTATATCCTATTGCTTGCATACTTTGACAATCTTCGCTAACTATATTTTCAGCAAGTAAAGTTTTAACTTCATCTAATAAACCTGCTTCAAACATTTTTTCAACACGCAAATTTATCCTGTTATATAGTTCTTCTCTTGGAATATCTAAAACTATAAAAATACAATTATAATTTAAGTCTTTAAAATTCCCATTATTAAAGTCTATATCATTCAACTTTGTTTTTTCTTGTCCAGAAACTTCAAAAATTTCAAGAGCTCTTATAACGCGTTTTGTATCATTCATATGAATTTTTTCACAACTCTTAGGGTCATTCGTTTTAAGCAAATTATACAAATATTCCTTTCCATAAGTTTTTAAAATGTTATTATATTTTTCTCTTACTTCATCATTCTTGTTAACATTGCAAAAAGAATATGGATATAATAAAGATTTTATATATAAACCCGTTCCACCAACTATAATTGGCAACTTATCTTGCATAAAAAGGTTATCTATTATTTGCTTTGTTTCATTAACAAACTCTTGTACACTATATGATTTATCTGGGTCAATAACATCTAGCATATGGTGTTTTGCTCGTTTTTTTTCAATTTCAGTTGCTTTTGCAGTGCCAATGTTAAGTTTTTTATAAATTTGCATAGAATCCGCTGAAATAATCTCACCATTAAACATATTTGCACATTTTATGCCTATTTCTGTTTTACCACTAGCTGTTGGGCCAGTAATAACTAAAACTGTATTTTTTCCCATCAGACAATCCTTTTAAACATTTTTTCAATTTCATATTCTGTTAATTTAACACAAATTGGTCTTCCGTGTGGGCATAATAGTGTTGTGTTATTAGATAGAACCTTTTTCAATAGTATTTCTATCTCCCTTTCACTTAATTTTTGCCCACCCTTTATGGCTGCTTTACAGGCCATAGTTGCAAATTTATTTTTAATTTGTTCATTTGTGGCTGAAATTTTAATTGTGTTGCTTAACATATCATTTATAAACTCTTTTAAATTTATTCCATCTAAAACGCTAGGAATTGAAGAAATTTTATAAGTGCAATTCCCAAAAGGTTCTATTTCAAACCCAAAGTTTTCAAAACTTTTAAAATTATTTTGTATTAAATCATCTTCAATTTCATTGACTGTAAACACATATGGTAAAAGTAAGGGTTGACTAATTAATTTCTTTTCTTCAAACATTTTAATTAAGTTGTCAAATAGAATTCTTTCGTGCCCTGCGTGTTGATCAAAAACATAAGCAGTGTTATTACTTTCAACTATTATATAAGTATTAAACAAGGTACCTATAATTTTATAATTAATAGTTTCATCAATTTTCTGTTGAACTAAACTTTCTTTTTTATAAGCATCACTTGAATTAAAATCAATATTAGGTTGCCTATACTTATTATTTAAATTTTTTGATGTATTTTCAAAATCATTAACATTTCTATTGTTATCTTGAACCTTGTTTTCGTTTAAATTAGAAAGATTATCTTGCTTTTGTAAATATTTACTACACTCATTGGTATAATTGCTTCTTAAAACACTAATACCTTCATTTTTATAAACTGGCACTGAAGCATTTATACTATTAATTTCATTACTGAAATTTTTAAAATCGTTAAAACTAAAGCCTCCTGTCACTTTTTTCAAAGTTTCATCTGGCTTAGTATCTTGCTGATTTTTAAAGTTATAAAATTGTTCAGAATCTAAAATTTTTGAACTTGATTGAAAAGTAACAGGGCAATTATTTTCGTTTAGAGTTTGCAAAATACTTTCATAAACCAGAGCAAAAATATTCTTTGTATCTTTAAACTTAACTTCCATTTTACTTGGATGAACATTAACATCAATATCTCTACAATCAACTTCAATATTAATAATAAAAACAGGAAACTTTCCTTTCATTAAAAAATTTTCATATGCATTGGATACTGCAACTGAAATAAGAGAATTTGTTACATATCTTCCATTAACGATTAATGTCTGATAAGTTTTATTTGCTTTACAAAAACTTGGCAAAGAAATAAAGCCATTTAACTTATAAAGTCCATTTTTAACATTAATTTTTATTAAATTAGTAACATAATCTTTCCCATAAACATCATAAATTTTAGCCTCTAGCCCTTTTTGAATTGAATTATAAATAACTTTATCATCAACAATATATTTAAAAGCAATATTTGGATTAGCCAAAATCAATCGGTTTATAATGTTCGTTATTGCATTTTCTTCCTGTTTAACACCTTTAAGGAACTTCAACCTTGCTGGAGTGTTATAAAATAAATCCTTAACTATAATAGTAGTACCATCTGTACATCCATATTCTGTAACCTCTTCGAATGCGCCACCATTTACTATTATCTTGCCCCCAACTTCACTTTCTAATGTTTTTGAATACATTTCAACTCGTGAAACAGCACTAATGCTTGCAAGAGCCTCCCCTCTAAAGCCTAAAGTAGCAATGCTATCTAAGTCTTCAACATTAGAGATTTTACTTGTTGCGTGAGGTAAAAAAGCTTTCTTTAAATCTTCATATTCAAGACCAACACCATTATCTGTTATTTTAATTAATTTTATTCCACCTGCTTTAATTTCAATGGTTATGCTACTTGCTTTAGCATCTAAAGAGTTTTCTATTAGTTCTTTAACAACAGAAGCAGGTCTTTCAACAACCTCTCCAGCAGATATTCTATTATAAATTGAACTATCTAAAACATTAATTCTTGACATAAAACTAAACCTTTATCTATTCTTTTGTTTATATTAAATTTTAGCCATTTAATTTTTTATTCATTTCAGCCAATATTTCAAAAGCTTCCATTGGCGTTAGTCTATTAATATCTAAACTTTTAACTTTATTAAACATATTTTCTTTTTCAACATCTGTAACTACAATCTTTTCTTCTACCTTAGATAAATCTAGTTTAACAGAATTTTTTTCTAAACTATTAAGTATTGCTTTTGCACGCAAAATAATATCACTATATATTCCAGATAAACTAGCAACTTCTATACCAAAACTTTTATTAGCACTGCCCCTAACAATTTTTCTTAAAAAAATTATAGAATTGTTAAATTCCTTCACACTAATTTGATAATTCTTAACTCCCTCTAGTTTTCCTTCAAGACTTGTTATTTCGTGATAATGTGTTGAAAAAAGAGTTTTACACCTTATTTTTTGAGAAACATACTCTAACACTGCCCAAGCAATGCTCATACCATCATAGGTGGAAGTTCCTCTACCTACTTCATCTAACAACACAAGGCTATTTGATGTTGCATTATTTAAAATGTTAGCAACCTCAACCATTTCAACCATAAAAGTGCTTTGTCCATTGTTAAGGTCATCACTAGCACCTATTCTTGTAAAAATTCTATCTGTAATAGGGATTTCTGCATTAGTTGCAGGAACAAAGCAACCAATATGTGCCAAAATAACTATTAAAGCAATTTGACGCATATAAGTGCTTTTACCAGCCATATTTGGTCCAGTAATAATTAATGTTCTATCATCTTTATCATCAAGATATACATCATTAGGAACAAAAGATTCATTTTTTAAAATTGCTTCTACAATTGGATGCCTTCCATTTTCTATTTTAATGTAGCTGATGTCTTTATTAATTTTAGGTCTTACATACTGATAAGTTTGAGAAACTACAACAAGAGCACAAATTACATCTAAGAAAGCAACATCATTTGCAACTTCTTGAATTATTTCCACTAAATCTTTAAGTTGATCTTTTATCCTATCATATATAATTGTTTCTAATTTAATTGCAGCATCCTGAGAATTTAAAATTTTTTCCTCTAATTCCTTTAACTCATCTGTAACAAACCTTTCGTGATTAGATATTGTTTGCTTTCGTGTATATCTATATGGGACTTGAGCCCCTTGTGATTTATTTATCTCTATAAAATATCCAATAACACGAGAATAGCCTATTTTAAGGTTTTTTATGCCTGTTTCTTCCCTTTCCTTAGCTTCTATTGCAGAAAGCCAATTCTTTGCCTCTGTGGATGCATTTTTTAAACTATAAAGTTCTTCATTAAAATCTTCCCTAATAAACCCACCATTAACAAGAATATTTGGTGGATTATCTATAAAAGCACTATCTAATAACATTGCAATATTTTTAACAGATTCAATATCTTTAAACAAAGTAGTAAATTTTTTATTTTTAAGACTTTTAATAATGTTACTAAGGTCAACTACCGATAATAGCGAGTTCTTTAAACTAACGCAATCTCTTGGCATTATAGTACCATAGGAAATTTTAGAACAAGTTCTTGCAATATCATTTATGTTTGAAATAACTGCTTGCATATCATTCAAAATTATTGGATTGTAAAACAATTCTTCAACTACATCTAATCTATTATTAATTTCAACTGAATCTTGTAAAGGTTGCAATATCCATTTTTGCATTAATCTAGAGCCCATAGCTGTTTTTGTTTTGTTTAAATGACCTAATAATGAACCTTTCTTTTTACTATCTCTTATATTTTCTATTAACTCTAAATTTTTACAAGCGTTATAATCTAAATTCATATAATCGCTATGGTTTTCAGTTATTATTTTGTTTATATGGTTTAAATTGCGTTTTTGAGTTTCTAATAAATAACTTAAAAGCCCTCCAACTGCAACAATAGCACATTTTAAATTGCTAAAATCGTGACCTTGCAAAGATGATATTTTAAATTGCTTATTTATTTTTTCTATGGCACTTTGTTCATCAAAAAAATAATCTAATTGTTTTGAAAAACTTGGAAGAAAATCTAAAGCTTTAAAATTTTTATCAAATGATAAATCATACATTTCATCATTACATATAATCTCTGCAGGTCTTATTCTAGATAATAAATCTACACATTTTTGTGTTGCATCTGTTTTTAATTCACTTACTCTAAACTCACCAGTAGACACATCACAATAAGCAACTCCTATAACTTCATTCTTTTTATAAATAGATAGTATATAGTTACTAACTTTTTCATCTAATATATCTGTTTCAATAACTGTTCCCGAAGTTATTACTCTTGTAACATCTCGCTCAACCAATTTCCCTGGCACAGGCTCTGTTAGTTGGTCGTATAAAGCAACCTTATAACCTTTTTCAATAAGTTTTGCAATGTAACCATCTACTGCGTGATAAGGCACCCCACACATAGGGGCTTTTTCTTCCAATCCACAGTTTCTACCTGTTAATGCTATATCTAATATTTTAGAGGCTACCTGTGCATCTTCAAAAAATAATTCATAAAAATCGCCAAGCCTACAAAATATTAAGCAATCAGGATATTTCTTTTTTGCTTCAAAATATTTTTTCATCATTGGGGAAACTTTCCCATCATCTATAACTTGTGATATTCTAATTTGTTCACTCATAAAATTTATCTCTTTTGTTTAGTTTATAATAGTTAATTTTTACTTTTAAAAATAAATATCAATAAACTTAGTGGATTTATATTATTTAAAATAGTTAATTTTCTAAGATAGTAAGAAATTTAAAAAATTTAATTTTAGTGATGTTTAAAAATTATAAAATAATTAAACTGTATTTTAAAAAAATAATTTTTAATGATAAATAATTAATAAACTTTTTTTTATAAAACAAACTAAAATCTTATTTCTATGTAATCTAGAAAATTAATTTGAGTTGTATGTTTAAAAAATTAACATTTTATAATTTCACCAACTAAATCGTTAGTAAGGGCTTTATTTATTCTTACTTTATAAAATTCGCCAACTTGCAAGTCTTCATCCTTAATTTTTATTGTTTTGCCAGCTTCAGTTTTACCTATATAAAAATTTTTAACTTTATCTTCTATTAAAACTTCTATTTCCTTCCCAACCAATTGGTCGCTAAGTTTTTTCACGATTTTATGTTGGATGTCAAAAAGTTTTGTTATTCTTTCTCTCTTAACATTTATTGGAACTTGATTTTCAAACTTTTCAGCGGGGGTTCCTTTGCGTTTTGAATATACAAACCCAAAAACTCCAGAATAGTTACAATATTCAAGCAAGTTACAAGTTGAAATAAAATCTTCATCTGTTTCACCAGGGAACCCAACTATAATGTCTGTTGTTATAGTTGCATTTGGAATTTTAGAATATATTCTATCAACTAATTCTTTGTAATGTTCAATTGTATAATGCCTGTTCATTGACTTTAAAATTGCATTACTACCGCTTTGAACAGGTAAATGTATCGATTTAGATATTTTATTGTTGCTTGCAATATAATCAATTAATTCAAAAGAAAAATCTTTTGGATGAGAAGTCATAAACTTTATTTTAAAATCACCTTCAAGGGTACTTAATTCTTTCAACAAGGTAATAAAATTTGTTTTCCCATCTTTAAAATCTAAGCCATATGAATTTACATTTTGCCCAAGCAATGTTATTGTTTTATATTTTTTACTAGCAACAAGATTTTTAACTTCTTCTTTAATGTCTTCAACCTTTCGGCTTCGTTCTCTACCTCTAACATAAGGAACAATGCAATATGTACAAAAGTTATTACAGCCATACATAATGTTAACCCAAGCATTGTATTTACTTGTTCTATAAACATTTGTTTGTTCTTTAATTTCCTTTTCCTTCTCCCAAACATCACTAAAAGATTTATGAGTAGCATTAAATTTATTTATATAATTTTCAAGTTCTTCTAAATTGTGAGTACCCATAATTATGTTTATAAAAGGAAATTTTTTCTTTAAATTTTCTGGCATACCTTTTTGTTGTGTCATACAACCGCAAACAACAACAATTAAATTTTTGTTTTGCTTTTTAATGGCTTTTATATCTCCTATTTTTGCCATTATTTTTAGTTCGGCGGATTCTCTAATACAACAAGTATTAAATACAATTATATCGGCATTAAACTTATCTTGAGTTTCTTCATAACCCAAGTTCCTTAACATACCAGCTATTTTTTCACTATCGTGAATATTCATTTGGCAACCAAATGTTTCTATTAAATATTTTTTTGTTTCCATAGATTTTATTATATAAAATTTGACAAAATTATTCAAGAGAAAACCTAAGAATAAATAATAAAATATTTTAAATAATAATATTATGGAAGTAAAACATAAAAAATTTTGGGGATTAACAAAATATTTAACTTTATCAATTCTTTTTTTATGGCTTGTTACATTTTGTTTGTTTAACTTCGGTTTTTTAAGCAATTTTTCGAGTGTAAAATTTGATAAAAATAAATTAAATTATGAAAATGCAGAAATTGCAGTTTTTAATAACAATAACAAGTTGTTAACAAGTAATATAAAACAAAAAAATATTAATGTAGAAGAAATTCCTAAAAATGTTGTTGAAGCCTTTGTTAGTATAGAAGATAAAAGTTTTTATAAACATAAAGGTGTAAATTATAAGCGAATGCTAAGTTCAACAATTAAAAACATTAAAAGTAAAAGTTTAAAAGAAGGTGCTTCTACAATCAGTCAACAGGTTGTAAAAAACACTCACCTAACAAATGAGAAAACTTTTAAAAGAAAAATTAACGAACTTTTACTAACCCAAAAGTTAGAAAAAAGTTTGAGTAAGAATGAAATTATGACATCTTATTTAAATGCAATTTACTTTGGAGGTGGCGCTTTTGGAATAAATAATGCTTCTCAACGATATTTCAGTAAAGATGCCAAAGATTTAAGTCTTGAGGAAGGGGCTACTCTTGCAGGTATTATTAAATCGCCTAGTAAATATTCTCCAATTACACATCCAGAAGAATGTAAAAAAAGGCGAGATTTAGTGTTACATCAGATGTTTAAAGATAAAAAAATATCTGATGAAGTATATAATAAAACAAAAAATAGCGAGTTGAATTTAAAACTTAATAGAAGTTGTCTTGGAAGTAATAGTTATTATTCTGCTAGCATAAATGAAGCTTGTAAAATTTTAAAACTAAATGAAAAAGACCTTATGTTAAATGAATATAAAATTTATACATATCAAAATGAAGACTTGCAAAAAATTGCTGATGAAGAAATGAATAATTCTAGTGCATATTGCAAACAAGAAAATGCAAATGGCTTAATTATAAGTGTAGATAATAAAACAGGCGGAATTAATGCTTTTAGTGGGAAAAGTGATTATGATTTACTAACCTTATCAAGACAACCTGGTTCTGTTTTTAAACCAATAATTTCTTATGCTCCTTGTTTAGAAAATAATATAATTAATCCTCTTACACCAATTCTTGATGAAAAATTAAATATAGATGGATATGAACCTAAAAATTATAATAATTCCTATCACGGTTGGACAAGTGCCAAAAATTGTTTAGCAAAATCTTTAAATGTGCCTAGCGTTAAATTACTTAATTATGTTGGCATAGATAAAGCAAAAAGTTTTGCAAGTAAATTAAAAATAAATTTTGATGCAAATGACAATGGTTATGCACTAGCCTTGGGAGGAATGACAAAAGGCTTAAATTTTTTAAATTTAACTAACTGTTATCAATGTTTTGCTAATAACGGAAAATATATTGATATTGGTTTTGTTAAAGAAATTAAGACCAAAGATGGAAAAACAATTTACAAACATAACGAAACAGGTAAACAAGTTATTAAGGAAAGCACAGCTTTCTTACTTAGTGATATGTTAAAAGAAAGTGTAAAAAATGGAACCTGCAGGAAATTGAATCTTGCTAATTATAACAACATTTGTGCTAAAACTGGAACTGTTGGAGTTAATAATAAAAATAAAGAAAATAGTGATGTGTGGAGTTTATCTTACACTCCACAAAACACTCTTTGTGTTTGGTTTGGAAGTACAGATAACAAAAACTTGTTACCTAAAAACATTACTGGCGCTAACACTCCTACCCTTCTTGCCCAAAGTTTTTATAGCAAAGCAAAACTAAAGAAAGATAATTATATAAAACCAGGCAGTGTTATAGAAAAAGAAATAAATGCATTAGAATATAATAATAATCAAAAAATTTTGTTGGCTTCTGATTCAACCCCTGATAGATATAAAATTAAAGCTTTGTTTAGTTTAGGTAATGAGCCAAAAGAAACTTCTAATATTTTTGATGAATTAGAAGACATAAAAATAAATGTTATTAAAAATGAAAATGACAATGTAGAAATTAGTTTTAAAGCAAATAATTATATTGAATATGAAATTATAAGAAAAGATGATGATAATGAAATAATACTTGACACAATAAAAAACAAAAATGAAAATATTATGTTTTGTGACAAAACTTTAAAACAAGGAAATCTTTATACTTACTATGTTATAGCAAAATATAATAATGATATTAATAACTTTTCAATTAATCAAGCAAATAAAAGCAATGAAGTTAAAATTTTATTGACACAAAATAACCCACTTTTTTAGGCTAAAAAGTGGGTTTATTTTTTAATTAGCATAGTATTATGTATAAATTTTGCATAGTACTATTCAAAAAATTAATAAAATTATAATATATCACTATCTTTAAAACTATCAATTATTGCATCTTCATCATCGTTATTAGCATTAATAAGCGTATTCTTAACCGCTTCTAAATCAGCCTCTTCTCCTGTTTGAAGGTTATTAATATTAGAAACTTCTAATGTTTGAGTTTCATTAGCATTTTCATCAAAAGACTCTTCTTTGCTATTTATTTGAGAATTTTCAGCACTTGTAGCATCTTCAGTTGAAACCAACGAGTCGGAGGTGGAATTTGGTGTTTCTGTTGAAGTCTGATTTTCTTTATTTGCATTTTCAGCATCATTATTATTTTTGTTATTTCCATCAACTGCTTGGTCGCTTTCAACATTTTCTTGATTTGTTTTAGCATCTGCAAGTTGGTCTTCGGGAATAATTTCTGTGCTTCCGTACAATGAGTCGCCTTTAGCACTTTCAGCGTGAATAATTTCTATTCGTTCAAGTATCTCATCATAATCTGGTAAAGAATCAATATCTTGTAAATTAAAGTGCTTTAAGAATTCTTCTGTAGTTCCATATAAAAGAGGCTTACCAACAGCATCTTTCCTTCCAACCACTTCTACAAGTTTAAAGTTTGTTAAAACCTGCATTGCATAATCACTGTTAACATTTCTAACTTGTTCTATTTCTAATTTAGTTATTGGTTGTTTATAAGCAATTATTGCTAAAGTTTCAAGTGCTGCTTTAGTTAATTGTTTTTCTCTTATTGGGTTTAAAACAACAGCAATATCTTCAGCATAAATAGAGTTAGAGCACATTTGTGCACTGTTTTTATATGTTATAATATTAATGCCATCATCCTTATGTTTTTCCTTTAAAGTTTCAATCGCCTGTTTAATTTCTTTAACATCTACTTCTAGTTTTTCAGCAATATCTTTAATCTCCACACCCTGACCAGCAACAAACAAAATTGCTTCAACAAGTTCTGGCAATCTTTCCATTTCAGTTTGCATATTGTACCTCACTTAACTCTTTTTCTTTTAGTTCTATATCAATATCTTCATAAATTGATTGTTGTCTTACTAAAATTTCTTGCATTTTAAGTAGTTCTAAAACAGCTAAAAATAAATTAATCATTTCGCTTCTTGTGTAGTCTTCTTCAAAAAAGTCAGAAAATCTCATTCTCTTTTTTTCTAATATATTTTGCCTTATAGATATAATTTTTTCTGCAACGGTAAATCTATCTTTTTCAATTTTCTTAGGAACAATTTCTTCTGCTTCTTTTTTAACCTTAGTTAACATTTTTGCAAAGGCATTAAGAAGTCCTTCTATATTCATTTCCTTTAAAACATATCTATAGTCGTTAACGGTTTCATCTGCAGGCTTATAAAATTTGTTTACATCCTCATATTGCTTTAATCTTTCACTTGCTTCTTTAAATAGTTTATATTCTTTAATTTGTCTAAGAAGCATTTTTTCAGGGTCTTCCTCTTCTGTCTCTCCTTCTTCAACTTCTCTTGGCAATAAGGATTTAGACTTTATTTCAATTAAAGTTGCAGCTATATCTATAAAGTCACTAGCTTTTTCAAGGTCAAGTTCTTCAAGCCCTGCCATATAGTCTAAATATTGTTCAGTAATGTCAGCTAATTTTACTTCTGAAATTTCTACTTTTGCTTCTTTTATAAGGTGAAGAAGTAAATCTAGTGGACCTTCAAAGTTTTCTAACTTAAACTTGCAGCCTGTGTCAAACGACTCTAATTGTTCTTTAAGTCTTTCATCTTTTTCGTTTTTCATAAATTAACACCTTTTGTTTTAATAAATAGTAAATAATTTATAATTTTAGTTTTAATTCAAATAAAAAAGTCTGCACTTGTGATACATATTTACTAAAAAAATTTATTTGTATTTTAAAAATTTATAATACTGGAAGAGGTTTACCAAGTATTAATCGCCATAAGGCTTCTATTGGATAACCTACATAACTAACTAAATAGGAAAATATATTTGTTAAAGAAAAAACTAATATAACTCCAAGCATTACATATGTGCCATATCTCTGCATAAATAATACATACTTATTTGTATATTTAAGTTGAGATGCTAACGCATTAAAGCCATCTAACTGCCCTATTGGCAATAAGTTAAATACCATAAAAACTAGGTTTGTTTGATAAAGGTAAGTAAACAAAGCATAGAAAATAAAAACCACAAAGGAATCTCCTAAACTTTGAAATAAAATTGATAACGGGCAAAAAATTATTACAAGTATTAAATTTGCAACTATTCCAGCTATACTAACTAAGAAAGTATCTCTTTTTATGTTTTTAAAGTTATAAGCATTTATAGGTACTGGCTTTGCCCACCCAAACCCTAAAAATAAAAAACAAATTATGCCAACAACATCAAAATGAACCATAGGGTTTAGGCTCATTCTCCCCTGATTTTTTGCAGTGTTATCTCCTAACTTATGTGCAATAAATGCGTGTGAAAATTCGTGAATAGTAAGCGCTACCATAACAGCTAAAGCATAAGTAAAGAACATAATTAGCCTGTAATGAAATGGCAAGGAGTTATTTCTAAATAATATACTATAAAGCATTAGTAATTTAACCCTTTTAAAAAAATAAGAGATTAGATTTTTAAAGTTAATCTAACCTCTTAATTATATTATATTTACTTTTATTAAGCAAACAAATTTAACCCATATAGGCTTTTTACAAAATTAGTAAAATTTCTTAAATTAAAGCCCAATTGTTAATTGTTTTTTCAAAACTATCAAGTATATTATTTTTTGCAACATCTTCAACACTTATGGCATCTGTTTCTGCAATTACCTCTCCATTTTTAATTACATATATTTTACCTAGAATTGTGCCAGACTTAATAGGGGCTTTAACAGCACTATTTAATTTTACATCTACTTGAATTTTTTCATTAGAATGTTTATTGACAAGTACATAAACATCATTTAATGGCTTTACTGAAACATTTTCTTCTCTGCCAGATTTTACAGAAACTTTATCTTTTAAATTAATTTTGCTATCTACAGCAAGTTTGCTTTCAAAGTTACTGAAGCCATAGTTTAATAGTTTAGAAGTTTCACTAAATCTTGCCTTACCATTTTCTGCTCCAAGAACAACACCTATAAGTCTTGTGCCACCTCGCTTTGCTGTTGCACTTAAACAATAGCCTGCTTCATTTGTTGAGCCTGTTTTACCGCCATCACAACCTTCAAAGTATCTAATTAATTTATTTGTGTTTACAAGTTCAGTTTCTCTTCCTTTAGGATGTTTTAAAGTGTCTATCCAAATTGTGCTATATTTATGATAAGCGTCGTGCTTAGTAACTTCTTTTAAAAGTTTTGCTGTATCGCTAGCGCAAGAAAATTGATTACTTGCTGGTAACCCTGTACAATTTACATAATTAGTGTTTGTTAAATTTAATTCTTTTGCCCTTTTATTCATCAGCGTTACAAAATCTTCTTCACTGCCTGCTATTGTTTCTGCCAAAAGAACACTGGCATCGTTTGCGGAACTTACTATTGTGCTTTTTAATAAATCTCCTATAGAATACTCTCCGTCTTCTTCAATAAAAACTTGAGACCCTCCCATACTGGAAGCCTTATAGGAAGCAGTAACTTTGTCCTCTAAACTTAGATTTTTGTTTTCAATATTCTCGCAAGTTAAAAGTATTGTCATAAGTTTAACTATACTTGCAACAGGAATTTTATCATTTGCATTTTTTTCATATAAAACTTGACCACTATTATAATCCATTAAATATAAACTTTTGGCAGAATATTTATCATCTGACTGTGTTGCACTAGCAAAAGAAACTACAGGCTTTGCATAATTAATTGCAAAAACCACTCCAATTACAAACAATAAAACAAAACAGAAAAAAGATTTTTTCATAAAATTTATTCTCCTTTTTTTATTATTATTTGCAAAAAAAATGTAAATATTTATTACATTTTGCTTAAAAAAACAAAAAAATCCAATAAAAAAGACATAACAAAATTCTATGTAATAATTTTTTAATTTATGATAGTAATAAATTAATTAAATTTTAAAAAAACAAGCTACAGGCCTTTTAGCCAAATAACTTGTTTTAATAAAATTAAATTTTTTAAAAAATTTTTATAATTATTGAAGAATTAAAATTTTAAAATAAACTTATCTTTTTCTTTTAATATTATAACTTAAATAAAACACAAAAAACTTTATGTAAAAAATTAAATGTTTTTAATTAATCTTGATAAAAGTTCTAGATAATAGGTCCCGCCACACTTTCTGTTATAAACAATATCTTCGTGTTTAATTTTATTGTTTGTATATGCGGCTGCATAATTTGTTACAAGTGCATAAGTTATAACTGGAAGTTTGCAATATTTTGCTGCAATAACTTCACTACAATTATTAAAGCCTTCCACATCTGCCCCAAGTTCTGCCATAAAATTAGATTCAGCAGGAGTTTCAGCTGAAGGGCCTGGCATTTCTAAAAATACACCCTTTTTAACTTTTATTGCCATTTCTTCCTTTGCAGTTTTAACAAGCAAGTCGATAAGTTCTTTATCGTATGCATCAGACATATCAATAAATCTTTTCCCATATTTTTCTGTGCAGTCGCATTTATAAAGTGGATTTCTTGCAGTAAAATTTAGATGGTCTTCTGCAGTGAATATATCTCCTACCCTAAACTTTTTGGTGATTGCACCAACAGAATTACAAAGTATAAGTTTTTCGCAACCAAGTTCTTTTAACACATAAATTGGCGTTGCAACCTCAGCTGCTTCATAACCTCTTGAATAATGAATTCTACCAAGCATTACAATAACATTTTTATCGCCTAATTTACCAAATATAACTTTGTTTTGCATCATATCCTTACCGAGTGTTCTTATTCCAATTTCTTCAAAAGTCAATTCTTTTTTATCGGTAATTTCATCTGCAAATTCAGAATAACTAACGCTTATAATTACACCAATGTAACTACCTTTAACATCAATTTTGCTTTTAATTTTTTTAACAACTTCGTCTACATTATTATTCATAATTTTGCACCTACCTTATTAAAAACTAATTATATTTTAGCATAAAAATAATAAAACTGCTAGAACTTTTATTAATTTATTAAATAAAAACAAAAAATTTACAAAGTATTAAAAGTATCAGTGCTTGCAAAAACACAATAATAGCACTAGCCAATAAAAAAGTTATTAAAAGTTTCTTAGTAACTTCGCTTATTGAACATCTACCATAACAAGAAAGTTGTTTATTATAATAGCCTGCTTTAAAAATAAAAATATATAGTAAAAATAAGGCAAGGAACCGCCAAACTAAATAACCTAAAAGTGCAAAAAATATGCCCCTTAGAGAACCTAAACATTTAATAAGAATTATAAAATCTATGCCTATTAAATAGGCTAAATAGATAAAAAACAAAATGCAAGTTATTCTTCCTATTTTGAAATAAGAAAAAAAGAAACATAAAACTATATAAACCAAACTAAAAAGTAAACTTAAAAATAAAAAACCAAAAAAGCCATAATCTTTTAATAAAAATTTTTTAAGGGCTATGTTTTGAATTAAATTTAAAGTAAACTCCTGACCAAGTTTTAATGTTGTGAATACACCTGTTACAAAACCAAGAGTTATTAATGAACAAATAAAAATAATCATACCTTTATTCAAGGCAAAAAATCTTTTTAAATTATCGAAAAAAATATACCTAGTATTTTGCAAATTAAGTTAATGTGAAAAGAAAATTTTTTCCACTTTCCCCCTAATATATAAATACTAATTAATATTTAATTTATTACTTATATAACTCTGTTTGCATAAATTTTATCGTAAAGTTCTGTTACAGTATGAGTAATGAATTCCTTATTTGTTGGTGAATAGTTAAACGGAAAATTTTTACTTCTGCTATGAGCAAGTGAAATAGATTTTCTTAAATTCATTTCTACAGAAGAAACCTTTTTATCGTACTTATTTGCAAGATAAACATAAATATCTTTATTTAAACTTCGTATTGTACAATTATTAGCATATAAATATGTTATAGTATCAATTAACATAGAATACCCTATATGCCTAAGTGAAAAACCTATGCTTGTTAAATAGTTACCAATAATTTTAACACAAAGAGCATCACAAACTTTTAAATTGTTTGTTGGTGTGGAAAGTATTTTGGTAACAACATTATTTAAATTTTCTACAAAATTGGAATTATATGAAATTGCTGGATATTGATATTCTTTTACATCTACAAAAGATTTAATTATGAGTATCCTTTTTATATATCCTAAGTCTACCAACTTTGATATTAATTGTTGCGATTTTGAATCTAGCACATTGTCGGTATAATCTAAAATTAAAAAGTTTATGTTAGCAAACTTTTTTAGAATAATATCATCTATGTCTTGTACATATATTGTAAAATAATTAAATTTGTTTAATGTGGTTTTTATTTGATATGCAATATCTGAATTCGCATTTTTAGAATAGAACAATGATGTTAATTTATTCATAATATTTATAATTCCTTTTAAACAATATAGCTATTTTACTAATTTTAAGAATAAAATCAAGTATTTTTTAATATTTTTTTACAATTTTATACATTTTTAATTATTTTTTACACAATTATTTTAAATTTATCGCGTTTTTAATTGGTTTTTGTTGAAGTATATATATTTTTGTAAAAAAACATTAAAAATAGACAAAAAATGTTTTTATTTTGTCTATTTTATTTATAATATAAATTAAATTGTATTTATTCATAATTTAAATCATATAGAAATTTTAAAATTGTTAGTAATTATTGATTTAACATCCAATCTATATAAACACCAAAACCTTTAGTTGCATCGTTAATAAACACGTGAGTAACCGCGCCAACAAGTTTTCCATCTTGAATAATAGGGCTACCACTCATACCCTGAACTATTCCCCCGGTTCTAGAAATTAAGTTTTCATCTGTAACCCTTATAACCATACTTTTATCATTTGAATAGTTTTGATAATTTGTTTTTATAATTTCGATGTCAAATGTTTCTATTTTATTACCATCTATGCAACATCTAATTTGAGCTTTACCAGGTTTAACAAAGGTTCTGCTTCCAACTTCAATTTCTTTTAAATCTTTCAAAAAGTTACTATCATTATAAACATTCCCAAAAACGCCATAACCATTATTTTTTTCAATTATACCTTGTTCGTTTTTACCCTGCATAAAAAGGCCTCTAATTTCACCTGGATTGCCTGCGCTACCTTTATTAATGCCTAATACAGAACAGTTATAAACTTTACCTTCTTTTAAACCTATTGGGGTTTTTGTGTCACTATCACAAATTGGATGACCCAAAGCACCAAATCTGTTTTTTGAATTTATGAAAGTTAAAGTTCCAATTCCAGAAGCATCATCCCTAACCCAAACACCTAGTTTATATTTGCCACTTTTTACATCATAACAAGGTTTTAATTTTGTGGTAAATTCTTTATTCTTTCTGATTCCTTTAATAGTAAGTTCCCTATCTGCATTTTCTTTTTTATTTACAATTCTAGAAACACTTGAAACACCTTCCACAGTTTCATTTTCTATTTGGGTTATAATGTCTCCAATTTGTAAAATTTCATCTTCTATAGTGTCTTTTTCGCCATCTAAGGTTGCTATTGGACTACTACCCACCACAAGAACGCCCTCGGTTTTTAAAACAAGCCCAATTGCAGAACCGCCAATAAGAACTTTATCATCTCTTATAATTTTAACTTTTTGAGATTTTATTGGAATTAAATTAAATAGCTTAAATTCAATTTCTGGTTCAATATCTTCATTTAAATTAAGTTTTGCAGTTTGCATTGCTGTGTTATCTTTAACTTTAACCTTAACTGCCCAACCAAATAAATCTGATTTTTCTATTGCGAACAAATCGTTTGCTGTTAAATAGCAATTATTTGAAAAATCGTATATCTTAGCAAATGGAATAGAAAAAACAATAAAGATAGCAATTGAAAAAAACACAACTGCTAAAGTTATTAATGCTATTTTTAACTTACTATTTTTTTTTGCGTTAATCATACAATATTTAGTTTTATTTTTTTATTTAATTTTATGTAAAAAATAACCTAGAAAAAAATGTAATTTTAATCTAAGTTACTTTTTGTATAATTAATACTTTATATTTTTTAATTTTTAAAAATTATTATATAGAAAATAGTTTTATTTTTAGAATAACAATTTTTAATTTTAATTCATTTATAATTAACTTTTATATGCATTACACCTATTTTTAAGTTCTTTTGCGTGCTCTAAGGAAACAGAACTATCTTGTGTTCCCCCAGAAAGTCTTGCAATCTCTAACAAGGTTTCATTAGAGTTTAAATTTCTAGCATTAACAAAAGTTTCGTTATCTTTTGTATATTTTTCTATTTTAATGTTTTTATCTGCCATAGCACAAATTTGTGGCAAATGAGAAACAGACATTACTTGATGTGTTTTAGATATATTTGCAAGTTTACAAGCCACTTGATAACCCATATCACCACTGATTCCTGTATCAATTTCATCAAATACCATAGAAGATATTTCATCAATTTCTGCTAAAATATTTTTTAGTGCCAGCATAAATCTGCTAGCTTCTCCACCTGATATTATTTCACTTAAAGGCTTTAAGCTTTGACCTGCATTTGCAGAAAACAAAAATTTAACTTCATCACAACCAGTAGGTGTTAATTTATTTTCTATAGTATCTTCTGTAACAAAATCGGAAAAATATACTTTAAAATCGGCATCTTTCATACCAAGGCTTGATAGTTCGGTTTTAACACTATATTCAAAATTTTTAGAAAGTTGCCTTCTCATATTAGAAATTTTATTTGCAATAGTAAAGATTTCTTTTAAAATAACTTTCTTTTCTTCTAAACATTTAACTAAGTTCGATTTGCTATTTAAAATAGTTTCATATTCTTGCTTAGATTTTTCTAAGTATTTTAAAACATCTTCAATAGTTGCACCATATTTTTTCTTTATAAGTTTAATTTTATCTAGTCGTTCATCTATTTCATTAAATTCACTTTGATTAAAAAAACACTCTTCTTTTTTAACTTTAAGGGTTTCTGAGATGTCAATAAGTTCAAACTTAGTGCTTTCTATTCTATTTGTTATTTCTAACAAAGTTTCATCGAATTTGGTTATATTATTTAAATTTAACTGTGCTTTTTTTATAGAATTTATAGTTGAATTTTGACCATCAATTTCGTTTATAGCAGCGGATAATGATTCATAAATTTTTTCATAGTTAAGCATAGCCACTTTTTTTTGTAAAAGTTCATCATCTTCACCAATAACTAATTTTGCCTGTTCAATTTCTTTTATTTGATAATCTAATAAATCCAACATTCTCTCTTGATTTTCTGTTGAACCATTTAATTTTTTAATTTGTAATTGAATATTTTTTAAATTATTTAATTTCTCTTCATATTCGGTAAATATTGATTTATCTTTAATAAACATATCAACTATTTGCAAATGAAATTTATCTTTAAGTAAATGCTGATGTTCGTGCTGCCCGTGTATATCAATAAGTAAAGAAGTTAAATTTTTTAACATATTAAGGGTTATTGTGGTGCCATTTAGTTTAATATCATTTTTCCCTTCACTTGTGAGTTTACGCATAATTAAAATTTCATCTTGGTCTTCAACGTCGTAATCAGTTAATAAAGTATGTATATCTTTACTAAATGGAGATGAAAAAAGTGCTTGAACCTTCATAAAAGGTTTACCCTGTTTAATAAGGCCTTTATTTTGTTTTGCACCAATAACAAAGTTAAGAGCATCTACAATAATACTCTTACCTGCGCCCGTTTCACCACTTAAAACATTTAAATTTGGAGAAAACTCCAAATTAACATTGTCTATCAAAGCTACATTTTGTATTTCTAAATTTTTTAACATTTCTTTATTTTCCTAAAGATTTTTTCTAGAGTTAATATAACAAATTTATGTAAAAAATGCAATAGATATAGTACATTTGTTTTAGGAATTGATAATATTCTCTAATTTATTTAGTGCTAATAATGCTTGCTCATTTGTAGAAAAAATTATCATAACTGTATCATTCCCGTTAACACTGCCTAAAACATCTTCCAAATTAAACTTATCTATCATAGCACAAACAGAGCTTGCTGTGTCTTTTAAAGTTCTTAAAACAACAAAGTTGTTAGCTATTTTTAATGAAATTACAGATTCTTTTAATAAAAACAAATATTTATTAGAAGTTTGATTAATAGTTTCTGCAAAAGCATATTTATACTTCCCACTTTGAGAAGATAAAACTTTTATTAGCCCTAATTCCTTTATATCTCTACTTATAGTTGCTTGAGTAACATCATAATTTTGCTCCCTTAACTTGTTTACAAGTTCTTCTTGTGTTTCTATTTCAAAATTAGAAATTAACTCTAAAATTTTTGATTGTCTTACATTTCGTGCCATAAAATAAACCCTCTTACATATGTTTTATAATACATTTAATTATACAATAAAATAAATATTTATGCAATAATTAATGCATAAATATTCATTTTGATAAAATATAAATAGTAAATATATTTTTATTTTAATAAAAATTAAAAAATAATAATTTAATGAATAATAAGAAAAACCAAATAACCTATAAATATTTTAAATTTGGCACAACCTATTTTAACAAAAATTTTGTTTAGTTATTTAATAATTTAAATTTGCAAAAAATTTTGATATTCTTATAATTTTTTAGGCATTGCTGATTTTGTTAGAATTGTTTAATTTATTTTCGGAAGATTTATTTTTCTTTTTTCGTTTAAATTTTTTAAAAATATTTTCTAAAACTTCCATAAATTTGGCAGTAGATTTTACAAGTTTTAAAGAATTGTTTACAGCATAATTTTTTGCTATTGCTTTAAAAAGCACTGTTAAACCAGCTATTATAGCACTTACAATGGAACCAAACAAAATGTTTAAGCTTACAATTTTAAATGTTGAAGATAAAATTATTGTGATAGTTGTTCCACTAACACCACATAGAATTCCGCTTATATCTCCAATAACATCGCATAAAATGGAAGAAACTTTATCTGAATTTTTAATAAGCAATAAACATCTTGTTTTTAATGTTCTTGAAATATCATCCTTTTTTAATTCTTCTATTTGACAAGATGTTATTGCAAGTCCAAGCATATCACTAAAAACATTTAACATCATAAATGTTATAAGTAAAATAATTGCTAATATTACATTACTTTTATTTAAAAATGTTTCTGAAAATAAACTGAGTAGTAGCGACAAAGAAAAAGCCAAAGTGCTTATTCTAATTATCCAAAACACTTTTTGCCTTTTTGCGCTATATTTTGATATTGTTACTTTACCTGGTTGTTTTGCGTTGGTTTTTATAATTTGCACAATAAAAAAATCACTCCATACTATATATATGAAGTGAATTTTATTTTTATTATAAAATTGAACATTTTGCATTTACA